>CAXTRN010000008.1:0-25034 GCA_964246645.1 uncultured Acidobacteriaceae bacterium
AAGGGCTCGATCAAGGTGCCGGACGGCAGCTTCGATCCTTGCGACATGACCGCCAACGGGTTCAGGATGATCAGGGATTACATTACCGGGTCCGCTGGCGAGACGATGCGTAATCGAATATCCGCTTGAGCAGGTTGTGGATTTGGCCCGCTGCGACCAGGTGTCCCCCGCCGCGCTGCGGTAACGAGACCCTGCACCTCGGTAGAGGTCAGGTATTTCAGAATGTGCTGGCCGAGCCGTGAGTAGAGTTCTTTGTGCAGGCAACGGCGGATGCCGCTCGGGTGGGCCTTCATCCTAACTCTGACAGTGCCATGATTTGAGCTTCCGAACGTGTACACCTTTCCATTTCTCTACGTTTCTTCTCTACGTTTCACATCTGCGTGTACGCGTTCTGATCGTACATGCCCGAGTCGCTTGGAAACTCTTGAAGCGAGAGCGGGTAATACGCAATGAAAATCAAACGCTACCAACTTCCTAAAACTCTTTTGGACGCCGATATTTGCCGATGCAGAAGGTGGAGGACTCCGAAAACGAGCGCTCGGCAATATATTCAGACAAAGAGCAGACAGTCCGTGGACAACACGGTGGTCAACGTCTAATCTCAGACGGGCAGGCGAGTCAAGGGATGCGTCATCTGCTAGCAGCCCTGAGGGACCTTACGCCGTGCTCGTCCTGAGGTCGTCCACTTTGATAATCTAGGCTCAAGGATCGCCTCCGGTTTGCTTTGCCCAGGTGAGACCTGGTCAAAGGAGAGACACTTGGCGCGTCAACCCGGTTCCCGCTCTGTAGCACGTGCAACTCAGATCACGTTGGAAGCGACGCTTTGGGCTGCCGCCGATAAGCTGCGCGGCAATATGGACGCCGCCGAGTACAAGCACGTCGCTCTAGGCTTGATCTTCCTTAAATACGTATCAGATCGGTTCGCGGCCCGGCAGGCCGAGGTGCAGCGCGAGGCGTTTGAGGAGTCGCGGGACTTCCCGGACACGACGCGCGACGCCTACGTCGCGAATGCGCTGGAAGATCGAGACCAGTTCACTGGTCACCACGTGTACTACATCCCGGAGGAGGCGCGCTGGGAGTTTCTGAAGGCGCACGCCACTCAGGTGCAACCGCCTATCGGCGTCCTGATCGACAAGGCCTTTGACCTGATTGAGAAAGACAATCCGAAGCTCAGAGGCGTTCTGACCCGCAACTATGCCCGGCCTGAGCTGGATCAGGTGAAGCTGGGCGAGATCATCACGCTGTTCTCGAATCTTGCGCTGGTGACGGACGACCAGCAGGACATGCTTGGCCGTGTGTACGAATACTTCCTGAGGCAGTTTGCCATGGCTGAGGGCAAGCGTCGCGGCCAGTTCTACACGGCCGGCTCCGTCGTGCGGCTCCTGGTTGAGATGATCCAGCCCTTTCGGGGGCGCGTTTTCGACCCGTGTTGTGGCAGCGGGGGCATGTTTGTGCAGTCGGAGAAATTTCTAAAGGTGCATGGGGGTATCCCAGACGACATCTCCATCTATGGGCAGGAGTCGAATCCGACCACGTGGCGGCTCGCGCGTATGAACTCGCAGTGCGCGGCATCTCGGCCGACCTCGGGAACAAGTGGGCCGACAGCTTCCACAACGATTTGCATGGCTCGCTCAAGGCCGACTTCATTCTTGCGAACCCCCCGTTCAACATGAGCGACTGGGGCGGTGAGCGGCTGCGCGGCGATGCCCGCTGGCGCTTCGGGGTACCGCCTGCCGGGAATGCCAACTTTGCGTGGGTGCAGCACTTTCACTACCATCCGGCACCGTACGGGATCGCGGGCTTTGTTTTGGCGAATAGCAGTCTCTCCAGTCAGCAGTCCGGCGAGGGGGAGATCCGGCGCAAGCTGATCGAAGAGGACCAGATCGACTGCATAGTCTCTCTGCCGGGACAGCTCTTCGCCACAACGCAGATCCCGGTCTGTCTGTGGTTTGTCGCTCGTGACAAGTCGAATGGTTTGCTCAAAGATAGAAAGCTGCGCGACCGTCGTGGACAGGTGCTGTTCATTGACGCACGTAGGCTAGGCCGCATGGAGAGCCGCACGCTCAAAGTGCTCGACGGTGCCGACGTTGCGCGTGTCGCGGATACGTACCACGCCTGGCGTGAGCAGGGCGGCAACTATGCTGACGTTCCCGGCTTTGCGTGCGCGGCGAGCTTGAAGAAGATTGAGGAAGAAAACTTTGTGCTGACTCCCGGCCGATACGTAGGATCGGGAGCAGCTACCGATGACACCGAGCCGTTCGAGGCACGCATGCAGAAGCTAACGAGCCAGCTTGCGAAATACATCGAGAGCAGTGCGGACCTGGACGCGCGAATACGGGAGCAACTAGCTGGAGTCGGCTATGAATGGCGAGTGGACACACGCAAGGCTTGGAGATGTAACACTCAACCATGATTCGAAACGCGTCCGATCAAAGAAAGTGAGCGGAAGAGAGGACCGTTTGCCTATTATGGCGCATCTGGCATAGTCGATTACGTGGATGGCCACCTGTTTGATGGAGAGTATCTCCTCATCGCAGAGGACGGCGAGAATCTGCGGACTCGTCAAACCCCTTACGCATTTTTGGCGAAAGGTAAGTTCTGGGTTATAACCACGCGCATATCGTTAGTGGTACTGCCAAGGCGAGCACCTGGTTTGTCCATTACGCTCTTCAACAGCACGACATTTCGGCTCAACTCACGGGTGCAGTGATGCCCAAACTTACTCAAAGTAGTCTGAATTCAATACCTTTATTCCTCCCGTCACGGCCGAGCAGACAGCCATCTCAAGTCTGCTGTCAGCTCTCGACGACAAAATCGCGCTAAACCAAGAAATGGCGAACACATTGGAGGCGATTGCGCGGGCGTTGTTTCAGAGCTGGTTTGTTGACTTCGATCCTGTGCGCCGCGCCGCTGCCGGTGAGGACACCGGTCTTCCGCCCCACATCGCCGCTCTCTTCCCGACTCGTCTCACGGACGACGGTCTTCCTGAAGGATGGCAGAAGAGACCCGTCGGGGATGTGTTCGACATCGTGGCTGGGAACACTCCTTCGACTGAAGAGAAGCGTTTCTGGAGCGGTCTTCATGTTTGGACCACTCCAAAAGACCTTTCGCGATTGTCATCGCCTATCTTGCTTAAATCTGATCGAACGTTGAGCGATGATGGCTTAGCATCTTGTAGCTCGGGTCTCTTGCCCCGAGGGACGCTGTTGCTATCATCCCGTGCTCCAATTGGATATCTGGGATTCGCCGATATGCCCACAGCCATCAACCAAGGCATCGCTGCCTTTCGGCAGAAGGGTCTAAGCACCAGCTTCGCTTGGGCCTGGTGCCAGGCTGAAATGTCTCGTATTAAGGCTCATGCGAATGGCTCCACTTTTCTTGAGATCAGCAAAAGCAGCCTGCGGGGCCTTCCAATGATCCAAGCGAACGAACCAGTGATGCAGGCCTTCGTAGAACTGGTTGACTCCTTGGTCGAGCGTATTGTACGCATTGCTAGAGAGAATGTGACACTGGCAACTCTTCGCGACACGATGTTGCCGAAGCTCATTTCAGGCGAGCTGCGCATCCGCGAAGCCGACAAGATTGCGGAGAGTGCATAACGTGCCGTACGAGTTGCAGCAGCTTCGAGCGGTAATGGACCGTCGACCGGATTGGAAGGAGCGGCTTGACCGTCACGTCCTCGCAATCGAAACCAATATCGATGTGCGTCCGGACCAGTGTGTAGCCGAAGCCCGCACACTGTTGGAGGCTGTTGGGCAAACCCTCTGCGGTGAGATGGGTCTTACTCCTCCGAGTAGCAAGGATTTCCCAAAGCAAATGCACGCTGTCATCCACGCATTGGACTCAAGCTGGCTGGACATCCCCGTGCGGAGGACATAAAGCAGGGGCTACAGCAGCTGTTTAGCGGCTTGAACGCTGCAGGCACCGAGAACGCTCCGGCGGAGAACGATGAGCAGGAGCTGCCGTTTGAAGCCGCGTCAGAGTTCAACGACTGGATCGATGATAGCCACGGTCCCGTGTCGATTCTAGAAGGTGAGTATCAGCCGAGCCTTATCCTCTTCACGTTAGACCGAGAACAATACGACAGTGCGCTGGCGGCATGGGAGCCTGAGGTATGTGCGAGACCGCCACGCATCGCGAGCGGGTCCGCCTGGATGAGGAGGCGGTGGAACTCGCCGCCCTTGCGTGGCTGGACTTGGCGGGATGGCGTGTGGTACGCGGGGCCGAGCTTTCGCCCGGTGGTGCGCTTGAACTTCGGAAAGACTGGCGCGACGCACTTCTGGAAAGAGAAGTCGAAGCCGCCTTCGGGCGCCTCAATCCAACAGCGGACGCGGCGATGATTGAAGCCGCGCTGGCCGGCGTGCGGGGAAGTGTCAGCGCGGATTTGCTTGAGAACAATCGCGCCTTTCACAAAATGCTGGTCGAGGGTGTTCCCGTGTCCTTCCGGGATGAAGCTGGGCTGATACGGACCTTGCCCCTTCGGCTGATTGCAGAAGATGACCTGAAGCTGAATCATTACCTTGCCGCGAACCAATACGCAGTCAGAGGCGAGCACGAAGGCGTTCGGGCCGACATCGTTCTGTTTGTGAACGGCTTGCCTCTGGGTTTGATCGAACTCAAGAGCCCACTTGATCCCGATCCCCTGCTTCGAGCCTATACGCAGCTTCGCAACTACGAGGCTATCGCGCCCGAGCTGCTACGGCTCAACGAAGTGCAAATCATCTCGGACGGTCTCACCGCAAAGGTGGGTACGCTCACGCAAGGGCTCGATCGCTTCGCTCCGTGGCGGCCCGAGCGGGGTGAGGTCGCGGGTGGGGCCAGTGAGCTGGAAGCCGTGCTCCGCACCCTTTGCCTGCTGCGCCGGTTCACGGATCATGTGCTGGGCCTGATCGCCTTTGAGACAGATGAGGGACGCGTTGTCTCGAAGAAGATCGCCGCATACCATCAGGCGCGCGCCGTGCATGCGGCTCGCGAGCGGGTCGCTTTGGCCGCCACTTCGGGAGGGGATCATCGTGGAGGCGTTGTCTGGCATACGCAAGGGTCCGGCAAATCGTTCACCATGCTTCTTCTCGTGCGGGCCTTGCAGCGCGATACAAGACTGGCGAATCCCACGATCCTGATTTGGTGGACCGGCTCGATCTGGAAGAACAGTTGTATGCAACATTCGCGGCGCATGCCTCCGTGCTCCTGGCCATACCTGTGCGAGCAGCGGACACAGCAGACCTTCGGCGCTTGCTCACCACCACCGCCGGCGGCGTTGTGCTATCGACGATACAGAAGTTTCGCGGCGACGACGACGGTTCTCACCCACTTCTAACCGATCGCGCCAACGTCATCGTCCTCGCAGACGAGGCACATCGAACGCAATATGGCTTCAAGGCCAAGCTCGTTGTGGGAACGAACGGTGTTCGCCAGAGCCTTGGTTTCGCCGCCTATGTACGCCAGGCTTTGCCGAACGCCACCTTCGTTGGTTTCACAGGAACGCCGGTCACGGCCCAGGACCGCGACACACGTATGATGTTTGGGGAAGATGTCGACCGATACGATATGCGCCAGTCGGTAGCGGATGGCGCAACCGTGCCGATTCACTACTCTGCGCGTCTCGCCCGCTTGCACTACGACCTGACCGAGGACGAGCGGAGGGAGTTGGACGAGTTGGGCGAGCAGCTGGGCAACGGAGACGGAGCCGCCATCGAGGCCGAAAAGGCAAAACTGGCCCGGCTCGATGGAGTCATCGGAGCACCCGAGCGTATTGCAGCCGTGGCTGCAGACATAGTCGAACACATCGATAGCCGCATGGAAGCTTTGGGCGGTGGAAAAGTGATGATCGTCACGGCGAAACGGTGGATCGCTGTCGCGCTCTATGGTGCGCTCGTGGCGGAGCGGCCCGCCTGGGCCAGCGACGATCCAGCCGACAATCAAGAGGGACGGCTAAAGGTGATCATGACTGCTTCCGCCGAGGCCCCGGCCGCCTTTCAGGCGCACCGCCGTACACCCGCTCGCCTGGAAGCTCTCGCGAAACAATTCAAGCGCGCCGACTCCACTTTTGACATCGCAATCGTTGTCGACATGTGGCTCACGGGCTTCGACGTTCCGTCATTGCACACCCTGTACATCGATAAGCCGATGCAGGGGCACGGCCTTGTGCAAGCGATCGCGCGAGTCAACCGCGTCTTCGGCGAGAAACCAGGCGGTCTCATCGTGGACTACCAAGGAATCGGCGCAGACTTGAGAGAGGTATTGGCACAGTACGCCGGTGAGCATGGGGGAGCCACCTATGACGTAGAAACCGCCGTGCGTGATTAGCGCGAAACCTGGAAGAGGCTCAGGCGCTACTCGAACCAGTAGAGTGGCGAGATTTTCGGAATGCGAACCCGACGGAAAGACTCACATTTCTGAAGCGTTGCATTGAACACATCTTAGCAACGCAGGAAAGAGCGAGATTTGCCGAGATAGTGGCTAGAGTTGAAGCGGCTTTTGCTTTAGCAGCCGGGACAGCCGAAGCCGCTACGGTTCGCGACATGGTAGCCCTGCTCGTGACACTTAGAGCAAACTTGACGAACCGTGCACGTTCGCAGAACGGAACCCATAGTCGGGTGGCTGAGCAACGCGTTAGACAGCTTCTGTCCCGCGCTGTTGTGTCGGATGGAATCCTCGACGTATTTGCGGCAGCAGGGTTAGGAACGCCGGATGTTTCTATTTTGTCGGAAGAGTTTCTGGCCGGTATACGGGTGGTTCCCGAACGCAACCTTGCCATCGAAGCCCTGCGGAGGTTGCTTGCCGATGCGATTTCTGGGCGTGAACGTACAAACATCGTCGAGGCTCGGCTGTTGACCGAACGACTAAACGAGGCCATGCGCCGGTATCATAATCGTGCGGTTGACAATCTGCAGATTCTCGATGAGCTTATTTCCTTAGCACAGGAGATCGAGAGTTCAGGAAAGCGCGGGGCAGAGCTCGGCCTAAATCCTGAGGAGATGGCCTTCTACACCGCGCTTGCCGAAAATGGCTCAGCCCGAGAGCTGATGCGTGTAGAAGATTTGCGGGTGTTAGCCCAGCAGCTCGTGTTACAGATCCGTCGCTCTCAGACTGTCGATTGGACGCGGAAAGAATCAGTGCGAGCCAAAATGCGCTTGGAAGTTAGAAAGCTTCTTGCCCGATAGACTATCCACCAGATCTTCAAAAGGCTGCAATCGATCTGGTTCTGGAACAGGCCGAGGGCTTGGCTGAAGATGTTGATTGGAGATAGCACTCCAACTGTTCTGTTCCTAACTATGTCGAGTTCACCACAGGCTCTCGCACTGTCTCAGCTGTTCAACGAACTATCCCACAAACGATCAGTTTTGTTCCATTAGCTAAAGGACCAATGTGGTGCTCAGATTGGCATTCCCGAACGAACACAACTCGTAACGTAATCAAACGAACGAATCCGAACTCTTTTGTTCCATCCGCCAGTTCGCAATGGCGACCAGGCCTGAGTCCTGAAGACCTGAAGGTCTGCTCTCACTGGAGTTGATGTGTGTTGGGACCTGAGTGCGTGCCGGCAACCTGCCGGCGAACGCGATAGACGGCAAAGCGAGGCAGCCTTTACGTGATTTGAAGATGGACATAAACTCTCAGCTAGAACTTCTGGCGGGCTTCACACCGTCAGAGTTTGCGGTAGAGCAAAGTTTGGACTGCGTTGCAAGGGCAGATAGACGTTAAAGGTCTCACGTCATGCGGAGATGCAGCACAGCCTTTGCGTCGTCTGAAGCGAGAGATGACGGCCCCGTTGGCGCAGGGCCGTTTCTTATTTGGAGCCGACTAGCACGTTAGCCAATGGGACTTGTGCCCTCGTTGAGGATGCTGAGGTACGCGCTGTAGCCGAAGACGCGTCCCCGCCGCCGACCTGTGATTTCCGCAATGATCCCTAGAGATTGCAGATCGATGAGTGCGAGGTTTACCGTGGGCGCGGTTAATCCGGTCTGCTGAACGAGGCGATTCGCGGTAGTCAAGGGTGTCTGCTGAAGGAAGTCGTGAACCCGCAGCGCGGAACCTACACGCTCCCTCTGTGCCATGATGCGTTCGCGATCACTTCTGAAGAGGTCCACGATGCGAGTTGCGGCCTCGAATGCTTGGTTCGCGGTTTCTGCGACTCCCTCCAGGAAGAAAGCGAGCCAAGCTTCCCAAGCTCCTTGTTCCCGGACCTCTTGCAGTAGCCGGTAATACTCTGCGCGGTGCGTTTTCAGGTACAGGCTGAGGTAAAGCAGAGGCTTGCGCAAAGCGCCGTGTACGCACAGGTACAGCGTGATGAGAAGGCGTCCAATACGCCCATTGCCGTCCAGGAATGGGTGAATGGTTTCGAACTGGACGTGCAGCAGGCCAGCCTTGATGAGAGGAGGGAGCTTGGACGCTTCCTCATGCATGAAGTGCTCGAAGGCATCGAGAACGCCAGCTAACTCGGTCACGGGAGGGGGTACGTAGAGAGCGTTTCCCGGTCTAGTGCCGTCTACCCAGTTCTGCGAGCGGCGAAACTCCCCGGGGTTCGTCTTCGCTCCCCGTCCGCTATGGAAAAGCCGCTCATGCATCTCTCGGATCAGACGGAGCGATAGCGGAAGCTTGGCCAGCCGATCCAAGCCGTACATCATGGCATCCACGTAGTTTGAAACCTCGCGTATGTCATCGATGGGCTGCGCAGCTGCCGCGTCGGTTTCAAACCGAAGCAGATCGGTCAGCGTGGATTGCGTGCCCTCGATCTGAGATGAGAGCACCGCCTCTTTGCGTATGTACATGTACAGGAAGAGCTCATGGGAGGGCAGCAGGACCGTGATGCCGTCCAGACGGCCGAGAGCGCGTTCGGCGGCGCTGAGCTTCTCCAGCAGGGGCAGTAGATCGATGGCCGGATCGGGCGGAAGAGCCGGAGGAACGAACGCTCTGACCGCTTCCCTCCCGCTATGGTCTCGACGTATCGGCCCAGCCGCGCGTTTTCCGAGTTCGGCTGGAGCATGAGCCATTGTAGCTAATAAAGCAAAGGCCTTACTGCTTTATTAGTGGCATGCGTTAGTAAAGCCAACTTAACTAAGCGACACCTCGCGATCCAGTCACCGCTCCAGCCCGCCTCCGAGCTGCTGTAGGCCCTGCCGGCGTATTGCCTCCAGCTGTCGTGCCGACACTAACCGGCGCTGCAGTTCCGGGTCGGTAAAGACCACCTGAACATTGTCCTGGACTGCCGCCCGAATGAGTTGCGCCTGCCACTCCGCGGTTCCTTTAGCGTCGATCAAGCTACCGTTCTTGTGAATCCCATCTGCAGGGCCAAGCGGATGGCATTAAGATCCGGGGCGAGAACAACAATCTTCTTACCCTGATCGACGAGCGCCGCGACTCCTCCCAGGGTGTAAACAGCATCTCCGGTCCTTGTGTCAGCCTTCCACATCAACTTTGACGCTGTCTCGCGAAAGGCGGCTTGCTCTCGCAGTCCCCGGAGGCGGGTATTTGCTAGTTCCTGCCAATTAATCACGTTGTGCTTTTCGACGACGGCCGTGTGATTCGGCGCGAGTTCGCCTGCTCTCTTGATGGAACTCCGCTCGATCTTTCGAAGGTGCGCTGGTCCTGATATCGCCAGCCTCGCATCTGCGCCACGGCGCGTTGGTCAGATGCATTTGCCCGCTGTTCGGGCCATTCGGCGTAGGACGGTTGCACGATAAGGCTCCGCTCTCGACGAAGCTCGGCAGCAAGCGAGAGCTTTGCCTGCCGAAGCTCCCTTGTGGCTTGAGCAAGGAACAGCTTCTTCAGAGGCGACGGAGCGTCTATCTGCCGGATTGACACCTTGGCGCGCTGCGAACTGGCTTCGAGCTCCGCCCGGCGGGGGGCCGGTAAGGACGTGTTGGCGTACATCCGCACTGCTGCCTTCCCTGGCCAGCAAGTATTCGCGCTTGAGTTCCTGCCGGTCCCGATTCCGTTCCTCGATCCGCTGCCGCCGGCGCTGCTGGCCTGCTTCAGCCTGCTGACGCACCCATTCCTCGCGGCGCTCCTCAGATGTTCTGGGAGACAGTGTCTTGGGGCCTTCTCGGCCTTGAGCGAAAGCCGAGGTCGCCATATTTCCCGGACGTACCACTACCTGAACAGTTGGCCTGCGCTCGGCTTCGGGGCGAATCACTTGGCGGATCTCAATGCGATCAAAACGCAAAGCTTTGTCGTTGATGCTCGGCAGTGTGGACAACGTCGGCAATCTAGTCAATGACCGGAGTTGGGTTGAAGCTCCGCGAAACGCATAACGCGGCTCCGCTGCGTTGTAGGCCTGATTTCATTTCGGGATCACAGCATTGTCGTAATCGATCACTGGAGCGTCGAACGCCGGGCCGAGCCGTGCTGGCTGGTACGGACCGAACTGTGATTCCAGCTTTGCTTTCGCTTCCTTACCAGAGAACGCGAAGCGGAACACATCGGAAGCCTTCACGCGGATCTCTGTGCCCTCTACCCCGACGGTATAGCCACCCTTTTCCGCCCTGTTTAGAGTCAATCCATGCTGCGCGAGTGTGAGGTGAACTTTGGACCACGTAGCGTCTGTGGATAGCACATTGCGGAGGCGCTCCGCAGGCTCTTTGGAAGCAAACGCCTTCAAGCTAGGCTCGTCCCGGAAGTGATCCTGTTTGGCCGCCAACGAGGGAGCCGAGCCGTGCGTTTCTGTTCGATTCCTGCGAGTCGCTTCCAGCTCATGTTTTGGGATTCGGACAGCTTCGTTCCGGTCGCTATCTCAGCGGAAAAGACCGGGTGTTTCCGACCATCCGAATTCATGCTCCAGCTCGCGCGCTACTATGCAGCGTTAGCAATGAGAGGCGTGGATTGTGGGCTTTCAGCGTCTCAGGATGCACTCGATTTAACATGACGTGGAAATGTTCCTTGTCCTCGTGGGCGACAATTACATACTGATGCTGCTTGAAGCCGAGTGCTCCGATACATCGTTCTGCTGAGATTTGCCACTCCGCTTGGGTCGGCTTCTCGCCCGGCTTCCTTCCTGGCTCAACAACAAGTACGGCAGAGCAAACTGCCACTCTTCATCAGAAACAACGGTCCAATACAACCTCGCCCATCACTCCATGCTGGGCAGTCAAGGACTGCCCAGCAAAAACTTTACTCAGGTGCAAAAGCCATAACAGACTCTAGGCGGTGAGCAGATTCCATGAGTTTTGGTTTTCCTAGTAATTTAACTCTTGCTTGCCATCGATCATATTTCCGATCTCCTCTCGTGATTGATGTTGAATCCGCATAGATCCAATGCCCGAAGCGAACAGCACTACCATCGCTATATTTCAATATCTGCGTGCGTGTGGGCCAGTGTATCCGTGTGTTGCGTGTTTCGCGCGGATGGACCAATCCATGCTCGCCGGCCATACTGAAACGACGCGCGAGCACCTCTCCGAATTAGAACGCGGCAAGAAAGAAAACCTGCTTAAATACCGAATCCTGCTGTTCTCATTGCGAGAACAGCTGTACTCAAAAGGAGAACAGTCGTCCATGGGGCAGCCGGCCAAAGCTGCAAGAGGTTTAGCTGTTCTCGGTGTCGTGCATGGCCGCTAGATACTTGCCTTCTAGAGCCGGATCGATGCGTTCAGCCTGAGCATGTGCCCATTCGGCCCAGCGCTCCACTGCTCACTTGATGCATTCTCACGATGGATCTGCGCTGCTCGAATTGCGGCGATGTAACTCCTGGTAAGGTTTGCCTGCTCAAGCGCCCTTGCATCTCTCAGCAAGCGATCAACCCTGGCCTGCTCCAGCTTTTCGCGCCGTTCCTTTCGACCCGTTCGGACTCCAGCTTGCGTTGCCGCTCCTCCGCTTCGAGTTCAGCCTTGCGCTTCACCCGCCATTCGTAATCCCAACCCGCACGCTCGCGATACTCAACCTTGGCGGCCAGCCCAAGGTTGACAGCGATCTCGGCAAGGCGAGTCTCAAGTTTCCGGTTTATCATCCTGCCAGGTCGCGTTCACCTCACCCAACCCGCCGCTCTTGAGAATGGAGAGCTGAAGGCGCTCCTCTGGTGATTTCGCCAAAGCGGAAGCAGTCAAACGCCGACGCGCTTAACACTTGGCTTCTCCAAGCTGATCGAGACCTGCTGTTAATGGATGGAGAACCTGACGCTCCGGCCATCGCTGCTCATGCAGAGCCGGCCATGCAGCTTCGCCAGGACGAATCCCAAGCTGTTGAAAATCTGCAACTGCCTTGGCTCAAAGGGCGATTCAAACGGGGGGTTGTCCCAAGAGCTTGGGTAGGCACTCGTGCGCTGCTTCTCACGACGCTTCTCGTCGTTCGCAAGGAGACGTTCAATGGCAAGCTGCCAGCTCCGGACTTCACGCGGCACCGCCACCTTGCCGATGTTCTTTCTATGCGCTCGTGTACGGCCGTGAGCGGTATGGCGAACTCCGGAGGCGTGGTCAGGGGCTCCTTCCGCTCGGCTTGCCGTTCTTCGTACCAGTTTGGCGCCAGCAGCTACAAAATGTTCTTGCCCATCTCTAGTGAGCGTTCGGAAGAGGTGCAGGAGTCACGTCCTTGCCGACTTCCTTCTTCGCCCAGTATCCGCGATCAGGAGTTAGGGTGTTTGCCTTTGCGGAGGTCTTTTTCGGCGCGATATCGGAGATCCCGAACCGGGCAGCAAGGGGCCTCATAGGCTCGGACCAGACCAGGTCGTAGAGCGCTTGCCGGGAGAGTCGTTCAGCCATTCAGATCAAATATCATGCCCAGCGTGCAGTCAGGACGCGCTGTGATGACGCAGGGCAGGGAATCGGCAGCATGCCTCCTCGTATCTATTCATGGGTTTGCGCTGTTCACGTTCCGTGAACAGTAGCGATGCTTGAACGGGGTTCAGTTCTATGTATGCAGATTGCGTAGGTTCCAGCCCTCACATGAGTCCTGGCCACCGAAGACCATACGCTCAATGCGAACTACGTCGCCGGCGACCCGGAGAGAATCAAATAGCGACCGACCACGGCCAGGCGCGCATCCTCGCCGATCCGGCGAAGTTCCTCTCGGATCTCCTGGATAAAGCTAACTGCCCGAGTTGGATTGTCCTGGGCAATCCAGTCGCCGATCTCTTTAACATTCCGCTCTATGTAGGGTGAAAGTTCTAGCCACATCGACTTGGTCGCACCCGTCGCATCGGCAATCGCGTGGTACATGCGCTCCGGCCAATCCAATACGTCCTTAGCCGGGACACCGGGCGTGTCATTCTTGCGGACCTCAAGCCAGAACTCCCGCAACTCCTCCAGGCCCTTCTGCTGCAGCCGACGTTTGTAGGTCCAGTCGCGCAGGGCATCGCGAACAACTTCGCTGGACGACGCGTACTCGCCGGTCTCGCCCGCTTGGCGGACCTGGGCGACCATTTCGGGTGGAAGGGCGATACTGATCTTCTCGATGGACACGGCCATGGCGTCTCCCTGCGGTAGGAATATTTCCTACCGTAAGGAGCGTACTGTGGAGAAGCCCGTCAGTCCAGCCAATTCTTTCCGCATGACAAGGGGAATTATCATGGGCACAACTGGCTCGTCACCAACGAGTAGCGCCAGAGCCGTACATTAACCGTCGATGCCTGGCAAAAAGCAATTCAAAGTTCGCGAACGAAAACCGCATTGCTTCTCGGCTCACCTGATATATGGAGGCCAATGGAATCCATAACACCGGCTTCTAACCCGCTTGGGCTGCATTGAAGTCGTTCCAAGGTATGGTTTGAAGCATCAGTAGATCCGCCGAAGAGTATGTATTTGCACATAGTGGCGCTTTGCTCGATGGTTCGTGGAGAGATGTTCTTGTTAGCTGAAGCTGGCAGCCAGGCCGTGAACCAACGCTTGACCGCCGTAAAGCGATTGTGTACGAACCGACATCCTGCACGGCCGGGTGCATACTGGTGGCGAGATTGTAATCAACGGTCTACCAAGTCATCGAAGACTCCCTCCCGCAGCATGGCTTCAGCAACGTCCGCGGACGAAACCTGATAGGAACCTTGTGAAATCCTATTTTTCAGATCTGCCAGACGCCCGGAATCAACAACCGACGGGGAGCGTTTCACTGCACCAGTGAGCTCTGGAGCCATCTGCATTTCTGCGCTCAAATGCACCGTGTCTTCTGCGCTGCTAGACGTGGCTAAAGTCTCCTGCGAAGGCTGTGCGGAGCAAGCTTTGTTTACAGGAAGTTTATTTACATTGTCGAGCATGTACATCGGACTCCTATCCGCACCGTCAATTGCAGAATACATCCCTTATACCTTCTTTCGACTTCTAGCTTCTACTGACCACTTAGATTATTGATGAAGAGCCACCACGCAAATGCCGCGAAAGTGGTACTTGCAACCGACTTTAATGCGATGTCCAGGTCGAGGTAGGATTACTTCTGTAATTGCATGTTGATGTGGTGAATAGATCGGAGGTGTTATTTACGACCTGTGAATCATACGGCAGTCTGGAGTCATGGCCACCGTTGAGTTCTTTAAGGCATTGTTAAATCTACAAACATCGGACCCCACCCCAGAGATTTTACTCAGCTCGCCCGTTGACGCTCTGGCAAGAGCTATCGAGAACCTTGAGGCTAAGCAGCGGGTGATGCTGAGCTTAGTGTATCTCGAAGACCTAGCTCCAGCAGTGATCGCGCAGATACTCGGTGTGGATGCTCAGGATGTTCGCGCTACTGCTGAACAAGCAGTAGCTATTTTGTCTAAGGAACTTCGAAAAGACACTTCGGAAAATTCGAATTCATCGTCTGTTGAGCATCTCGGTTGGCAAGCCTGATGTGCTAGTCACCTGCTGAATGCAGAGAAACTCAATAGTCTGGTACTGAACGGATGATCTTCTCTCCGCTCCAGGGTTGCGCCCATCATCTGCAGCCCGGAAAACCCAGGATCGCAACCGGTAGTACTACAGGCCGTTAAGATCCCATGAGGGTCGCCGGCATCCAAAATTGTGACATCTCGATGATGGAGTACGAGGTCAGGCGGCTGCGCTGCGGCTGGAACCGCCCTCTGCTCGATTCACCCAGCACCGTTGTTAGCTCATCCGCGTAGCTGTTGGGTACGGATCTGCTCCGTTCCGATACGCATGCGTCGTCGTCGCCGGTCTCAGCGGATCTGGTTCGGAACCCCAAAGAAGTCCGCAAACGACAAATGTGATTCGAGGAGGTGTCAGGACGAGCGCAAACCAAGTACATGCGAACTAAACTACAGGAAGCGATCTAACGAACAACGGTGTGCAAAAAACTGTCTCTAGCCATTGCACCAGCCTTAGTTCCACAAAAGCGACCGCGAGTACAGACGCTTGTGGACTGACGTGCTGACACCTTCGTGTAAGGCCACAACACTCGCTCGCGTTACGTTCGGGCGAGGTTCGGTTTCGGCGGAAACCTGTTTCCCTCTCGCCACTCGGTGTTCAACTTGCTAGCAATAATCAAAATTAATGCTAAACCGTGTCTGCCGCCTACTCCCTTGATCGCTGCCGAATTTGCGAAGTGTATGCTTGCATGTTCACCGAACGCCAAGCCGACAATCACCCGCACCTATAACGTAGCCGCCTGCCCTTCGTGGAGGGTCCGCATCTCTGTCCATTAAGGTTTATGCAGATGCTAAGGACAAGAGAGCGAACACGATATGAAGCTGGCAATCTTTCTGGGCTGCGGAACTTGTGTCGCAGTTTACCGCGGCGTCCAGCAGCGTAGTGAGGAAGACCAGCGGGCCCAATCTACATCGAAGAAGATTGGGGCCGGAGCTTGGGGCAGAGGCTAGAGTCAGGCAAAATACAGGTTTGTTGTGAGTGCGGCCTCGCTGTAGCTGCGGGTACTTTCGAGTTTCCCTTCAGCATCCAAACTGCGCTTGGATGGCGTTGGTTTGTCCTCTCGTCATCGCAGAACGATAACATTCCTTTTCTCTGTGCAGCTGGCCGATAGCAAAACGTTAACCAAACCCTGATTCTCGAGCTACGCGGAAGCTCTCACTCTTAGAGCAGGCCAGATACTCCAACAACTTGGTGACTTCTACCGCCTTACCATATTATGTGTTCGAGCTTGGTAGCTGCTGCGCTACACTCATTGACATGACGGGATAATTGTATGCAGCGACCCACGAGCTTCGGTGGTTTCAGAGTCAATAACACCAGAACTGTTGTGCTTAGCTTGGTGCCCGTTGATTTGCTTGCACCACGGGCTGGTAGGTCGTGAGACAGTTGCCGCGTTACCAGAGTTGGTGTTCGTAGCTGCCGAAGAGACTTGAGTGGCTGGCGAGTCGCCTGAGGCCACAGACTCAAAGTCGAAGGTGTTGATTCCATTATTGACTATAACGTCCATCAGCCGAACATCCTCGTTCGTACTCGGAAGATCTCCAATAGGAGGATCTTTGAAGTTTGCAAGCTGAGCAAGGGATTTCTGAATAAGCGCGTTGCGGGGCGTACCCGGAGAAATTTCATCGGCAACTGTATATGCCGTGCTCTCATATGTCCATATAGAATCAATTGTAGCCGCCTGAGTCTCGGGATTTGTATTTGTATCTGCGATGGCCGGAGAAGAAGGCAGTAAATTAAAGGTGTCACCGAGCAGAAGGATGTCAGCCGGAGTGGACCCGGCAAGATTCACGTTACTATTCGCGATAGCACTGTTTAAGACTGTGAGAGTGCCCGTAAATCCGTTGGCGGTGAAAGCAGGTACAGAGCTGGTTGAGAATCCAACGGATATAACGTCCTCGTACGCGACAAAGTTTCCTGAGGCTCTGTCGAGGTCGAGCCATTGGGTACCACCTTGTTCATACCAAAATCCCGTAAGGACCATCGTTCCCCCATTCTCCACGCGGTATGACGGGCCAGCATTGCAGCACGAGGACCCCATGAAAAGGCCCGTATAACCAGGACTCGCTTTGCCTGCCTTCGACAGGGGTCCACCGACAACCAGGACACTCGCGCTGGAAGGATTAGAAAGACCACCATGGCCAAAGTCGTCCATCTGAACGACGGTATTATCAAAACCGTTAACCAAGAGATTATGAGCAGAGCCGGCGTTAACCTCGGATGAGAAGTTTGTATAGATACGATCACCAGGCTGATCGTACCCCTCAACCAGAATGCCTGTAGAAGATGAACCGGCGTTGATTGTCAAATTGCGCATAGCTATGTGGCTTGGCGGAAGAAGCGCGAAGACTGGGGACAATGTTGCTCCCGTCCAGTTGATAATCGTTTGCATATTGTCGCCAATAATCTGCACATCACTACTACCGGCAATCGTGATGGTTGAGTCGACGGAATATTGTCCCCATGGAATGTGAATTACCGGCCGAGTGCCGCTATTTTCCGCTATCGCCTGATTGATGGTCCGCTGGATTGTCTCACCAGACGCTCCCTGAGACACTTCATAAATCTTACGGTTGTGGTTTGGGAGAGGCCCCGGCATCATCGGGACAGCCTCTTTGAGGCTTAAAGGAGAAACGACCCTGTCGTCGACGGAGGTAAGGCCCCCGCCTACTTCATTGATGCCGTGTACCACGTTCTGAACAGAAAACGGGGTGTTTGAAACATAAGTATTGCCCATGGACATGAGGTAGGAGTTCGGATTCGAGATGGCACCGCTGGGAAGACGGATTGCCTGGCCGCCCTGCACTGCTGTGATGGAACCCTCGATTGTGTTGTTGATCAGAGTTAAAGGGCCAATACTAGGCATCGAAATAGCTGTATACTGCGGCGAAAGGATCGTGTTTCCAATAAGAACACTGGAATTGCCAAAGGGGCTTCCTGACAGGAAAGTTCCCGAGTGGTAGGAAGTATTATAAGTGTAGGACTGAGTCGAGCCGTTGCCCCACATTGCATCTACGTTGTTATATTCGAAAAGATTGTGGTCCAGATGCATAGCGCCACCTTCCCCAAATAAATTCGTAACGCCATAGTTGTCATGCTCAAACGTGGAGTATCGGACATACCAATCGACAGCATTCCAGTCTTCTAGACTGATCCCCGCCATCGTTAGATTTGCGAACGTATCACGGTCGACCTTGGTCTCGGCGGAGCAGCACCCTGCAATATTGTCGCCTGCTTGCAGACCGATAGCGGCATTTTCGAACACATCGTCCGTATACTCGTTCGAGCCGTCATAACAGCAACCTTGATGCATCGTCTCGTTGATAAGCGTGATTTGCGCACCTGCTCCATCCAGCGTAAGCCGATCAAATTGCATTCGGTTAATGCCGTCTAACGTTAACATCGGGCCGCTGGAGGCATTTCCCTGCCACTGTAAAACCGTGTTCGTCGGGTTTTCACCTATAACGCTTTTTCCCGTGCAGTAGGTAGCACAGTTCGTTGAGATGTAACTCAATCCCGAGGTGATCTTATACGTCCCCGAAGGTATATAGAGTACGCTTGAGTGGGCGGACGCCGCTTGGAGTGCATTAAGGGCGGATTGCAAAGCGATAGTGTCATCTGTGACGCCATCGCCAACGGCACCGAAGTCGCTTTTCAAATTGAGCCACGAGGAAAAGGGTCCCACAAATTCATCATCGTCAGATGTAATCACAGACGAGCCAGCGGCCGAGACTCCCACAGAGGCGTCGCCCGCAGTTGAAACAGGTGAAGCAATTACGATACTGCTCGCCACACCGTCGCCGATAATACTCACAGCGATCACCTCGAACTCATAGCTGGTTCCATTCACGAGACCTGTCACTACTTGCGCATTGACGACGGATGGGTTGTGAGGGAACGCCATCCAAGAGGCCGTACCGCTTTGGCGGTAATTGATGACGTAATCTGTAACAGCTGCTCCTTGAGTTGGAGCGTCCCACGAGAGACCCATCTGACCACTTCCGGGGTAGGCCTGAACGTTTGTGGGAACACTCGGGGTGCCAACATCTACGTTATGCTGCGAGGCGATTTCCTTAGGGGAAAGGGCGCGGTTATAGATTCGGATATCAGCCATGGAGCCGATGAGGTCCGCATAGTCGCCGCCTCTTTGTGTTACACCGAAGGCCAGAGGGCCAGTCGACGCAGTGGGAGCCGCGGCGGGAGAAGATGCAAGAAGAACTCCATTCGCATAAACAGAGATGTTTGCCCCGTCGAACACTGCCGTAAAGTATGTCCATGCAGGGCTGCTCAACGGATAATGCCCACCGGCAACGCATTGCTCGACCGCGTTGTAGACGCAAAAGCGGATGACACCATAGGCGAGCGCAAGATTGTAGCCATTGGCGCCCCCGTTTTGCATAGAGAGTATGGTGCCTTTGGCGACGGTGTTGACCCACGCTGAAACCGTGAACGGTCCCGTAAACCCATAGACAGGCTGCGTTCCGATGGTCACCTGGTTGTCGCTGCCATCAAAGTATCCTGCATAGGAATTGATCATTCCTGCCGTATAGTATGTGCCGTGAAAACTGGGAACACCTTGCCAGGTGCCGTTGTTTCCCTGCCCGGAAAGGTCATGGGCGACCAATCCCTTTCCTTCATCGAGAGGCCACCAGCCAACCAAGTTGGAGGATACGGTGACCGCTGCGGTCGCGGATTTTGTGGGATCAAGAATCGAGGTAGCCGTAATCGTGTCGGTGAGCGTGCTGCTGCCCGTATTCGATGGAGCCGTATAGAGACCCTCTGGAGTAATGGAACCAAGGCGCGCGCCCCAAGTCACTGAAGAGTCTTCAGCATTTCCGACCGTTGCTGTAAACAGCACTTCACTTCCAGCTATCGTTGTACTGGTATTGGGCGTAACGCTTACAGTTATCGCTGGAGGTGTTGCTGTCGGTACCGCCGTAAGAATGTTGCTCGGCAGACCCACACCTGCGACATTGATAGCGATCACCTCGAACTCATAGCTGGTTCCATTCACGAGACCTGTCACTACTTGCGCATTGACGACGGATGGGTTGTGAGGGAACGCCATCCAAGAGGCCGTACCGCTTTGGCGGTAATTGATGACGTAATCTGTAACAGCTGCTCCTTGAGTTGGAGCGTCCCACGAGAGACCCATCTGACCACTTCCGGGGTAGGCCTGAACGTTTGTGGGAACACTCGGGGTGCCAACATCTACGTTATGCTGCGAGGCGATTTCCTTAGGGGAAAGGGCGCGGTTATAGATTCGGATATCAGCCATGGAGCCGATGAGGTCCGCATAGTCGCCGCCTCTTTGTGTTACACCGAAGGCCAGAGGGCCAGTCGACGCAGTGGGAGCCGCGGCGGGAGAAGATGCAAGAAGAACTCCATTCGCATAAACAGAGATGTTTGCCCCGTCGAACACTGCCGTAAAGTATGTCCATGCAGGGCTGCTCAACGGATAATGCCCACCGGCAACGCATTGCTCGACCGCGTTGTAGACGCAAAAGCGGATGACACCATAGGCGAGCGCAAGATTGTAGCCATTGGCGCCCCCGTTTTGCATAGAGAGTATGGTGCCTTTGGCGACGGTGTTGACCCACGCTGAAACCGTGAACGGTCCCGTAAACCCATAGACAGGCTGCGTTCCGATGGTCACCTGGTTGTCGCTGCCATCAAAGTATCCTGCATAGGAATTGATCATTCCTGCCGTATAGTATGTGCCGTGAAAACTGGGAACACCTTGCCAGGTGCCGTTGTTTCCCTGCCCGGAAAGGTCATGGGCGACCAATCCCTTTCCTTCATCGAGAGGCCACCAGCCAACCAAGTTGGAGGATACGGTGACCGCTGCGGTCGCGGATTTTGTGGGATCAAGAATCGAGGTAGCCGTAATCGTGTCGGTGAGCGTGCTGCTGCCCGTATTCGATGGAGCCGTATAGAGACCCTCTGGAGTAATGGAACCAAGGCGCGCGCCCCAAGTCACTGAAGAGTCTTCAGCATTTCCGACCGTTGCTGTAAACAGCGTAGATTGTCCGTTATTCAATGCTTGTGTAGCTGGACTAACCGTTACGTTAATCGAAGGCACAAGGGTAATAGTTGCCGACGAATAGGCGGTTACGTCCGCTTGACTGACCGCGGTGACTTTCACAGATTGCGGTGTAGCTATCGTGGATGGCGCCGTGTACAGGCCTGAAGAACTGATCGATCCTACCCCTGCTGGCGAAAGCGACCACGTCACTGCGCTGTTAGCTGCATCTACTACTACTGCACTCAGTCGAGTCGTCTGGCCACTAGCTAACTTTGCGGTCTCTGGGCTCAGGCTTACCGTGACAACTGGAGTGTTGCCGGTCAGAGCGATGGTCTGAATCGAGGGAGATGCATTATCAGTTATGGTGATTGCTCCAGAGTAAGAACCCGGCGCGAGTGGGTTGAAACTGATAAGGATCGTGCAATTCGTGCCAGCGCTTACAGTTGCCGAGCAGGTGTTTGACTCACTGAAGCTGTTCGGGTTGGTACCGCTCAACACGATGCCGGAGATATCTAAAACTCCGTTGCCGGTATTAGAAAGCACTACCTTTTGAGTAGGACCAGATGCTCCGAGCATAACGGATCCGAATACTACAGAAGAGTTTGATAGAGCAGCTGACGGTGAGGGAGAACTCGCCGATTGTGAAAATTTAAGAGCATTCGAACCGCATCCTGAGCTGCAGACCAGCATAAATGACAGGATTGCAGCGAACATGCATTTGAAGAAACGACGCCCCACTATAAGACTCCTCTAACTACGCGCTGAGTCTTATATCGGCTGAAGGCGGAAAAACTTTAGGTCCTGTTGCCTGGAAAGTTTGGCGAGACTCGCAGGAATCGGGTTTCCAAGCCACGTGCGTTAGTGTGGTCCGACTCCGCTCACGCGGAGCTTACATACGGCTTGAGCCGATTGACGGAAACCATGATGAAGAGCCTTACAGCAAAGAGCAGATCATCGGCATCTTGAAACAGAGTAAGGCTGGGTTGAAGGCGGATCTGTGTCGGGAGTACGAGATCAACGCGGCGACGTCCCACGGCTGGAAGCAAAAGCATGGCATGGACGTAAGCGAAGCGCAGCGGCTAAAGACGATGGAGACGAGAACCGCCGCCTCAATCTGCTCGTTTGCGGAGGTAAGCCTGCATGGCAAGGCGCTGAAAGCCGTGATCCGAAAGCGGGTGGCGCTTTCGCCCCAAGGACGGAAAAACTGTCTGCGGGGACCCCGGCCTACAGTTTAAGGAAGTGGCGTTTATGTCAGCCTAGTTCTGTTTGAGCGAACGCACGGGCTGCAAGCTTTTGGACGTAGAGTGGTCGAGCTACCAGTATGAGCCTCGTCCGGATCGGAACGTTGAATTGCGCGGAGAGTTGGCAAAAGCTGGCGAGACAGAAGCCTCGGTACGGCTATCGGCGGCTGCATGCGCTGCTGAGCCGGCACAGCCAGAAGGTCAACGTGAAGCGCGTGTACAAAGTCTATATGGAAAAAAAGCTGATGGTGCGGCGCAGGAAGCGCAGTGGACGCGTGCAGGCTTGTGGGACGCCTGGAAGGCCGGGAAGGGCACTGGCTTCAGTCGTTTGCCATCGTGACGACAGAGGCGATCGAGTTGATGGCCATAGTTAAGTGGAATGGAGCTTAGCTGTTCTTTGTTGTTGAGCTTGGTCCGGGTGTAGAAAGGTTGCGCAAACGCGCAAACGAGGTGGCTATGCCTCTTCGTTTCGATCTCGACCGACATCGTCACCTGGCTGGAGTGACCCATGCGCGTGCGTGCTGACGATGCGGGAGCAGTTCGGCCTAGCGCCCAATTCACTCGATGCGTACGCCCGAGCCGTCGAGGGGTACGCTGCATTCCTGGGAGGTCTTGACTGCGAATCGAGTACGCGGCCCGACGTTGCCGGCTGGATCAATGAGTCCAGAGCAAGGGGCTGGCGAACGCCACTCTGATCCAAAGAGTGACAGCCCTGCGGCTTTTCTTCGAATACCTGGTCGAGGAAGGCGTGCGCGAGCAGAATCCAGTGTCTCGCGGCGGTGCTTTCCGCTGTTACGGGGCGATGGTCTTTCGTGCGGCCGGTCCGATCCGAAGAGTGCGCAAGCTGCCGTGGATTCCAACCGATGAGGAGTGGGAACGGCTGCTTCGCATGACGGCAGGGTACTGTATCCGCGACCGAGCGATGCTGGCGCTGGCCTATGACGGTGCCTTGCGGCGGGAAGAGCTGTGTTCGATTGCAGTCAGCTACTTCGATTCGCGTGGAAGCTGCTGACCGTTCGAGCGGAGACGACAAAGAACCGCGGCGGCAAGGTTGTGCCTTACTCCTCCGCGACTTCGGCCCTGCTGCACCGGTACCTCAATCGACGGCGAACGATGCGTTGCGATCCCGACACGGTGTTTCTTTCGGAATCTCCAAGGAACCGCAGGATGCCGATCACTTCCTACACCTGGACCAAGGTGGTCGAAGGCATGGCGTTCCGCAGCGAACTGCCGCGCCTGATAACGCACACCATGCGACACCTGCGCCTGACGGACCTGGCCCGGGCGGGGCTGGATATACATCTACATCATATCGCAGCGCTTGCCGGTCATCGCGTGCTGCAATCCACGTTGATCTACATCCACCTGAGCGCACACGATCTCTCGGAAGCTCTTGGGAGAACCATGGGCAGCCTTCCTGCGCTCCGGTACCCCGGGTTAGGAACGGAGGACTGACGCCTGAGCCGCACAATCATGCGAGTTCCTCCGTTCGGTTCGATGTGAGCCGCTTCGACCGAACACCTGAGTTCGATGTGCGGGAGCGGGAAAGCATCGCCGCCGTGGCTGCGGGAGAGTCACTGCATGTGCGTCTCGGCGACCCGCTTGCCTGGCTTCTGGAACCGCTAAAGGCTTGTCTTCGCTTGACGGAGGTACAGCAGTCGCAGCACTCCCTGCTGCGGCATCTGGTGGTGGAGATGCACGAGACCGGGACTGTGTTCTGGGCCTGGAAGGAGGAGAGCTGGACAAGTGTCTAACCGTCGCTGTAAAGGGACGCAGACCACGGCCTATACGCTGCAGCATGTGCTTGCCTTGGCAGCGCTGCTCTGTGCGGTCGATCTGCCCGGTCTCCGCAACGAGGAGTGCCGTATCCTGCGACGTCGTTCGCTGGCGAGCAAGATCTTCGGCCGCGAAGCAGTGAGCCGCTCGATGGGCAGGGTGCCAACGGAACTGAAACGGCTCGGCTACACGGGGTACTTCCACCTGGAGGTGCAGAACTCTTTATGCGAACTGTTCCTGGTCAACGGGAGCGCTGAACTTGCGGCCCTGACAAGCGGCTTCCTGGAACATCTACGTAATCAGGAATGCGCCTATGGCTTAAAGCATGCGACCTTCATGCTGTCCCATGCCTTCGTCGCGCTTGGCATCCTGTCTTCTCCTCTTGCTCCCCATGCCTCTTCAAGGCGGCGGTGCGTCGACTTCAGCAGCATCGATCCGGTGTGGCTGTCATGGTGCACGCGCTGTACGAGACCTCGACGTTACGACCAAGCACGAAGCGGAGCGTGCGCTGCCGCCTCCTCGTTGCGGGGCGCTGGTTAGAGCGAAGCATCCCGAGGTATCCCGGCCGGACCAGTGGACTCGCCAGCTTGCCGCGGAATACGTGGCAGCCACCGGAGTCTTGCGTGTCAGTGAGTCATCGATGACCGGCAAAGAAACTATCCGGACCGTCTGCTGAGCGTGTCATCCAGACTCGGCCATCTGAGTGCGCTGCTTCTTCACCGACCTGTTCCTGTGGGAACTCGCTCCACGTCGCTTCGATCCGCGGCTGACCTTCCGCTTCCCGCGTTCGCTCGCGCTGCTGCGTTCGCCGAACTCGCGTATCATCGCCGAAGATGTGTAGGCGAAACTCCTCTGGGCCGGGCTGAACCTTGAGCAGGCCGATCTGCCGATCAGCAACAACAGACTTGGCAGGGCGTCCTTGCCACGCTACCGCCCTGATCATGAGGAGAGCTCTAGCCATGGTGTGGCTGTTCGCCGGTCTGAGACCGGACGAGATTGCCCGGCTGCGCATCGACTGCGTTCGGCGCAGACACGCGGAATCAACGAATCGAGCAAGGAAGATGCCTCAGTCTGTCTGCTCGATGTTCCGGCGAACAAGACCAGTGGCGCTTACACCACGCCTGTACACGGTGCCGTACGCGAGACGATCTAACCCTGATCCCGATGCTGTGCCGCAAGGCAGGAGTTCCGGGCACCGACACTCGT
>CAXTRN010000008.1:25134-35362 GCA_964246645.1 uncultured Acidobacteriaceae bacterium
AACCCTGATCCCGATGCTGTGCCGCAAGGCAGGAGTTCCGGGCACCGACACTCGTGGACCGATCACATGCCATCGCGCCCGTTCCACCATCGCGGCGCAGCTCTACAACGCAAAGGAGCCCATGTCGCTGCTGGCCTTGAAAGAGTGGCTGGGCACCGAGGCCTCGCGTCAACGCAGTGGTATGCCACGGTCTCGCCCGACAAGCTGACACAGGCTTATGTGGACGCCCGGTACTTCGAACGCAACGTGGCAGTCGTCCAGGTACTGCTCGATCGTGCTGCCATCGAAAGCGACGCGGCCGGCAGGGGTGAAGCCTACAAGTTCGTCCATCTTGGCCATGGCTTCTGCTCCAACCCTTACTGGGCACAGTGCCAGCACCGCATGGCCTGTCAGCGCTGCGACTTCTACGTTCCAGGGGACTCCACACGTGCACAGGCGCTTAAAGCCAACACGCACAATCAGCATCTGCTGGAACAAATCCCTTTCACTGAAACCGAGCGGAAAGCCCTGGAAGGTGATCAGGCTGCACTCAAACTGCTGATCGAGGTCTCCCCGACGATAGAACCGGCGTCATCACAGCCTGCCGCATGCCCTGTCCTCGTCCGGAGCTCTGGCCCGGCTGTACAGCCGGGCCAGAGCTCCACCTTCAGGAAAGCTCTTGACAAATTCAATTCCACATAAGCCGGGTCCACCCGCGTATGCCGGTCATCCTCCACGCGAGGAACTAGGACCGCTGGCTGGATAGAGAAGAGACGGAACGGTTGCCGCTCGATCTCCTGCGTCCATTCGGGTCGGAAGAGATGGAGATGTACGAGGCCAAATCCGAAGGTTGGCAATGAGCAGAACCATGGTCCAGCTCAGGGTGTTACGCAGAACGCTTTTGGATGGATCAACGCTATCAACGGAGACCCAACCGATACTGAAATCTATGGTTTGAGGATGCGCGGGCTTGAAGAATACGAGAGGCTTCTTGGAGAAATGCCTGAACTAGAAGCTCTCGTGAGGCGTGGGTCTCTGGTCTGGAGAAATAGCCAGATAGAAACCGAAGCGCTCGCTCGACGATTTGGAGACCTCTCAGAATTCAAGTTGCTTGACAGAGAGGCGATCTCGACGAGGGAGCCACGACTGAAGCGAGCACCGGATCTTGCCGTCTTCTCGCCGCGCGACATCGCTCTCGACCCAGCTGCTCTCGGAAAGGCGTTCCTGCGTCGGACGACAGCAGCCTTGCATTATGGTGCGTCGGTGGACCGCATCGAAATGTCAGGATCGCGCGTCACTGGCTTGTGGGTTGATGGGCAGCTACTACATTTTGATCTGATTATTCTCACCGCAGGGACTGGGACGAATCGGCTGTTGGAGAGCATAGGTATCAAATCCTATGTGGAAGCGTCTCCTGTGGTCCTCCTTCGCTACTGGTGTCCATCCCTTTCGTAAAACACACTCTGTCTTGGCCGCAGTTGGAGATTCGTCAGGCAGCCAACGGCAATGTCTTAGTAGTCGAAGATAATTCCCAAGGATGTGAACAGGATGACTTCTTAGCAATGCGCCAGCGGGTGGAGACCATTGTCGGAACATCCTTCAATGCGCCAAAGAACTTGGAATTCCAACACGGAGCCGTTGGTAAGGGGCCCATGTTCTCGAATGGGCGGCCCCGTGCAGGGTTTGTAGAGGGCGGTGAAGGTCTGTATCAGGTCGTCGCTCATCCGGGCGTTATCCTCGCACCTGTGCTTGCCAGGTTGACCGCTCAGGACATTCAGAGGATGAAAACCTAAAGCGTATTCGCTTTTTCTTCGCCATCCCTGTTATACCTCGAAAGAGGGCAGACTGCATGAGCTTGGAACTTGTTGAATGGGCCGCAAGCTGGCCATTGGTCTTACCGTACTTCGATGGAAATGTGCTTGCGGCTTCCCGAGCCCGGCAGAGGATTACCTTAACTGAATCTGACTTGACGGAATATCTGGTCGAGAACAAGGCTGCGACGTTCATGATGCGCGTGAATGGCGATAGCATGCGGGATGCTGACATTCTGAACGGCCATCTCCTTATGGTGGACCGGGCGGCGAGGCCGGTCAACGGTTCGGTTGTCGTGGTCGCCGTCAAGGGTGAATACGCGGTAAAGCGGCTGCGCCGTGGACCGGATTGCGTCTGCCTGGACCCGGCCAACCCGAAGTACCAGCCCCTGTGCGTGTCGGTCGGTGAGGAAGTGCATGTGTTTGGCGTAGTGAAGCACGCCATCCACACCCTGCGGTAAGCCGGTGAGCGAAGTCTTTGGCCTGATCGACTGCAACGACTTCTGCGTCTTTTGCGAGCATGTCTTTCGTCCAGACCTGGAAGACAAACCCGTTATCGTGCCCTCCGATAAAGGTGGAAATGCGATAAGTCGTTCAAACGAGGCGAATGCCTGGATACGCATGGGTAACCCCGAGTTTAAAGTTCGGAACATCATCCGGCGCGAGAAAAGAACAGTCTCAGCTCAAACGATGCGTTGTACGGTGACCTGTCCCGGCGTGTGGGAGACTCGCTGCATTCCATGGTGCCGACGGTGGAGACGTACTCTATCGAAGAGAGTTTTCTAAACCTGGGTGAGTTCAACAGCAGGGAAGTGGAGCCGCTGGCGCGAGCCCTGCGGGAGCGCGTCCGCCGCTGGGTGGGCATCCCAACGTGTGTTTGAATCGCACCGACAAAGACACTGGCGAAGGTCGCCAAGTCCATCGCGAAGAAACGGCCGCAGTACGTCGGCGTCTGCGACCTGCGTTCCGAGTCCGTTCGTCGGGAGCTGCTGCCCACGGTGCCGGTGGAAGAGGTCTGGGGCATCGGTAGAGCCTCGGCCGTCAAGCTCATGAAGCTGGGAGTCCAGACGTCCGCGGACTTGGCCGCGCTCGAACCGGACGATGCGCGGGCGTTGATAACCGTGACGGGCGGCCGCACGGTGTACGAATTGCGCGGGGTCTCCTGCATGCCCTTGGAATTGGTGGAGCCGACGCGGAAGGGGATCGCGGTCACCCGGAGTTTTGGAAACCCGGTCACGACCTGACTGGAAATGCGTGAAGTGCTGGCCAGCTACGCCACCCGCGCAGCGGAGAAGGTGTACCTCTACAAGGTGGCCGCCGACAACCTGTTCGTCTTCATGCACACCAACACCTTCAACAACGATCCGTTCTACTCGAACGGCGCTTCGGCCCGGTTCCCGACCACGACGAACGACACCGGCGAAGTGGTCACTCTCGCGTTGCGCCTGGGCGAACGTCTCTTCCGCAACGGCTTCCGTTACGCGAAATGCGGCGTGATGATTACGGAGCTGCTGCCCGAAGGGGTCCAGCAACCGGCTTTGTGGAGCGAGCTGGACCGCGAACGAAGAGAGCGCGTCTGGAAAACGGTGGACCGGCTCAACGCCACGCTGGGACGGGGAACCATCCGCATCCTGAGCGCCGGGCCGAAGGACGCGACCTGGGAACTGCGTGCGGAGTACCGTTCGTCGCGTTGGACTACGCGGTGGGATGAACTGCCCAGGGTGGGGGCAGGCTGATTTAACTTGACCTGTGGCGCTTCGTCAGCCGATACTTATAGCAACACGGCCGGTCCTTCTTCGCGCAAGCGTACGGGCCGGTTTTCTATTTTCAGGTGCTTGCTCCTGGCAAATCTCTATACCAAGCCATACAGAAGCGTTGCGGGACAGCTGACCCTCCTCTCCTCCAGAGGAATGGAGATCATAGACGCTGCTGCAGCGCATGCTTGTTTGAAGCGAATTGGCTACTACCGACTCAGTGGATATTGGTATCCATTCCGCAAGAGTCATGTAAGCGCTCACCCTCTTTCAGGAAAGCCTCTTCCTGATCCTGCGGCAGGGAAGCGTCAGATGGCTGTAGAAGATGACTTCCGTCAAGGAACAGCATTTCAGAACGTCATGGATCTGTACGTCTTCGACAAGCGTCTGCGTCTGTTGTTTCTTGATGCTCTGGAACGAATCGAAGTCGCGTTGAAGGTGGACATCGCGCTCTTACTCGGAGCGAGAGATCCCTGGGCACACCGCGACCCGAATCAACTTCACGGGCGTTTCTCAAAGGTCATTGATTCAAAGACAGGGCAAAACGAGTACCAGAAATGGCTTGGCCGCTTGGACTCCACATTCAGTCGGTCCAAGGACGAATATGTGAAGCACTTCAAGCGGAAGTATTGGGGGGAGTACCCTCCGATTTGGATCGCCATAGAGCTTTGGGATTTCGGAATGCTTTCTGTGTTTCTTGGAGACATGAAGATTGCAGACCAAACGACACTAGCTGCCAAATACGGCCTGGCACGTCCGGAGCTGCTCACATCGTGGGTCCGAAACTTGAATCACATTCGAAACATCTGCGCCCATCACAGCCGTCTATGGAACCGTTCGCCAGCGGACCAGATATCGCCTCCTCGGACCAGCGAGAGCTCTTTGCTTGATCATCTCTCGACCGATCCTTTTGCTCTTACGCGCTTGTACGCCTCCGCAGTAGCCGTTCAGTATTTGCTTCGCACTATTAACCCGACTTCCTCGTGGGGGAAGCCGGTTGAAATCACATTGCAAGACTTTCCCGGATGGCGTACCCGTGCGACTTAGCCAAGCAGGCTGTCCGGCAAGTTGGGAAAACTTGGGGCTGTGGCGCTAGGCGAGGCAGGTTGCTTTTCCCGATGCAGAGGGTAGAAAAATGTAAATAAGTCATATCAGATCAACACTTAGCTGCTTGGGGGTGTCACCCGTGGACACATCTGTGGACACATTTCTTCGCAAGGCAAGGCGAATCTTTTCTACTCTTCGTGGCACCAAAAGAGTGCATACCAACTGCCTAGTCGCGAGTGTATTGCAACTTGCTACCTGTTACTTAAAAGACGAGCCACGCGCTTGGCTTCATTGTGGACAAACAATGTCAGCTCGCGACGAATGGATCGGCGCTTCCCGTCCTCTAGCGAGGTACTTGCAGGCGACAAATAGGCGGTCTCCCATGAGGCGATTTTGATCCGCTTTTTGCGGATCGAGGCAAGCACCTGCTGGGCTGTCTGGGTGAGCATGTAATCAAGTTTGACTCCGTTTTCGTCAAGGTCGCGAGTCAGGGCCAACCAACCCTCCTTCCCGAGGCCGACGGAGCCCTGCCTCGCGGGCCGAAGACTTACGAAATGCTTGTGCACAATCTGATCAAAGGGCGGTAGGTGAGGAAACAATATTTCCGCATGGCGACCTTCAGCGGGTAGCGCATCCCGCTGGGCCATGAGCTCCTCCTGGACGGCATCGAACATCCAACCGAGCGGCTCCGTCCAAGTGGAGCACCTGTCCCAGCGTTCTTGTCCTCGCTCTATCAGGTGTGGGAGACTTGCACCACGCACCATGGCCGGGACTGCCATCGTGTGTGCCAGCCACACCTGTCCATCACGTCCAAACGGTCCCCCCGTGACGATCTCATTGAAGCAGTCTCGATGAAGCAGCTGCCTGATGCTTGCTTCGAGTTCGGGCCCATCTCGAACGATCTCGCCTTTAGAGGCGCGATACTCTTCCTCGCCGAAGGGAACGAACGTGAGAGGGCCAAACAGAACTTCCCAATCCATCCGGTTAATGTCGGAAAGCAAAACGTAGTTCCGGACTGCCGAGCGAAGCATCCTGATTGCCCAATCCATCACGCCAAAGCGGAACACAACCCAATACATCTGGTCGAGCGGTCGGCAGCCCAATTTTTCTAAGTGCTTTCGATACACAGTCCGCAACGCCCGTAGAAGCTCCACAAGATGGGCACACTCAATACGTGCATACGTCGCGTGTGCTTCGGGATTTTTACTTGCGAGACGACGCTTTGCAACGTAGAAGGCCGCATCCACGGATGAGCGGTCACATGAGCCAAGCTTGAGGTCATTCTCCGCCTGTGCAGCCATGTTCTCATGCTGGAGCGAGTCCCAGCGGACCGGTCCGGTTGCTTTTGTTTTGCGAGCGGCGTGCTTAGTAACAGGCTTGGCGCGGCCCCCGCTACTAGGCTTGGGGTTCATCGTGGGGTGCCTCAATTGGCTGTGTAAACAAGTTCACACAGGAAACTCTTCAGCAGAAAAGGTAGCACTTTCCAGGCCTTTGGCCATGAGTTGTGTATGTCGCCTGTGTGCTTCGTCCATCAGCCGTGTCTTCCGCCCTGCCCTGAATTTATTTGTTCTCTAGATGTTTAGGAGAACCAACGATGTTTAGCATGATCCTGCGACTTCCACAAGTAAAGACTCGTGTGGGCCTGTCGCGCAGTTCCATTTACCTTGGCGTTCTACAGGGAACGTTCCCAAAAACCGTAAAGCTTGGTGCACGGGCCGTCGGCTGGCTTGAAGGCGAGATAGAAGCCTGGCTCCACGACCGGATCCAAGGGAGCCGGTAATGCAAAGTGCCGTCTCCTGCTCCCTGGCAGAACCCATCACGTCGGGCAAATTCTCCTGGCACTTGGTAGGAGAACTGCGACCTCACCCCGGTTTGCTACACCATGGGCTGCTTCCAGCTGTACAGAAGCTCTCGGCTTTGGCGGATCGCGGAGAATTGGCATTCTCCGACCCACTGACGGTTACCGAAGAAGGAATCATTCTCGACGGGTATGCTCGCTGGACGCTTGCAAAGCAGCAAGGGCGAGAGGCTCTTCTGTGCCTGAGAAAACCCCTCAGCGAGGATGAAGCCCTCGTGGCCCTGCTGCAAGCACAGCACCGTACGAGCCACCTAAATGACTTCAGCCGGATTCTGCTGGCTCTAGAACTCGAAGTCCACTTCAGGGAGGCTGCTCGCCGCAATCAGCAGGCCGGTGGCAGGAGCAAGCTTCCGTCAGATCTGACGAAAGCTCGGTCCATCGATGTGCGGCAGGAGGTGGCACGCGCTGCCGGAGCATCCGCCGGCAACGTCAACCATGCGAAGTTCTTGTTGGAGAAAGCCGCCCCGGAGGTTCTTATAGCGCTCAAGGCAGGGAAAGTTCGAATTGGGCGCGCTCGCAAATGGCTGAGTACATCCAGGGATGCCGGACGGCGAGAGCTCAGGCACTTCCTTATCAAGCGCGAGATGAATGCAACCAGTAGGAAGCTCCTCTCTTTCCATCCCACCCCGGCTGTCATGAAGTCTGACGAAGGCTACGGGCCGCTGCTGGATCATTTCGGTATTCATGGACAACGGGGGTTGCTTGCTCATCTCTTACGCACTCTCCCGGAGAGCGCTGTGCGGGAAGTGATCGCGCAAGCTGGTATGCGTGATGTCCGGTAAGGGGCCGCTCAAGGAAATCCTTGAGAATTTTCGTGCGCTCTGGGATCACGATGGTACCCGTCCTAGCGCGAGGGACGCCTTCAACAAGGTCCTCAAGTGTGGAACTGCGGCACTCGGCGCTGAGGTGTACGCCTCAGACACAGAGCAACGTGTCGTATATCACACCTGTAAGTCGAAGGCGTGCTCCAGCTGTGGCCACCGTAGTACCGTCCTTTGGCAAAGAGAACAATGGGCATCACTTCTTGACATTCCCTACAGTGAAATCACATTCACCATGCCGGATGTTCTCTGGCCTATCTTCCGTGACAACCGCGCCCTCCTTCAAGATCTGTCAACTATTGGCGGGAAGGCCATCGAGTGCTGGATGGAGGCGGAACACGGTGCCACCATCGCCATCATGGTTGTTCCCCACACTTGCGGCCGACATCTCAACTTCAACTCCCATCTTCACATCCTGGTTTCGGCAGGCGGCCTTCGTGCTATCGACAGCGCATGGCTACCTCGTTTGAACGTCAGGAAAGCGAGCTTGGCAAACCTTTGGCGCGATTCCGTTATCGGTCACCTTCGGCTTGCGCTCAAGCAGGGCAAGCTTGCGACTAAGATAAGTCCCTACGCTCTCGACGAGCTTTTGACCACGCAATCGCAGCGAAACTGGCGAACCCATCACAAGGACTTTGGAAATAAGAACCATTACCTAAGGTATGCCGCCCGCTACCTCCGACGACCACCCATCGCTCAGTACCGATTCGTTTCGGTACGCCAGGACGAGATTGTGTTCCGAACTCAGGACCATCGGCTCAAGAGGGAGACCTTAACCTGCTACAAACCCTCGGACTTCATCCAAGCACTTGCTGATCAGGTCCCAGAACGCTATCGTCATTCGGTCCGCTACTTCGGATTACTTGCTCCGCGTACAAAAGCCCGGTCTTTCGGCGCTCTCTTCAGCCTGCTCGGCCAACATCGGCGATCTCGTCCAATCCGACTATCTTGGGCGCTATCAATTAAGCGAGACTTCGGGGTAAACCCTCTGGTCGATGATCGCGGAGACCGGATGCGCCTCATCGCTCGGCGAGCACCCGTTCAGGGGTGAGCAATCACACAGGCATCTAATCTCTCCGCCCTCTCTCTGTTAATCCATCCTTGCGCCCTTTCCTGAAGCTGAAGCCTTTATATGGGTCCGTTTCCAGGTCCCAGGTCGTTCCGCAACTAGATTTTGCTTTTCCTTAAGCTCAAGGGCAGCATGCTTTGCGGGCAAGTGACTCGTTCGTTTCAATCCAGGCTCCCCGTGTGGGAGCGACATCGCCTGCTGTGACTGCTGTAAGCACTTCGCGTTATTTCAATCCACGCTCCCCGTGTGGGGAGCGACGGAACACGCTCTCAGGCGCGTTCATCGCCTCAAACGGTTTCAATCCACGCTCCCCGTGTGGGGAGCGACAAGGCGCGACATGTACCTTCATTGGCAGATTGTTGTTTCAATCCACGCTCCCCATGTGGGGAGCGACATGGATCAGGCGAAGGCCTTCTACCCGAATCAGGTTTCAATCCACGCTCCCCATGTGGGGAGCGACGGTTTACCAGACTCGCTCCGCGTCCGATATAGCTGTTTCAATCCACGCTCCCATGTGGGGAGCGACAACTTTCGCTCGCATCCACAAACATCCAGTAACAGGTTTCAATCCACGCTCCCCATGTGGGGAGCGACACACAACCGGTAAATCAAGGCTTGGCACTTATGACGGTTTCAATCCACGCTCCCCATGTGGGGAGCGACGCTAGCAACGCTTGCACCATGGGCGCGCTGAAAAGTTTCAATCCACGCTCCCCGTGTGGGGAGCGACCATGAGGGATTCGATTGACGTAGACCTTCTTGCTGTTTCAATCCACGCTCCCCGTGTGGGGAGCGACGCCCAACGACATAATCCGTCCCATCGATATCTTTGTTTCAATCCACGCTCCCCGTGTGGGGAGCGACGCTGCCATCATCGCTCAATTCAATGGGACAAACGGTTTCAATCCACGCTCCCCGTGTGGGGAGCGACGCGTACTCGGAGTCATTCCCCTCACGGCATTTACGGGTTTCAATCCACGCTCCCCGTGTGGGGAGCGACTGTACTCCGCCATGTTTACACGATTTGCAGTTGTACGTTTCAATCCACGCTCCCCGTGTGGGGAGCGACGACGAAGACGAAGCGATCCGAACGATGGTGATCAGTTTCAATCCACGCTCCCCGTGTGGGGAGCGACCAGGCCAACCCTAGGAGAATTCCTAGGGCGACCGGTTTCAATCCACGCTCCCCGTGTGGGGAGCGACCGGATCGAGCAAGCAGGGGAAAGCGCTTCGAATCGTTTCAATCCACGCTCCCCGTGTGGGGAGCGACGGGGTTACGTGGGTTTAGCTGCCCATTGATGATGTTTCAATCCACGCTCCCCGTGTGGGGAGCGACGCGGCATGTTGCGCTTGCCGTTCCTCGCGCAGCAGTTTCAATCCACGCTCCCCGTGTGGGGAGCGACAACTTTGAACGACAATTACAATCTTGCCACTCAGTTTCAATCCACGCTCCCCGTGTGGGGAGCGACGTGTCGCCAGATTCTACGCTTAATCAGGTGCTAGGTTTCAATCCACGCTCCCCGTGTGGGGAGCGACGTGAGATTGCTGAAGAACTGGGTTGTAGCCGAGTTTCAATCCACGCTCCCCGTGTGGGGAGCGACGCAAAACCGGCTGATCGACTACATCGTGGAGCAGGTTTCAATCCACGCTCCCCGTGTGGGGAGCGACGCGCTGATTTGCTGTGCTGTGTAAAGATGTAACCGTTTCAATCCACGCTCCCCGTGTGGGGAGCGACAATGGTTGCGGCTGGCTGCGATTGGGACAAGGTGTTTCAATCCACGCTCCCCGTGTGGGGAGCGACGCTTGCCAGAACGCCGCGCCGTACTGCGATTGTTGTTTCAATGCACGCTCCCCGTGTGGGGAGCGACCCAAGCGGTCAGGATATGAAC
>CAXTRN010000009.1:0-35346 GCA_964246645.1 uncultured Acidobacteriaceae bacterium
GTCCCCGGCGTGAAGTCGTGGTGACTGCTGGCCATCCCGCAGGCGGCTCTCACTGCTGCTGCGGCCTGGCTCACGTCCATCCGGCTCCGGCCCGTTCTGCTCCCGCTCATTTGGCCATGGCACAAATTCGAGTCGTTCGCCGGGCTGGCGCGGGTTGGCCGTGGGGTGCGGTGGCGGCAAACGATGCGCAGCATCCGCTCCTTCCGGTGCCGGCAGCGTATGGCCGCCGGTTGGGTCGGCGTGGAAAAGCTGCGGGTCGTTTGCATCCTCAGGATGAGCGGAGTTGGGGTCAGCGGAATCTGTCGAACGCATCCGATCCTTTGAATTATTGAATGAATCGTTTATTGGATCGTTCAACGGGTTCGGCTCTGTTCTATGGTCTGCCATCAGGCCGGTTGCTCCTGTGTTTGCGGGGTAGGTTGGCCGCCTCGTTGCTGGGGCACTTTGCCGCCTTCCGGTAAGCCGGATTCATCGGCGATCTCCTGGGCATAGTCCACGGGCGGCGTTTTCTTGAGCAGCGAATATATGGTGGGCACAAGAAACAGCGTGCCCAGGGTGGCAAAAAGCAGGCCGCCGATGACGGCGCGGCCCAGCGGCGCATTCTGCTCGCCGCCTTCGCCAAACGCCAGCGCCATGGGAAGCATGCCGATGATCATCGCCAGGGCGGTCATGATCACGGGCCGCAAACGGGTATGGCCGGCGTTCAAGGCAGCTTCGTGCTGATCTTTGCCGGCAATGCGTTCATCATTGGCGAACACCACCATCAGAATGGAGTTCGACGTAGCCACGCCGATGGTCATAATGGCGCCCATCAGGGATGGCACGCTAAAGGTCGTTTGCGTCAGGAACAGCATCCACAAAATTCCTGAAAACGCGCATGGAATCGCCATCAGGATGATCAATGGATCGAGCCATGATTGAAAGTTCACCGCCATCAGCAGATACACGAGACCGATGGCGAAGACGATGCCGATGCCGAGGCGAAGGAAGGAATCATTCATGGTCGCCACTTCGCCACGCAAGGCGAGCTGGGTGGTTTGCGACAAACCGCCTTGCTCCTTTTGCATCAGCTTGTTGATCTCGCCGGCAACGCCGCCCAGATCGCGTTGATCCACATCGGCATAGATGTCATACACCGGCTGGATCTGGTAGTGGTCGACCACGATGGGCGAGGCATCGCGGCGAAAGGTCGCAAGATTGCCAAGCATCTGCTCGGCATCGCCCTGCGCCGTGCTGATGGGCGTGCGCGAAAACTGCTGCACGGAACTGTTGCGGTAGATCGGCGTTTGTACCACGACCTGATAATTGACGCCGTTCTTTGGATTCAGCCATTCATTGGGTGCTGTTTGCCCCGTGCCGCTGAGCGAAACCAGCGTGGAATTGGCGATGTCGGCCTGGGTCAAGCCGATCTGCTCGGCCTTGATGCGGTCGGTGTTGACCTGCATGGTCGGATAGGACACCTGCTCATGGATGTGCACGTCGACCGCGCCCGGAATCGCCGCCACTTCTTTCATCAACTTCTGCGCGAGCACGTAATTCTGCGGGCTGCGACCGATCACCTGCAGATCGATGGGCGAAGGCAGCCCGAAGTCCAAAATCTGGTTGGTAATATTTGCCGGCGTAAAGAAAAACGTTGCGTCCGGAAACTTTTTCGCAAGATCGGCACGCAACATACGCGTGTACATCATGGTGTCTTTGGGACCGGGATTCAGGGCGATCAAGATGTCGCCATCGGAGTCTGAGATGGTTGCCGATTGCCCGAATGCGAGATTAATGCCACTGGCCGGCAGACCGATATTGTCCAGAATAAGATGAAGGCGTGAAGCGGGAATCTGCGTACGAATTTCTTTCTCGATCGCTGCAAAGTATTGCTCGGAATCCTCGATGCGCATCCCTTCGGGCGGATTGACGTGCAGCGTCATCTGCCCGGAATCAACGTAAGGAAAAAAGTCACGGCCGATAAACAACGCCAGCGGGAGCGAACAGAGGACCAGCAAGCCGAAAAGACCAAGGGTGATGATGGAGTTTTCGATGCACCAGCCGAGTGCGCGCTTGTAGCTGTGCTGCATGCGTTCGAACTGGCGATCGAAGCGTGAATGCCAGCGCCACAGAAAGTTCTCGCGTTCCTCCTTTGCGCTCGCCGCCGGGTCCTGGTAAAGCCCGATCTCCGATCCCAGCAGGAAGTGCATCATGGTGGGCACAAGGGTACGCGATAGAAAATAGCTCGCCATCATCGCAAAAACAACGGCGAGCGCCAACGGGGTGAACAGATATTTCGCCACGCCCACCAGCAGCACTACAGGCAGAAACACAATGCAGATCGACAGTGTGGACACAAATGCCGGTGCTGCGACCTGCTGCGCCGAATCAAGAATGGCGCGGGTGAGCGGCTTTTTTTCAGCCATGTTGCGATGCGTGTTTTCGATTTCAACGGTCGCATCGTCCACCAGAATGCCCACGGCGAGCGCCAGGCCGCCAAGCGTCATGGTGTTGATCGTTTCGCCAAAGGCCGTAAGGATAATCAGCGAGGTGGCGATGGACAAGGGGATTGAGGTGCAAACAATCAGTGTCGATCGCCAGGAGCCAAGGAAGAGCAAAACCATCAAGCCCGTCAGCACGGCGGCAATGCCGGCCTCACGCGCTACTTCATTGATGGAATCCCGCACAAAGACCGATTGATCGAACAAGGGCGTGATGGTTAAGTTGCCAAGCCCTGCTTTCAGCCGTGGAATCAGCTTGATCGTCTCGGAAACGATGCTCAAGGTGGAGGTTTCGCCGTTCTTCAGGACGGTCAAAAGGGCTGACCGTTTGCCGTTCTGGCGTACGACATTGGTTTGCACGGCATAGCCCATGTGAACGGACGCGACGTCTTTGATCGTCACCACGGCACCGTTGGCGGCACGCATCGGCAGGTCGTTCAATGCAGAAATTTCGGTGGGGCTGGAGTTCAACTTGACGACAAATTCCTTGTCGCCCATGCGTGCGGTTCCGGCCGGCAACACCAGGTTCTGCTGATTGATGGCAACCGACACATCTTCGGCAGAAACGTGGTGCGCAAACATCAGGTTCGGGTCTGCGTCGACCATCACCTGCTTCACCTTGCCGCCATAGGGCAAAGGCACGCTGGCGCCTCTAACGGTGGCGAGGCGGGGCCGCACGAACGAGGTGCCGTCGTCATACAGATCGGCTTCGCTCACCCCCTGGCCGCTCAACGCAAGCTGCACAATCGGCACGGAGGACGCGTCATATTTAACGATGTTGGGAGCAAAGGTGCCGGGCGGCAAAATGCGCAGAATGGTCTGCACCAGTGCGGTCACCTGCGCCACCGCGAGCTCCACCTTGGCCGTCGGCTGGAAGTAAACGCGGATCACCGCGATGCCCTGATAGCTTTGGCTTTCCAGGTGCTCAATATCGTTCACGGTGGTGGTAAGGCCGCGCTCGCAGGGGGTAACGACGCGGCCTTCCATCTCGGTCGGCGTCAGGCCCGCGTAGCTCCAAACAATGGTCACGACCGGGATGTTGATATACGGAAAGATGTCCTTGGGCGCTTCAATCGCCGACCCGATCCCCAATAGGAAGATCAGCAGCGAAAGAACCACAAAGGTATACGGACGACGAAGCGCCAGCCGGACAATCCACATGCCAATGCCTCAAGGACGATCTGCGAACAGTTGTGTATAGGACGCAAAATACGCGCACGGAGACTCATAGCTGTGGTAACAGAAGCGCCAGAGGTGAAGCGGGAACAAAGCAGAGGCCGGCAAGAACGCTGCATTTAGCGATCGAGCCGCGTTTATCAAGAAACGCAGCCTTGCTTTGTCCTCTTGCCGCCGGTTTTTACTTGGTTCCGCGTCGTGACTTCTGCGTTTATGCGCCCTTTTTCGCTTCGGCGAAGCGCTTATTGACCTCTTCCCAATTCACAACATTCCACCACGCTGCCAAGTACTCGGGGCGGCGATTGTTGTACTTCAGGTAGTAGGCGTGTTCCCACACATCGTTGCCAAGGATTGGGTAAAGCCCCTGCATGAGCGGGTTGTCCTGGTTGGGTGTGGTGATGATGCTGAGCTTGTTTTCTTTAAGGACGAGCCATCCCCAGCCGGAGCCGAACTGCTTGGCCGTAGCTTCGTTGAACTGCTTTTTGAGTTCTTCGAAGGTACCGAAATCCTCGAGAATCTGCTCGGAAATGGCCCCGATCGGATCGCCGCCCCCGCCCGGCTTCATAATTTGCCAGAACATCGTGTGATTGACATCCCCGCCGCCGTTGTTACGCACCACCGTGCGCACTTCTTCGGGAACGCTGCTTAAATCCTTGATCAACTCTTCAGGCGTCTTCTTGCCCAGGTCCGGATGCTTCTCCGTGGCCCCGTTCAGGTTGGTGACATAGGTCTGGTGATGCTTGTCGTGGTGCAGTTTCATCGTCGCTTCATCGATGGTGGGCTCGAGGGCCGCGTAGTCGTAAGGGAGGGGCAGAAGTTCAAAGGCCATGGGGGCTCCTATGGGTAAAGTTGTGTGAACGCGCGCCGGGGACCGGAAGGAAAGGCCGGGCCCCGAAGTAGCTAGGCGAGACATAGCCAAGCAAAGCGCCACTGCGTCCGGATGCGCTCCGTTAGATGCAGGTCGTGACGCCCAGATGCAACATCCCGATCAATGCCGTGTGAATGCAGCATGCGCTTTGGGGTTTCTTTAGCCGGAGGTTCGGGCCATTTGTTGGCATGGTGCAAGCGCTCGACGCCTTGGTACAGTTTCGTCACGCAATCCACAGCTGGATGGAAAAGCCGGCCCGGGTGAATGCATCCCAAGCTGAGAACGGGACACCTCTCAAAGCTCGTTACATCACCCAAGAGGAATACAGACCATGCCGACCACTCGCTTAAAAACCACACTGGAAGCCGTCAAAGCCGGCGTTAAAAGCTTCACCGTCGAACAGGCCACCAGCAATATCGAAGGCTGGGAAGAGTACCTTTCCAAGCACGATCATGAAGGCGTAAAGAAGGTCCTTCAGGATCTCGGCAAGCTGAAAAAGCTGCTCCACGCCAAGGAACTGGATGGCGAGGCCATCAAGACCCTGGTTGCCAAGCTCGGCAAAGACACGGTTGCCGTTTCGGGCGATGAGCAGAACGCAAACGCCAAGCACATCCGCGAGCTCGGCGAAGCGTTGTCAGAAGCGGCAGCATAGTGCCGTAGTTGCGTCGGGCAGCATGTAAAGCTCACCTGAAAGAAGCAAACCAGCCCCAACGCAGGCGATCGCAAGGTCCTTGCTTGGGGTTTGTTTATGCGTTTCCCGCCTTGTTCGGGTTTAATGGCCGTATGAGTGAACTTGCACATGTGAACTACCGCTGGCTGCCCGATGACGGCCCCGCACCCGGGGGGCCGGGCGTCGAACCGCGCTGGACTTCGAGCAAAAAAGACGCGGTCGCCACGGCCTATGCGGCATCGAGCAAGATATGGTTCACCCTCTCGCATGGAACACTGAACGAACTCTATTACCCCACCATCGACCGGCCGCAAACGCGGGATATGGAGTTGCTGTTTTCCGACGGCGAAACCTTTTTTCATGAGGAAAAGCGCGATTTCGAGTACGACTTCCACTACATCGATCCGCAAGCGCTGGCGATCCGTGTGGTCGCCAGTGATTTGAACGGGCGCTACACGGTGACCAAGGAATTTATCAGCGATCCCCACCATCCGGTGGTGTTGATGCACGTCACGGTCAGTGGTGAGGAAGAAATCCTGTCGCGGCTGAAGTGCTATGCGTTGCTGGCTCCACACCTGGATGGCGGCGGTGCGGGAAATTCGGCGCGTTCGCTCGATGTGGCCGGCCAGCGCTGCATCCTGGCGTGGCGGGAAAATACGGCTTTGGCCTTTGGCGCCGATTGCGGCTTTTCACGTTCTTCATGCGGGTTTGTCGGCGTCAGCGATGGATATCAGGACCTGTCGCGCGATCTGCACATGGCTTGGAGCTACGGCGAAGCGCTCGAAGGCAACATCGCAGTGATGGGCGAGATCGATGTGGCGCAGCATCGCGAATTCACGATTGCGATCTCGCTTGGGGAAGGCGCCCACGCCGCGTTGGCGGGCATGATGCAGTCGCTTTCGACCCCGTATGCGCTGCACCAGAAGCGCTTTATCGAGCAATGGCACCGCGCGACCTGCCCGGAGCGCCTGGCGGAGGTTTCAGGCGACGGCGGCTCGCTGGCGCGGGTGTCGCAAAATGTCGTGCTGACGCATGAGGATAAAACGTACTCGGGGGCGTTTATCGCTTCGGCGTCGATCCCGTGGGGCAATGCAAAGTCGGATGACGATCTGGGTGGCTATCACCTGGTCTGGACGCGCGACATGATCCAGTCCGCCACCGCGATGCTGGCCTGCGGACGCGCGGACACGGCATTGCGGGCCTTGGTCTACCTGGCCTGTACGCAGCACCCGGATGGCGGCTTTTCGCAAAATTTCTGGATCGACGGAACGCCATACTGGTCGGGCATCCAGCTCGATGAAGTCGCGTTTCCGATGGTGCTGGCGTGGCGATTGTGGAAGACCGACGCGCTGGGCGGCTTCGATATTTTCCCCTTCATCAGCCGCGCGGCGGGCTTTCTGGTGCGATACGCCCCGGTGACGCAGCAGGAGCGATGGGAAGAAAACGCCGGCTACTCGCCATCCACCCTGGCGGTGGTGATTTCGGCGCTGGTGTGCGCGGCCGACATTTGTCGCAGCTTCGGATCAGGCGAACTCGGCAGCTTTCTGGAAGATTACGCCGATTGGATCGAGGCGCACCTGGACGAGTGGACCACCACCACAACGGGCACGCTGCATCCGGACGTGAAGCACCACTACATGCGCGTTCGTCCGCCGGCGGAAGGGGAATCGTTTCACAATCCAGAGGTGCCGCCGGGGCAGATTCACATCGCCAACCGTGCGCCCGATGAGCAATATGCCTTTGAAGCACGTCTGGTGATCGACGCCGGATTTTTGGAGCTGGTGCGTTACGGCGTCCGTCGCGCGGACGATCCGCTGATCGTCGATTCGCTCAAGGTCGTCGATAAAGTTCTGAAAATCGATACGCCCTACGGCCCTTGCTGGCGGCGTTACAACCACGATGGGTATGGGCAGCAAAAGGATGGCGGCCCGTACGTGGGCTATGGGCAGGGTCGTGCCTGGCCCATCCTGACCGGGGAGCGCGCCCATTACGAACTCGCCGCCGGGCACGATGTGAAGCCGCTCTTGCGCGCCCTGGAGCGCTTTTCGTCGATCGGCGGCATGCTGCCCGAGCAGGTGTGGGACTACGCCGACCTGCCCTCGGAAGGCATGTACTGCGGCCGCTCGGCGGGTTCCGCGCAGCCGCTGGTGTGGGCGCATGCGGAGTATTTGAAGCTGCTGCGCTCGCTTGCCGATGGCGAGGTGTTCGATCGCATTCCCCTGGTTGCCGAACGCTATGCCGTGACCGCCGAGCACCGGCGTGTTCCCAGCCGCATGGAAATCTTTCGCGTGAACCGGCCTATCACGGCGATGACGCAGGGCGGAACGCTGCGCATCACCGATCCTGAGCGCTTCCAAGCCGTGTGGAGCGCTGACAACTGGGCCACGGTGCAACGCACCGACTCACGCCAGGTGAGCGAATCGGGCTCGTATGTCGACCTTGCCGCCTCTGTACCCGCGTCTTCGTCGGTAGATGGCAGCAGTGCGGGCAGTTTGGTGTTCACCCTGTATTGGCCGGGGGAGGATCGCTGGTTGGGCCGTAACTGGGAGGTGGCTATTCATCCGGAACCGCCCACACAACCGCCTGCGGCGGTGCGGCCGCAATCCTAGAGAGCGCGGGCACCATGCAAGGATTCTTCTGCGTTTAGGGCAAATTGCTTACAGGTGTACAGGAGTTCTGTTCTGGCATTCTCCCGGCGGGTCTGCTGTCCCAGACCGTAACTGCAGGTCTCTCCACTCCGCGCAATGCGCTCCGGTCGAGATGACACTGGGTAGCTGGAGGTAAGCCGTTTTAGAGGATCATTCGCGAGCCGCTGCCCGGGCGATGAGCACGGCGCTGTATGCAGCGCCGAAGCCGTTGTCGATATTGACCACGGATACGTTGGGGCTGCAGGAGTTCAGCATGCCCAACAGCGCCGAAGCCCCGCCGAACGAGGCACCGTAGCCGACCGAGGTGGGCACAGCCAGCACGGGCACACCCACCAGGCCGCCGACAACGGAGGGCAGCGCGCCTTCCATGCCCGCGCACACGATCACGGCATGGGCAGCCGTGAGCTGGTCGCGCACGGCAAGCAGGCGGTGCACGCCCGCCACGCCGACATCATAAAGCCGGGTCACCTGGGCGCCAAAGGTTTCTGCGGTGATGGCGGCTTCTTCCGCCACGGGCAGATCGCTTGTGCCCGCGCACAGAACGGCGATATGGCCGCGGGGCTGGGTTAGATCGTTCGCCGCGCTTTGCCGCAGGGCCAAGGTGCGGGCGGTGGCGTTGTAAACGGCCTGCGGCTGCTGCGCCAGCACGGCGGCTGCGGTCGCGGCATCGGCGCGCGTGGCCAGCACATCGACGCCGTCCGCGGCGAGCGCCGCAAAGATGGCTGCCGTTTGCGCGGGTGTTTTGCCGGCGGCATAGATCACCTCCGGCAGCCCTGTGCGCAGGCTGCGATGGTGGTCCACGCGCGTGTGGCCGAGGTCCTCAAAGGGAAGCGTAGCCAGACGAGCGGCTGCGGCTTCTGCCGTGGTTTGGCCCTGTTCCACCTGGGCAAGGAGAGCGAGCAGATCCGAGGGTGTCATTGTGGGTTCACGTGCCGATCGGTCGCAGACTGCGAGGTGAGATAAAGGGTGAGCGCCAGCTGCTGCACCTGCTTTAAAGGCACGCCATGGGCGAGCGCGGCCTGGCGGCAATCCTCAAACTCGGGCGCGATGTTGCGCGCCTGCACGCCGGCTTGGCTGCCGTTCGGGCTGCCGTCCGGGCTGCCGTTCGGGCTGCCGTTCGGGTCACCATCCAGATCGCCGTCCAGGCCGAGCTTGACCCGAATGCGGCCGAACGGCGTGTCGACCGCCACATGCTTCCGAGCAAGGCAAATGCGCCGATCCTGCCGGATACGCACGCCCAGGGTGCTGGTTTCGCGCAAAAGGAGCTGCTCAAAGAATGTGCTGGCTTCGGGGCGACAAAGCATGGTCAGCAGGGTGCCGGGACGGCCTTTTTTCATGATCACCGGAGCCAGCATCACGTCGAGGGCGCCTTTGGTGAGGGCCAATTCAGCCACATACGCCAGCAGCTGCGGGGAAGCGTCATCGAGGGCGGTTTCAAGCACCGTAACGACGGTGGCCTCGTCATGCGCGTGTGTTTGCGCCAAAGGCTCAGGGTCGTGTGCTTGCACCAAGGGCTTAGGGTATTGATGCGTGTTTAGCTGCCGGGCTGTGCCTGTGTCGTCTTCGCCGAGGCTGCCTTCACCGATGCTGAGGCGCAGCACATTGGGGAAGTCCTGCGGGTTGCGCGTTCCTGCGCCGTACCCGATGGCCGCGACGCGCATGGGCGGCTGCTGGCCGAAGGTGGGTTCGAGCGCACGCAGGAGAGCCGCGCCGGTTGGCGTGACCAGCTCCTTTTGCACGTGCGCTGCATAGGTCGGTAAGCCTCGCAAGAGGTCGGCTGTGGCTGGCGCGGGCACCGGGAAAATGCCATGCGCGCACTTCACCATGCCGCTGCCCACGTTCACGGGCGAACTGTACCAGGCGCCGATCTGCAGGTGGTGTATGCCCGCGCTCGAGGCCACGATATCGACGATGGCATCGACGGCGCCGACCTCGTGGAAGTGGATCGCCTCCACGGGAACATTGTGGATTTTGGCCTCGGATTGGCCGAGCAGTTCAAAGGCGCGGATCGCCAAACGCTTCACGGCATCCTGCAGCTTTGCTCCATGGATGAGCGCACGAATTTCGAGCAACGAGCGGCCGTGGACGTGCGGGTGCGCATGGTCGTCGGGCGTATCGGGGAACTCATGCTCATGCTTATGCGTGTGCCCAATCTTGTGCAGGTGCTGTGTGCGCAATGGGGGAGTGGGCCCGGTTTCATCAGCAAGGCGCTGCTGGAGGCCGTCGTCGTCTGCCGTTTGGGGGTTCAGCCCGTGCCCAGGCAAAGGAGCCCTGGCTTCCGCGAGCTCGCCGTCCTCGAGTACATGCACTTTGGTGGACGAGATGCCACTGCGGTCCACTGTTTCGATCCTGAGACTCGCGCCAAGGTTCAAGGCTGCCGTAGCGTCTTCGAGCACAATGGCAGGAACGCCGGCATCGAGCAGCGCGCCAAGCAACATGTCACCGGCGATGCCGGCAAAGCAGTCAAGGTACGCGATACGCAATGGAAATCTCCGGCGCGGGTCTGGTTCTTGGCGATGGTGAAGCGTTGCTTGCTTTCAACGCCGCGCCGCGGGCCTTCAACGCCGCGCCGCTGCGATGGCCGACAGGGGAAGAACATCGTTCATGGAGCCGGTGCGGTAGCCTTCCGTATCGAGCGCGACATAGAGGAAACCCGCCCCGCGCACCGCAACGGTGATGCTGCCGAGCATCGGCAGCGAAAGCGCCGCCGGCAGCTCCGGACGGGCGATCTCGACGCGTGCCAGATCCCCATGGTGGCGGACGCGCACCTGGCGGAAGCCGAGCGCGTGAAGGGCATCCTCGGCGTGCTCCACCTGAGCCAAAGCCTCGGTGGTCACAGGCCGGCCGTACTCGATGCGCGAGGAAAGGCAGGCGCTGGCAGGTTTGTCGGCGATAGGAAGAGCCGCTTCGCGCGCCAGGGTGCGGATGTCGGCCTTGGTGAGGTGCGCGGTCACCAGCGGCGCCAGCGCCCCGTGCTGCGCGGCGGCACGTTGACCGGGGCGGACCTCTCCGCGGTCGTCAAGATTCATGCCGTACGCGATGTGCGCGAAGCCGAGCCGCGCCCGCGTTTGCTCCATCTGGGTGAAGAGTTCGTCTTTGCAGTGGAAGCAGCGCTGCGCGTCGTTGCGCTGGTATGCGGGGTTGGCGAGCTCGGCGGTGGCGATCACCTCGATGGGGATGTCCGCAGCGGCCGCAAAAGCCAGCGCGGCAGCGAGTTCTTTGCGCGGCAAGGACGCCGAATCCGCGATGACGGCCAACATGCGGTTGCCCAGGGCCCGGTGCGCGGCCCAGGCTAGAAATGCCGAGTCCGTGCCGCCGGAGTAGGCCACCAGCAGCGACGGCAACCTTTCGAGCGTTTGCTGAAGCAGCGCGGCCTTTTGCGCAAGGTCGAGCGGCGGTGCAGGGCTCTGTGCAGGGCTCGGTGCAGGACTCGTTTCCACGCCCCGATTGTAGGCCTTTGGAGAGAAAGGAAGCCAGCCGCAGCTAGAAAGGAAGCCAGCCGCAGCCAGAAACGCCGCTTACCGGGCCAGCGGCGGCAGCTTGTCGCTGAGGCCGAACAGAAAGATGGCGCCGACCACAAAGCTATAGACTGCCGTGAGCGAAGTAACGGTGAACTGCAGCCGTGGGCGGTTGTGGCTGCCGACAAAGATGCCCGAAGCGCTGGCGGTCATCAGCGTGTTCATCAGCAGCAAACCTACAAGAAAGCAGCCAAGACCCAGAAGCCCGCGGCTCGGGCCGCCCAGATTGGCCGCGTACAGGAACAACAGCAGCTGCGAGGGCGTTTCCGCGCCCAGGCCGTGGATAATCCCGACAACAAAAACCGAGCTGCGGTCATAGCGGAAGGCGAAAGGGTCGGGTCTGGGCCGCGTGGGGTCCACCACACGCTGCGCCCGCCAAAGGGCGTAGCGTGCCCCCGAAACAAGCAGGGCCACGCGGCTGCGAGGGATGTGTCCGTGCGTTGCGCCCCCCTGCAGGGCCGCTTCGGAAAGGTGTGTGCGCGAATGCCATAGCCCGGCAGCGACGTAGATGGCCAGAGCAATCAGGGTCGCGCCGACCAGCCGCTCGCCGACGGCGTCCAGCCGGGTGGGCAGGGAAAGATGCAGCGAAATGACCCCGGCACCCAGCACCGCCACGGTGACGGCATGCCCAAGCGCGTAGAGCAGGCCCAAGCCCATGCCCTGCCGCCAGCCGCGCTGCACGCTGGTGATGTCGGAGATGGCGGCCAGATGGTCGTAATCGAAGCCATGACGCAGCCCCAGCAGCAAGCAGGAAAGGAGGGCGAGCTCGAGAGGGGTGGACATCGGGCGAAAACAGCTTTCCTGATCCGGCTTAACGTGCTGGATACAGCTTACGGGACGACGCGCAGCGTACGCTGCCCATGGATGATGCGGTTCGGGTCAGTGTCGGCTCAGCGCCGCCGCCATTTTGCGCCCGCCAGACCCAGGAGCATGAGGTACACGCGCACGGAATCCCTGAAGAAGTGGAAGTGCGACCCGCGATTGTTTTCCAGATACACCGTGCTGATGAGGGTTTCGGAGGGAGCGTGGCCGGTGCGGCAAAGCTCCGCGAGCATCGCCATCTCATACTCATAGCGCTCACCGGGAACGGCTAGTAATGAGGGCAAAAGAGCAAAGGGCAGGCCGCGGAGACCGGTTTGCGTGTCGCCGAAGCGGAAGCCCGTGAAGAGCCGAAAGCTTTGCCGCGCAAAGGTGTTGCCCCATCGGCTGCGCCATGGAACCCCGGCGACATCGGCCGCAAAGCGACGCGATCCTAGCACCGGCTCCCAAGGCCTGGCGAGCAGCGCCCGCCCCACGCGCTCGATGTCCCCAGGGGTGTGCTGGCCGTCGGCGTCGGCGGTGAGGACGCCCCGGAGCTGTGGATGAACTTCCAGCAAATGCGCGAAACCGGTTTTGAGGGCACGGCCTTTGCCGCGATTGACCGGGTGCCGGAGAAGTTCGACACGCGGGATGGCTGCCGCTTGTGTGAAGAACGGCTGCAAGGTCGTCCGGCTGCCGTCATCGATGACGGCGATCACCCCGAAGCCGCGGTGCGTCAGTGCCGCGACAAGCTGCGGCAAGATCGCAGAAGGTTGCCAGGCAGGAATCAACACAGCCAGGTCGGCCAAGGTGGGCAAGATCGGCGGCGCAGGCGCAGGAATGCTGTGGGCGTTCTCGGCAAAGTCGCTCGCGAAGTCTGGAGGCCCCTGCAGCGGCATATTTGCCAGCTTAGCGCAGGCGCGGTGCGGGTGTGCCGCGCCCGGAAACGGGCGGCGGCATGGCAGGATTCAAGTGAATCTTCCGCGTGAGGCCGCGCCCAATGTGCGCACGATGAAGGCCAAAGTAAAGAGTTGAAAGAAAAGAGTTGAAATCGGGAAAAGCTCCACCGGCAAGGGGGTGGTTTTCGAAGAGAATGATCCTGTTGTTGAGAGCAGGAATTGGAAATGCCTGAACTTGTGGATTGGCCGTCCCGTTCGCGCCGGCTGCCCAGACTTTTGTCCCTTGCGGCCGCGCTGCTGTTTTTGTTCTTTGTCGCCAACCGCGCCTTGACGTATTACGTGGATGGGCTCTGGTACGGCTCGCTCGGCTACATGGCTGTGTTTCGCAAAACCCTGGCGCTCGAATGGGGTTTGTTCGCGTTCTTTGCCGTGCTGACCTTTGCATTGTTGTATGGCATGTTTCTGCTCTTGCGCCGCATGCACTTTGGGGAGCTGCCGAAACGGCATGCCGTGGTGGTGAACGGCCAGCAGGTTTCACTCAATATCGAGCCGTTCTTAAAGCCCCTGGCCCTGCTGCTGGCCGCGTTTGTTGCCTACCTCAGCGGAGAAAGCCTTTCAGATGCATGGCCGACCTTTGCGCGTGCCCTGTATGGACCCCACAACGCGGGCGTCACCACCGATCCGATCTTCGGCAAAGGGCTGAACTTTTATCTGCTCACCCTGCCGGCCTGGACCGCGGTGGCCGATTGGCTGATAACGATAGCGGTGCTGGCGGTGGGCCTGGCCGTCCTCTTTTTTCTACTCACCGTGCGCCCCCAGGCGCCAGGGGGTGTGGTGGAAGCGCGTCTGCTCGGGGCGGCGCGCTCGCGTTGGCGCGGGCTGCTGTTGGGGGGCGGCTTTTTTCTGGCGGCGCTGGCATTCCGTATCTACCTGAGCCGCTTTGAGCAGCTCATGGAAGAGCACACGGTCTTTTCAGGCGTCACCTATGTGGACGCCCATGTGCTGTTGCCCGGCATGCTGCTGGTCTGCCTGGCTCTTCTGCTCGGGGCGGCGCTGGCCATCTTCAGCGCGGCAAGGCAGCCGGGCGGACGATGGCTGGTTTTGGCCGTTTTGCCGGCATTGGCGTGTTTCTTTGTGATGGAAATCGGCGCATGGTTTGTCGGCACCTTTGTTGTAAAACCCAACGAGCTGGTCAAGGAACAACCCTATATCGGCAACAACATCGAGTTCACGCGACGGGCGTTTGCCCTCGATACAGTGGAACTGCGCCCGTTTTCTGCACAAACCACCGTGGCGGCGGCGGATGCGCCGAACAACGGGGCAACGCTTGAAAACATACGCTTGTGGGACTGGCACGCGTTGCAGGACACGCTGCGCCAGATCCAGGAAATCCGCACCTACTACGATTTCCCCGATATCGACATCGATCGCTACCAGATCAACGGGGTCACCCGCGAGGTGATGCTGGCCGCGCGCGAACTCAATGTCGACAAGCTGCCGGAAAGCAGCCAGAACTGGATCAATGAACGGCTGATTTACACGCACGGCTACGGCCTGACGATGAATCCGGTGAACGGTTTTACGCCCGAAGGCCTGCCCACGCTGCTGGTCAGCAACATGCCCGTGCAAAGCACCGTGCCGAGCCTGACCGTAACACGCCCGGAGGTGTATTACGGGCAGCTGACCGACACCGATGTGTATGTGAAAACCGCGCAAAAGGAGTTCAATTACCCGCAGGGCCAGGCCAACAGTCTTACCTCCTACAGCGGCGCGGGCGGCATCGCCCTGGGCGGCTGGCTGCACCGGACGCTGCTCGCGATTGAACGCGGCGACACCGCCAAGCTGCCCTTCAGCGACGACGTTTCGCCGGATAGCCGCCTGCTGATGCGGCGCAATGTTCGCGAACGGGTATCGACGCTGGCGCCCTTTCTCAGCTTCGATGCCGACCCGTATCTGGTTGTCGGTGAGGACGGCAAGCTTTCGTGGATGCTCGACGGCTTCACCACGGCGGACACCTTTCCTTATGCGCGTCATTACGCGCTTGGCGATACAGAGATCAACTACATCCGCAACAGCGTCAAGATCGTGGTCGATGCGTATGACGGATCGACGACCTTTTACGTCTTCGACACAACGGACCCTGTGCTGGCCGCGTATCGCAGTACCTTTCCAAGCCTGTTTCGCGATGCAGCGACGATGCCGGCGATGTTGCGGAAACATATCCGCTATCCGGAGCCGCTGTTGAAGCTGCAGGCCGAGGCTTATGGCCTGTATCACATGACCAATCCGGAGATGTTTTACAACCGCGAAGACCTGTGGACGCCCGCCACGGAATCCGGGGTAGACCAAAGCGGCGAACGCACAACGCAGGTGATGGAACCGAACTTCGTCCTGATGAAGCTGCCCGGTGAAGGCGGGGTGGAGTTTGTGGACATCCTGCCGTTCACGCCGGCCAATCGCAACAACATGATCGGCTGGATTGCGGGGCGGAGCGATGGGGCGCACTACGGCTCGGCGGTGGTGTACAACTTCCCCAAAACGCGGCTGGTGGATGGGCCCTTGCAGGTGGAAGCGCGCATCGACCAGAACGCGCAGCTTTCCGGGCAACTCACGTTGTGGAATCAACAGGGATCGCATGTGCGGCGCGGCAATCTGCTTGTGATCCCGACCGGCAGTGCGTTGCTGTATGCGGAATCGATCTATCTGCAGGCCGATCGCAGCCCCATGCCGGAACTGCGCCTGGTGGTGCTCGCCTTGCAGGACCGGTTGGCCTACGGCACAACCTTTGAAGCCGCCATGGCGAGTCTCTTTGGCGGGGCGGAGTCGTCCACGACCGCTGTGGCGGACACGGCGGACACGGCAACCACCGCGCAAGCGCCGGTGGTTGCCGGCAGCTCCGCAGCTGCAGGCACTGCGGCAGGCAGCGGGACGAGGGCCGCGCCGGCCGATCGCAATGCGTCCGTTCATGAGGCGGCCCAGGATTTGGCGGACTACCAGCGGCTGACCGCCGAAGGCAAACTGGGCGAGGCCGGGGCCAAACTGGAGCAATTGAAACGGGTGTTGGGGGTGTTGACGGCCGCGAGCCGCTGAGCCGCTTTCGGCTTCTGAGCAAATTGCTGGCAGGTGTACAGAAGTTCTTGCTTTTTCGCCGGTAGTACCCTGGCGGTTCTACTGTCGGAGACCGCAAACTGCAGGTCTCTCCACTCCGCGCGCTGCGCTCCGGTCGAGATGACACGGCATAGCTATAGGTAAACCGCTTCAGACAGGTGCTGCAGGTCTCTCCACTCCGCGCTCTGCGCTCCGGTCGAGAGGACACGGTGTGTCTCTCCACTTCGCGCTTTGCGCTCAGGTCGAGAGGACACGGTATAGCTGCAGGTAAACCGCTTTAAGCCGATAAAGGCAGCGGGCACCATTCCAGCAGGTCGTCGTCACCGACGGGGACCGGGCGGATTTCCAGAGCGTAGGCGGTGCAGTGTTCCGTCCCAATCGCATCGAGCAAACCCTGCAGGGAACGCGCGGTTCCGCCGCCGGCGCCGATCACCCGCGGCATGTCGTCCGCGGCCACCTCCACCCGAAGGGTCAAGGCATTGCCGTCGGAAGAAACTTCAACAACGGAGACTGCTTCGCGATACTTCACCAGCACGCGAAGAAGAAGCATAAGACGGATGCAAAGGTCGGTCGTTCTCACTTGCCGCATGCGCAAAGTACCAGGCTCTTTCTTGTTCAGAAGCGAAGTCGTGCTGTTGCCGCAATCACGTACCGAGCTGCTGTCCGCTACCGAGAGCCGCCCGTATGTTGAACGTAAAGAAGGGTAAGCCGGTCCGCCTACCTAGGGAAATCCCTAGGTAGGTTCATTTGCGCTTCGGAATGGAAGAACCATGCCGGTTGGTTGAGAAGATCAACAAAGCTGGGCGGTACTCGCCGGCAAGGGATGGGGTGCGACCGACCGCACGACCCACTGAATGCAAGAATCAAAATTCTTTTTTGTGCCAGGGAATTTCCCTAGTTACGGTAACGACGTGGGTTCGTTACTGTTGGGTTACTCCGTAGCTTAAGAGGTAGTCTTGTGCTGACAAATCGTATAAGGACGGATGGACGTCGCCGCACACAAAGCTTTTTGCCAACGGAAGGGTTCGTGGCGAGCGCCGCGCCCGTGCCGGAGTTCCTGAGCCCTTTCGGCCAGCAGGTTCAGCCGGGTCCAGCCCCGACAAAGCTGTTGCTCGTCGATGACGACGCCGATCTGCGTTTTGTCACGAAAGCCCTGCTCGAGATGGATGGGCACCAGGTCATTTCCTACGGCGATCCCCGAGAAGCGCTTACCGCCTTTCACGAACAACGCGCCGCGCACCCCTTCGATCTCCTGCTTACCGATCTGCAGATGCCGCACCTGTCCGGCATCGAACTGGCGCAGAAGATAGCACACGTTTGCCCGACCTTACCGGTGCTGCTGATCTCCGGTTCCGTGCTCACGCATGAGGCGCGGGGTACGGTGTTTTCGCGAGGATGGACCTTTTTGAGCAAGCCCTTCGCTGTGCCGGCGCTATTGACCCACGTGCGGTCAATGGTATCGGCAACGGCGCGGCCCGGCATGGAAGCGGGACGCGCGTAAAGTCGTCCGGCTTGGAATCCATCCAGCTTGGAACCTATCCAGCTCGGAGCTAATCCAGCTTAAAACAATCCCAAACGTCCGGCTTCGCCAAACTCCATCCTCAATCCGCCACGATGCCATTCGCGAGGGCATAGCGTGTCAGCTCGGCCGTGGTGCGCAGCCCAAGCTCATTCATCAGGGCTTCCTTGTGAAACTCCACTGTTTTGGTGGAGATATGCAAAGCGGCCGAAATCTCCTTGCCGGATTTGCCTTCAGCAATCAGCTGCAGCACCTCGCTTTGGCGGCCGGTGAGGCCGTTGCCGAAGCGGTCGGCAGGATTGTCTTTAAGCGCCGCGCCGGAAAAATGCGTGCCGTCCTTGGCCACGGCGAATGGGGTGACGTAGAACTTGCCGCTCAGCGTCACCGTGATCGCTTTCAATAACTCCGTGGTCGCGGACTGCTTGGCAACGTAGCCCCGCGCGCCGGCACGAAACGCGGCCTGCACGTAGTGGCTGCTGAGCTGCTGGGTAAGCATGATGACGATGGTTGCAGGCGAAAACGCATGAATTTGCCGTGTTGCCTCGATACCGTTCAACTTCGGCATGCCGATGTCGGCGACAACCACGTCCGGCTGCAGCCGCCTGGCTTCGGCAACCAGCGCGCGGCCGTCCATGACGACGCCGGCGATCTGGAACTGTGCCACGAGCAGGTGCTGCAGACCGGTGAGCAGAAGCTCATGGTCATCGGCAAGGAGCAGACGCTTCGCCTTGGTGTTCGCTGGACTTATTGGGGTCATGGGGTTTTGGAATCGGGAAGACCGAGGAAATCGGGAAATTCCTTAGGCTCGTTAGCTTCAAGTGGAAGATCGACGGTTACCGTGGTGCCCTCGCCCAGCGCGGACTGCACCGAAAGTTTACCGTGGGCCAGGCGAGCGCGTTCTTTCATGCTGACGATGCCCAGGCCGCGCCGTTCCCCTTCGGTTTCCTGGTCGAAACCGATGCCGAAATCGCGAATTTCCAGGTGCAGCGACGCTCCTTGTGCCTCGAGCAACACCTTCACATGGGTGATGCCCGCGTGCTTGGCGACGTTGCGCAGGGCTTCCTGCGTGATGCGATACACCGCGGTCGTGGCAGGCTGCGGACGCAGCTCGGGCAGGTTGCGGCTGATGTAGGTAGCGGGCATCGCTTCGCGCTTGCCGAACTCGTCCACAAGCGCACGCAGCGCAACCGACAAGCCGAGGTCATCCAAAATCGCAGGGTGAAGCCGATGGGAGATGCTGCGCACATCGGTGTTCAGCGTTCCGATCTGTTTCCGCGCCTGCTGCAGTTTTCCCGCGCTTTCGCCGAGCGACGGTTCCAACGGAACATCGTTCAGCAATAATTCCAGAAAGCTGAGCCGTTGACCGATGTCGTCGTGCAGTTCGCGCGCGACGCGCTGCCGTTCTTCTTCCTGCACGGTGAACAAATGTCCGGTCAGGCCGCGAAGCTCTTCTTTGGTGCGGTCCAGCGTGCGAGCCGCTGACGCAATCTCGCCTTCGAGCAGGACAGTCTGTTGCGAAAGGGTGCGCTCGGCCTGGCGACGGATGGTGATATCTTCCATGACCAGCAGAAACACGCGATGGCCCTCGCTCAATAACGCCTGCCCTTTGATCAAGAGAGTTCGGCGGTCCGTGGTCGTGGCTTCGTGCTCAAACACGGTCTGGGTGCCTGCCTCGGAGCTCTCCAGCTTCACGAGTTGATCGCGCAGCTCACTCGCACCCCAAAGGTGCTGAAAGAGATCCGGCAAGGAGCGGCCGGTCAGCTCATTGTTCTGCATGTGGGTGAGTCCGCGAAAGGCCGTGTTGACGGTGCGGATGGTGAAGTCATGACTCAGCACTACCACCGCCACGGGAACGCATTCCACCACGGAACGGGAAAAATCGCGGGCATCGAGCAGTTCCTGCTGGCTGCGGCGCAACTGGTCGATATCGACCAACACGAGCACAAGGCCTTCGATCCTGTTTTCCGAGGTGCGGTATGGGCGCACGCGCATCAGGTACCAGCGGCCGTCGTGATCCTGCACCTCGGATTCATGGGTGCCCAGGGTTTCCATGACCTCGGTAAGAATGGGCTCCAGGTTTCCGATGCTCAGGTGCAGCCGGATGTCGCCGATCGGGCGGCCGATATCGGTGGGCAACACGCTCAATACCTTTTGCATGGGCGGGGTGAACTGCCGGATGCGCAGATCGCTTGTAAGCATCAGCAAAGGAATGTTGACGCTGGTCAAGAGGTTGCTGAGGTCGTTGCCGGTTTGCGTCAGCGTGGAGTTCCGCTGTTGCAGCTCATCGTTTACTGTTTGCAGCTCTTCGTTGGCGCTTTGCAGCTCTTCCTTGGTGGTTTCGAGCTCTTCGTTGGTGCTTTGCAGTTCTTCATTGGCAGATTGGATTTCCTCGTTGGCCGAGGTCAACTCCTGGTTACGGCCGTCCCGCTCTTCGGTCAAGGACTGGAGGTAAAAGCGCGTCGTGCTGAGGTCATGGTGCGCCTGGGCGAGAAGCTTGTCCTTGGCATCGGGGCTCAGTGCCGGCGCCGCTTGCGCCTGGCTCTCCTCGGAGTTCCCCTCGACTTGCCGAAACAGGACCAGAAAGCAACGTGGGCGCGGCCCGGCATGGGTGATTGGCAGCACATCCACCTGGAAGTGCGGTTCTGCCTCCTCGCCGAGTACCGTTTTCAGGGTGACGGCGACCGGAATGTTTTCCTTAATCGAGCGCCCTACCGCCCCTTCCACCTCTTTGGCGATGTCTTCGCGCAGAACCCGCAAAATATGCCAGCTGACCGCGCCGGGCGAAAGCTGGATCAGCGGCGTCGTTTGTCCGCGCGTTTGCAGCACATGCATCCGTTCGTCGACGATTAAACCGGGCGGCCCGAAACGCGCCAGCACCAGGCGGTCCGCCGCACGTTGCAGCTCCAACTCCGCCCAGGAGGTCGCTTCGTTGTCCGCGAGCGGCCTGCCGACCGGGTTCACCGAGGAGGCGCGATAACTGCGTGTGGCTTCGCTGCTTGCCGCCAGGCTACTGCCGATTTTTGTATAAATCTTGCATTTGCGGTCCACCGTGGTGAAGGCTTCTCCGAAATCACGCAAGCCTTCCGACATGCCCAGCAACAGGTACCCGCCCGGTTCAAGCGCGTAATGAAAGGTCGACATGATCTGCCGTTGCAGCACCGGATTGAAATAAATCATGACATTGCGGCAGCTGAGAATGTCGATATGGGAAAACGGCGGATCGTTGCAAAGGTTCTGCTTGGCGAAGATACAGGTATCACGCACCCGCTTGGCGACCTGAAAGCCGCGATCGGACTTCACGAAAAATCGCTGTTGACGCTCCGGAGAAAGTTCGATCATGCTCGTTTCCGGGTAAACGGCGTTGCGGGCCCGTTCGATGGAGCGCTCGCTGGCGTCGGTGCCGAAGATCTGCACCGGTGCATCGAGACCGTTCTGCAACACAAATGTTTGCAGCGCAATGGCGAAGGAATACGCTTCTTCCCCGGTCGAGCAACCGGCACACCACACGCGCACCGGCTTACCGGCAGGCCGGTTTCGAAAAAGCGCGGGCAGGACTGTGGCTTCGAAGACATGCCAGAACTCCGCGTCGCGGAAAAACCGCGTGACGTTAATGAGCATGTCTTCTTGCAGGGTGCGGAGTTCGTCCGCCCGCACCTGCAATAGCCGGTAATATTCGCTGAGGGTGTCAAGGCGGAGCAGAATCATGCGGCGCGCCATGCGCCGACGCAGGGTTTCGGGCTTGTATTGCATAAGTTCCAGCCCGGAAAGATTGCGCAGCAGCTGCAAGATGCGCCCAAAGGCCTGGTCTTCGCCTTCGGGCGTATCGCCGTTTTCGAGTAGTTGCAACTCCGGCCGTGAGAACTGATGTGCGATGCGCGCCAGTTCCAAGGCGAGCTCGACGGGGGGCAGCACCACATCCACGTGATCGGCGGCGATGGAAGAGCGTGGCATGCCGCTTTGGACCGCCGAATCGGGGCTCTGCACGAGCGTAATGCCACCCTCGCCCTTGATGGCCTTCATACCTTCGGCGCCGTCACCGTCGGCTCCGGAAAGCACCACGCCCGCGCAGAAGTTCTTCTGGTCCGCGGCTGCTGATTTGAAGAAAATATCGATGGTTCGTGGGCTTTTATCGGTTTCCGCACGCTCGTTCAGGTGAAAAACGCCGCCTTTGAGGCGCGCCATCTGGTTGGGTTGCAGCACATATACGTGGTTCGGCAGGGGGCGCTGGCCCTGCTCCATCGCCAGCACGGGCATGGCGGTAAACCTGTCCATGATTTCGGCCAGATAGCTTTTTTGCTGAGGCGCGAGATGCGTGATGAGCACGAAACTCATGCCGGTTTTGGGCGGCAGGTTTTCGAGTATCTCGCGAAACGCGTTGAATCCACCCGCGGAAGCCCCGACCGCGACCAACGGATACGGCAAGGCGGGCGGGTGCAGCTCAATCGCGTCGCTGTCGACCGTGATGTCCTGAGCGGCGACCGGCGGGATGGCGGTCGCGTCCGAGAGTGCGGGGGTTTCCCCGGACAAAAGCTCCCGGTCAGGTGGCGAAAGTGGATTGGGTGTGACCGCCGGCGCGTCGTGGAGCTCTGTGCCGAGGCTGCGTTCTTCGTTCGCCATTGTTGCCTTCTGGTAAGTAATGTCTCGTCTAAAAAAAGAAAGCCGCTGGTGACCACGCACTTTCAAGGCAGTTCAGGGGACCCGTTAGCGCTTCCAGCATACGTCCGATTGCGCAATTTGCGTTTATGCGGGGGCGGCACCGTACTAACGGACGGATCGCTCGGCGATTCAGACGCGCTTAGAGCTCATTTGCTCGTCGCATTTGCGTTTCTCAGCTCATTTAAGTGCTTGGGAACTTCAGTGCATGCAGCTTGCATCGAACAAGCATGGTGTCGCGCGACAGAATTGTGATTGGAGCTTCTGCGGGTGGCGTGGCGGCGCTGCGGGATCTGGTGTCCCGCTTGCCGGCCGATCTGCCGGCTGCAGTGTTTGTCACGCTGCATCTGTTTGAGCGCAGCGAGGTCACTCTGCCGGGCATTCTCAATGCCGCGGGGCCGCTCCGGGCCGGTCACGCCGAAGAAGGCGAAACAATCCAGCCGGGGCGTATCTACATCGCGCCCCCGGATCATCATCTCCTCCTGGAGGCGGACACCCTGCGCCTGGGGCATGGTCCGCGCGAAGGACTGCAGCGGCCCAGCATCAACGTGATGTTTCGTTCGGCCGCGGCGGCGTTTGGTGAACGGGTGACCGGCGTTGTGCTTACGGGGCTGCTCGACGATGGTGCCGCCGGTTTGTGGGAGATTCAGCAGCGCGGCGGCGCGACCATGGTGCAGGACCCCACGGAGGCCGCGTATCGCTCCATGCCGGAAAGCGCGATTCGCGGATTAAATGTGCAATATATTCTGCGGCTGGCGGAAATCGCGCCGCTGCTGGTGAGGTTGAGCATGCGGGACGGGCGTGTGGAACCGAATGTGTCGACTCCGGTAAAGGCCACCCTCACCGAACAGGCCTGCCCGGAGTGTGGCGGCGTGATGAGCATGGAACAGCGCGGCGGCACAAAGGAGTACCTCTGCCATGTGGGGCACCGGCTTGGTCTGCAAACCATGATCGCGGAGAAAAGTAGCAGGGTGGAACGTGCAATGTGGACGGCTTTAGCGCAATCGGAGGAACTGCTTTCCCTGCTGCACGCTTCGGAAGAGACGGTGGATGTGCCGGCAGGGCGCTCCATGCACCGAGAGATCGAGCACCGGCTACGCGACATGGAAACCCTGCGCAGCCTATTGCAGGGCAATGAACTGGGAGTGCCCGGAAATTGAATTCACGATTGCGGACGATTGCGGGCTCCGCAGGTCGCGTTGAGGTCGCGACCTTTGGCAATGCGAGAATAAAGAAGCGATGCTACAACTTTCTGGCGCAGGAAAGCGCTTCGGGCACAAGCTGTTATTTGAAGAGGTCAGCTGGCTGATCACGCCCAACGAGCGTACCGGGCTCGTGGGCGGCAACGGTACCGGCAAATCGACGCTGCTGAAGGTGTTGGCCGGCATGGAAGGCCTCGACTACGGCCAGCGCACCCACACGCGCGGCATGACATTGGGGTACCTGCCGCAGGATGGGCTGGCGCTTTCAGGCCGCAGCGTGTTTGCGGAGTGCCTCAGCGTCTTTGACGAATTGTTGGCGCTGGAGGTCGAATACGAACAGCTCACCCATGTGATGAGCGAGGCCGACCCGAAGAGCAAGGAATACGGGGCCGCCGCGGATCGTTATTCAGAGATTGCCGAGCTGCTGCATGTGCACGACATTTACACGCTGGACGCGCAGGTGGGCGCTGTGCTGGGCGGCCTCGGCTTTTCGAAAGAAGACTGGGAGCGGCGCACGGAGGAGTTTTCCGGCGGCTGGCAGATGCGCATCGCGCTCGCAAAACTGCTGCTGCAAAAGCCTTCGCTGTTGTTGCTCGATGAGCCGACGAATCATCTGGATCTGGAATCGCGCAACTGGCTTGAAGAATATCTGCAAAGCTATGAGAACGCCTTCATTCTGATCTCGCACGACCGCTACTTTCTCGACCAGACCGTGAGTAAAACGGTTGAAGTCTGGAACAAGCGGATGCATGTGTACCACGGCAATTATTCCAAGTACCTGACGCTCAAGGACGAGCGCCGCACGCAGTTGATGAGTGCGTACAAGAATCAGCGTGAGCGCATCGAGGACCTTGAAGCATTTATCAACCGCTTTCGCGCGCAGGCCACAAAAGCCAAGCAAGTGCAATCGCGCATCAAGGAACTCGACAAGATCGTGCGCATCGAGGTGCCTGAAGAAGAAGCCACGATCCACTTCACCTTTCCGCAGCCGCCCAGCAGTGGGCGCACGGTGCTGGAGGTAAAGAACCTGACCAAGCACTACCCCGGCCCCGAGGGGCGGGTGAAGCGTGTGCTCGAAGGTGTGGAGTTTACGGTCGATCGCGGCGACCGTATCGCGCTGGTCGGCGTGAATGGCGCTGGCAAATCGACGCTGTTGCGCATGCTCGCAGGCCTGGAAACGCCGACTGGCGGCACGATCAAGCACGGACACAACGTTGCCGCCGATTATTTCGCGCAGGATCAGTACAAGGTGCTGAACCCGGAAGCCAGGATGCTCGACGACATCACCGGCTCCAACCCGCGCGTGGATGTGGTGACGCTGCGTTCGCTGCTGGGCTGTTTCATCTTTACCGGCGATGATGTCTTCAAAAAACTGGGCGTGCTTTCAGGCGGCGAACGCAACCGCTATGCGCTGGCACGGATGCTGGTTTCGCCGGCCAATTTCCTGCTGCTCGACGAGCCCACAAACCATCTCGATATGCGGGCAAAAGACGTGCTGCTCGATGCGGTGCGCAACTTCAGCGGAACGGTGCTGTTTGTTTCGCACGATCGATACTTCATCGACGGTCTGGCCACGCGCGTCTTCGAAGTGGAAGAGCGCCGGGTGCACATTTATCCCGGAAATTACGAAGATTACATGCACCGCAAGGGTGGAGGCGCCCCTGCGACGACTTCAGAGGCCGCCGCGCGTATAAAGACCGACGGCGCCACCGGCGGCAGCATCGATGCCGCGACCGGCATGTTCAAGCCCGTGAAACAGGTCGGGATCAAGGCAGACGACCTGCCGAGGCCTGAGCCCGCTGACAACACGGCGATCCAGCGCGCAGAGCCGCAGGGCTCCGACGCGAAAGCTGCCCCGAATGGGAACGGCCATGGAAACGTGGCGCACGAGCCTGGTTCGGCAGCCAGCTCGGCAGTTGGCTCGGCAGCCGGGTCCACGGCCGGATTTAGTTTGCGGAACGGCGCCTCCGTGCACGAGATCGCAGGGTCGCTCCTTCCCGTGAAGCCAAGCCCGAAGCCTGTCGCCAAACGCGTCAATCCGCTGAAGCTGAAGCAAATTGAAGATCGTGTGGCGGCGATCGAAGCTGAGTTGCCGGAGCTTGAAGAACGCATCCAGGGGGCCGAACAACAGCAGGCGATGTATCACACGGGGGACAGTGCGCGCGCGCTTGCGGCCGAACTCGGCGATCTTCGCAGCCGGCATGAACGTCTTTCAGCGGAATGGGAAGAGCTTTCGCTGCATCTGGAAGAGCAGGCGACGGCTTAACAGCGTGCCACTTCTAGGGGAGGAAAAAACTTCTTGCAAGATCGGCTGCGCGGCGTATTCTGTTGTTAGGACTCCCGGTGGGCTTCAAACCACCGGGAGTTGTTACACTGGTTCACCTGACGAGGTAGACCAGAGCGGCAATCCATCGCAAAGGCAAATGGATTGCAAGGTTGAAGCGCATGTTGATTCGCAACATAGCTTCTCCTCCTTTCACGGGAAATGACGGCCCTGCCCCGCGAAGGCAGGGCCGTGTTGCGTTGGCAACCTCGGTTTTGCCTTTGCTGGCCAGACACACATCTTTGGAGCCCCGTTGAAAGCGCATCTTCTCAACCTACGCGTCTGTATCGGACCGTTCACTGCTACAAAGGTCGTAGTGGAACAGCCGAACGGAAGCGGGAAGCAGGTGAGCAAATGCGCATTCTAATGGTCGGTGCCGGGGCGACTGGCGGTTTCCTTGGCGGCAGACTGGTGCAGGCAGGGCGTGATGTAACCTTTCTGCTGCGTGAGGGGCGCGCGGCACAGATTCGTGAACGAGGGCTCACGGTGTGCACGCCAAGGGGCGAGTTCAACGTGCAGCCGCGTGTGCTCACCGCAGAGGCGTTACGCGCGACGCCCGAACGCTTCGACCTCGTGATCCTCAGCACCAAGGCGTACCAGATGGAAGGCGCGATGGACGACATCGCCCCGGCTGTTGGCCCGGAGACCGCGATCCTGCCTATCCTGAACGGGATGCGCCAGTTGGCCGTGCTGGATGCGCGATTCGGAGCAGCGGCCGTGTTGGGCGGTTCTGTGCGCGTCGTCGCCGATGTGGATGCGGAAGGCCGTGTACACCAGAAAACAGAGCTCGGTGAGCTGAGCTATGGCGAACGCGACCGGACACATTCCGCCCGCATGGAGGCCGTCGATCAAGCGATGCAAAACGCCGGCTTCGTCGCCATCGCTCAACCGGACATCGTCGCCACGTTATGGCAGAAGTGGTGGATTTTAGCGAGTATCGGCACTATTTGCCTTTTAGCGCGCGGCACGATCGGGCAGGCTCGCGAAACCTCGCGCGGGGAAGCGTTCGCGCGGGCTGTTGTGGATGAATGCACCAGCATCGCTACAGCCAACGGCTATCCGCCCGACGAAGCCATGCTTGCCGATCACCTCAAGCGCATGACGGAGCACGGCTCGGCGCTGACCTCATCGATGTATCGCGACCTGATGAAAGGAGCGCCGGTGGAGGCGGATCACATTCTGGGAGACCTGCTGGACCGTGCGCAAAATGTGCAAGTGCCGTTGCTGACCGCGGCGTATGTGCAGTTGAAGGTGTACGAGGCTGGACGCAAGCCGTAAGCGTGCTCACCGGGAAGGCTTTGCCAAGGCCGTTTGCGGCGATACCGGCTCGCCGAAGTTGGGTGTGCCGTCGGCATTCCAGGTAAAGGGCTGCGCGCGCGGCGAGCGCTGTGTTTCACAGCCTTGCCCACTACCAGGGTTGGCATGGTAGATGATCCAGTCCTGCTTGCCGTCGGGTGATTTGAAAAATCCGTTATGCCCCGGGCCGAAGACACTCGCTGCGCGGTTTTGGCGAAAAAAGGGATGATCGAACTTGTGCCACGACGCGGGGTCCAGCAAGTTATCGCCCACGTGTGCTTCCAGCACGCCAAGTTCGTAATAGTCTGTCCAGCAGGCTGAACCCGAGTAGACCAGAAACAGATCGTTGCCATGCTGCAGCATCTCGGGCCCTTCGTTCACTTCGACATGCGGCAGCGCGGGCCGGTTTGGCAGATCGCCGACGTGCTCCCAGGCGTACTTCGGAAAAGAGATCAGGGCGCGGCCGGAGTCGATGGTCCAGGGATTGCTGAGGTGCGCGATAAAGATGTCCTGCTCGCCGTCGCTGTCGCCCTGCCAGCCTGACCACAAAAGATAGCGCTGCCCATTGACCTCAAAAGCGGACGCATCGATCGCCCATTTGTTGCTGCTATCCGACACCTGGCCCTTCATGGTCCAGGTGCCCTTCAATGGATCGTCGGAGCGGTTTTCGAGCACAAAGATGCGGTGCGATTCGTTGTCGCCCTTGTCGGCAGCAAAATACAGGTACCAGCGGTTATCGAAACGATGCAACTCCGGCGCCCATAAATCATGGCTATAGGGACCGGTGGCGGGCGGCGTCCAAACAATCTTTTTGCGCGCGTGTTGCAGGTCGGTGATGTCACGGGTGGCCCAGATCGTAAGGTTCTGGCCTGTGGAGTTCATGTAGTAGTACACGCCTTTATAGGCAATCACCCAGGGATCGGGGCCGGAGGGCAGCAGGGGATTGTGGAAGGTTGTGGGCGGGCTTGCAGCCGTGCTCTGTGCCGAAGCTGCAGGTATGCGAGTGGAAGCGAAAACAAAAAGAAGCGTGAAGAAAAAGGATCGCACGTGAAACTCCAGCACTGGATGAGGACGGTAGGGCGGCGAACGCAGAATACATTGTGGATCGTACGACAAGGAAGCTGAGTAAAGATGACGGTGCTCTGCGCATCGCAGGATGCTCATGGTAATTCCTCTGGTAACGCTTGACGTGTAACGCGTGACGATATAACCTTTAGATGTGATTCAGTCTTTTCAGTGCGAAGACACTCTTCGACTCTTCACCACAGGAAAAAGCAGGAGATGGATCGATTGCTCGGCTGTCGCTTTGCGAAAACTGGATCAAATGGAAGCCGCCATTATCCTTGACGATTTACGGATTCCACCTGGAAATCGGCTGGAAGCGTTAAAACGAGACCGAAAAGGTCAGCACAGCATACGAATCAACGACAGGTGGAGGATCTGCTTCATCTGGAAGGACGACGGACCGCACGGAGTCCAAATTGTTGATTATCACTAGCAAGGGTTTGTTAAGGAGTGCCGATCATGACGATGCAAAGACCCGCACAAGGATGGCCGATGGGAAGAATCAGTACGCATCCTGGAATCGTCCTTAAAGAGGAATTTTTGGCGCCTATGGGGATCAGCGCGAATCATCTTGCCCTCAGAACCCGCATGCCCTCAACCAGAGTCAGCCAGATATTGCAAACTCGGCGAAGTGTCACTTCCGACACAGCTCTGCGATTGGCTCGCTACTTTGGCACATCGGCTGAGTTCTGGGTGAACCTGCAGGCTGCGTACGATCTTTCCAAGGCAAGGGTAGAAACGGACGAGATCATACAACGGGATGTGGAACCGCTGACACTTGAAGCCGTAAGTGCCTGAGGCAGGTACCCTTGGCCGGACATAGCGCTTACTTTTGTAATTCGAAGAGAATCCGCGTCTTTCGCTGCACGGGTGATTGCCTTTTACGGTTGAACGCCGAAGGTGAATACGGTTTCCGAGTGCATGGTTTGTCCTGGGTTGAGGGTGGTGGAGGGAAAGGTGGGTTCATTCGGGGAGTCTGGAAAGTGCTGTGTTTCCAGGCAGAAACCACCGTTTCTCAGGTAGGCTTTGCCGCCGGCGCCGACCAGCGTGCCGTCAAGGAAATTGCCGGAATAAAACTGCACGCCCGGCTCGGTGGTCATCACGGTCAGCGTGCGGCCGCTGGCGGGGTCGTCGACTTTTGCCGCAAGGTGCAGTCCCGGCCCTCTACCGTTCGGCCCTGTACCGTTGAGCACGAAATTGTGGTCGTAGCCGCCTGCAATGTTCAGTTGGTCGTTCGCATCGTGGATGCGTTTGCCGATCGCGGTAGGTTGGCGGAAGTCGAGCGGTGTGCCGTCCACGGGCGCGAGTTCTCCGGTGGGGATCAGCGTCGCATCCACCGGGGTGTAGCGGTCCGCGGGCAAGGTGAGGACCTCATCGAGGATAGTGCCGTTGCCTTCGCCCCCGAGGTTGAAGTAGCTGTGGTTGGTAAGGTTTAGCACGGTGGGCTTGGTCGTGGTCGCCGCATAGTCGATGTGCAGCGAGGTGCCATCCAGCGTGTAGCGCACATGCGCCGTCAGCTCGCCGGGAAAGCCCATGTCGCCATCCGGGCTGACCAGGGTAAGATCGACGCCGTTCTTGATCTTTTGCCCAGTCCATACCTTGCGGTCGAAGCCCAGGGTGCCGCCATGCAGCATATTGCCATGATCGTTGGTGGGAATGTGGTAGGCCGTGCCGTTCAGCGTAAAGGTACCCTTGGCAATGCGGTTGCCATACCGGCCGACGATCGAGCCCATATATGTTTTCGGATCGGCCACATAGCCGATAAGGTCCCTATACCCAAGCACCACATCGGCACGTTTGCCATGGCGGTCGGGCGTTTCAACGCTGACGATGTGCGCGCCGAAGTTGGTGATCTGTACCGTGACCTGGTTGTCGGTCAAGGTGTACAGCTCCACGGGCTCTCCGGCCGCCGTTTTGCCCCAGGGAGAGACCTTGACGGCGGCGTGGGCCAATGGACATAACGCAAGCAGGGAAGCGAGCAGAAGCGAGGGTTTCATCGGGGCTCCGGAAGATCGTGAAGGCAATCGGGAAGAAAAGTCGGGAAAGGAATAGAAGACTGAGCTGCGCGAAATTGTGCCTGTGTGCAGGTTCATCGCAAAGCCCCGAGGCCCTTGCCCTCGGTCAAGGTGTACAGGGCATCGACCTTGGCTGGGGGCGCGACGGTTTCGGTGTGACCGCTCGGCCAGCGCACCTCGATCTTTTCGATGGCAGCAGCGGCGCCAAGGCCAAAGTGCGGCCGCTGGTCGGAGCTCGAAGCGAAGCTGCCCCCTGCGGAAACGTCGCCGCGCTGCTTGAAGCCATTGGCGGTCACCCAAATCGTTGCCCCGATGGCGTCGCGCGGGCTGCCTAATTTGCCGGCTTCGGTGGAAGAGGCGCCGACCAGCCGGAAGCCGATCCAGTGGTTGCCGCTCTGCACCACATCCCGAAAGAGCGAGGGCGTCGCGTCCATATTGTTCACCACCACCGCCATATGTCCATCGTTGAACAGATCGCCATAAGCCATGCCGCGCGACGCCGCAAGTTTAGCAAGCCCTGTGCCTTCGACGGCGGGCACCGGGGTCAGCTTGCCCTTCTGATTGTGAAAAAGCAGCGGACGCTGGGCCCAGGTCGTGCCCCAGTTTTGCGCATCGACCTGTGGGTACACATGGCCGTTGACGGTGAGCAGATCGAGCCAGCCATCGTTGTCGTAATCGAAAAAAGCGTCGCCCCAGCCGAGAAACGGAATCGTCGGTTCCGCGATGCCTTCCTGATACGAAACATCGGTGAAGTTGGCATCGCCATCGTTGCGGTAAAGGGGCTTGTAGTCGTCGGAAAAGGTGGTGTTGTAGATGTCGATGCGGCCGTTATGGGTGAGGTCACCGGCGGCAATGCCCATGGAAGCCGTTTCGCGGCCGCTCTCGTTGAGCGCATAGCCGGACGCAAAGCTCGCGTCCTCAAAGGTGCCGTCGCCCTTGTTCAAATACAGATAATTCGGCGTGGAATCATCGGCGACGAGCAGATCGGGTTTGCCGTCGTTGTTGACATCGATGAACAACGAGGCCAGACCGTAGTAATGATTCGGATCGGCCACACCGGCGTGCTGGCTGACGTCGGTGAAGGTGCCGTTGCCGTTGTTGTGGAAGAGGTGGTCGGGTTCACCCTTCAGGCCGCGCGGCCCGCACATGACCTTTACACCGCGAAACTCGCAAAAAGCATGGGGACCGGCATCGCCCGCCTGGGTTTGCGCAGCCTGTTCGGCGGGGTCGAGGTGCACGTAGCCGGGCACAAACAGGTCGAGTTGGCCGTCGCCGTCGTAATCCCCCCAGGTAGCGCCCGTGGACCAGGCCCCCACCGTCACGCCGGCTTTTTCGGCGACATCGGTAAAGGTGCCGTTGTGATTGTTGTGGTAAAGCCGGTTCATGCCGTAGTTGGAAACGTACAGGTCGGGCCAGCCGTCATTGTCGTAATCGGCGACGACGGCGCCGAAGCCCCAACGGTCATTCGTCACGCCGGCCTTTGCCGTGACATCGGTGAACGTCCCGTCGTGGTTGTTGTGGAAGAGCGCGGCGTGGGGAGCTTTGGCCTTGCCGGCTTCCGCTTCCGCGGTGGAGCCGTTCACAAGATAAACATCGAGCCAGCCGTCGTTGTCATAGTCGAGCAGGGCTACGCCTGAGCCCACGCTTTCGACGATGCTGGTCTTTTGCGGCGTACCCATGCGGTGCGTCCAGGCGGCGAGCCCCGCTTGTTTGGCAATGTCCTGGAAGATGATGGGACCCGAGGCCACAAAGCCGCCGGCCGTGATGGGGCGATGCTGCGCGTCCAGCACGGCCGCATGCGCGCCGCCCGTCGTTGAGCCTCCTGGCGAGGCCATCTGCGCGCCTTCCACGGGCCGCTGCGCTTCTTTTTCCAGCGGCGAAGGGTTGGGATTTTGCGCGGATGCAAGGCCGCCCAAGGCCAATCCGGCGCACAGCGCCGAGAGCGCGCTCTGCCATCTCTCAAAAATTCGAGTTCTCTTAGGTCCTTGGAATCTTGCCTGCACTGCCATCGTTATGCACCATCACTGCTTTGCGGCGTCCCTGTCAAGTAAATAGCCAAGTTCGGCCAAGTACACGGCATCAAGTACACACGGCCCCAACAGCTGTTCGCCGTCGGCGCTAATGCGCGCGCACTCCTGGAATTGCCGGCTCGTCGACCTGGACCTGCCGGTCGCCGCGGACGTGTTCGAGCGTTTGTTTGGAACCGCTGGGCCAGCGAATCTCGACCGAAGCCGCTTCCGTGTCGCTGCCCAGTCCGAAGTGCGCCCGCTTGTCGTTGGACGAAAGATAACTGCCCGCGGTGGATACGGTCCAAAGCTGCGTTCCCTGCGCCGTGGTCACCTTGATCTCCGCGCCGATGGCATCGCGATTGCTCTTGTGCCCTACCAGCAGCAGCGTCAGCCAATGGTTCGCGGTGGGGGTTTCGTTGTGCAGCAGGTGCGCGGCACTGCCGTTGGTCGCCACCGCCGCATCGACTCGCCCATCATTGTCAAAATCGCCGACCGCCATGCCCCGGCTCACCCAGCGCTCCGCGAAGACGCCTCCGGACTGCGCGGAAACATCCGCAAAGGTGCCGTTGCCCATGTTGCGTGCCAGCAGCATCGGTTCCTTGTAGCGTAACTGCGGATAGTTCAACTCGACCGTGTCGAGATCGTGCCCCTGGGCGATGAGCAGATCCTTTTTGCCGTCGTTGTCGTAATCGAGAAAACGAATGCCCCAGCCGGAGTGCAGCAGCGTCATGGGCGCAAGCCCGGCGACATAGGTGTCGTAGGTGAAGGAGCCGTCGCCATTGTTGCGATACAGCGCATACTTCTGGTTAGCCAGGTTGGTGATGACGAGGTCGGGCAGACCGTCGTTGTTGTAATCCTGAAAATCGATACCCATGCCGGCATAGGTGCGCCCATCGCCGTCGACGGCGATCTCGGCGAGCAGCCCCGTCTCCTCAAAGATCCCGTCGCCTTTGTTGTGGTAGAGAAACTCCGGCATGGAGTCATTGGCGACGGCCAGGTCCATCTTGCCGTCGCGGTCGAAGTCGGCGAGGGCGATCCCAAGCCCTTTGCCCGGTGTGTTCAAACCAAACTTCGCGGCCTGTTCCGTGAAGGTGCCGTTGCCGTTGTTGTGGTAAACCAGCGGCGAAATGGCGGGAAAGATATCCGGATGGCAGTACGCGCGGTAGCCCTCGCGATGCTCGCCGCACCACACGTCGTCGAAGTCCCAATGCACGTAGCGCAGGACGACGAGATCGAGCAGGCCGTCGTTGTCGAGATCGACCCAGGCGGCACTGGTCGACCAGGAGTTGCCGGCCGTGAGGTCGCCGCCGGTGCCGGATTTCGCGGTGGTGTCGGTGAAGGTGCCGTTGCCGTTGTTGCGGTACAGGCGGTTGCCGCCGTAGCCGGTAACGTAAAGGTCTTCAAAGCCGTCATTGTCGAAATCGCCCACGGCCACACCCATGCCGTAGCCAATGCCCTGCAACCCTGCTTTTTCGGTCACATCCTCAAAGGTGCCATCTTTGCGCTGGTGGTAAAGGCGGTTCCAGTCCTTGGCCGAAAGCTTGGCCGGAACGGTGCCCTTCGGCGTGGGGTCGGTGAGCGGCGCGCCGTTGACGAAAAACAGATCGAGCCGGCCGTCATTGTCGAAGTCGAAGGCCGCTACCCCCGAACCCATGGTTTCCATCAAGTATTTGTGGGAAGTGTGCGAGGCAACGCCGGTGAAATTCAGGTTGGCTGTGGTGGCGATGTCGGTGAAACGGCCCGGCACGGCGACAGGTGCAGGCTGCTGGGCGCGGGTGGCCAGAGCCGCAAGGAGGAGGGTCGCAAAGGGAAGGAACGGGCGTGCGGGCATCGGGTCTGGATCGAGATCAGGACGTACGGGAATAACGTCTTGGCATGGAGATCGTGCTCTGGAACATCCACAAGCATACGCGTGGCCTGCTTCCGGTCTCGCCAGAGAATATCACTCGGCAACCGTGGCTGTCTGGGCTTGCGCCGGCGCTGTGCCGCGGCCCGTGAGCTGGCGTATCAGGTCGACCTCGTGCTGCCGATACGGTGTGTCGTCCTGCTTGAAGACCTCATGAAACCAAATCGTCGGTTGCACATACACGTAGGGGCGCGTCCAGGAGTCCCAGGGCAGGTAAGTCTGGGTTTTGCCCGCGACCAGACCCCAGTTGATCGCCGCCACATGATAGCGTTTCGCGATGGGCAGAACGGTATCAAAGGTGCTGCCTGCGCCGCGCGCCATGTATTCCGTGCAGAGTAACGGGCGGTGCAAGGGCTCCAACTCCTTAATACGCGCCTCAAAGCCTTCGGGCCACTCGTAGTTATGAAACGAGATCACATCGGATTCGGCCAACTGAATCTTTGTGGTCGGGCTTTCTTTGTCGGGATGACTCCAGTCGCCGTCCCAAACACCGCTAGTCAACGGCTGCACGGGATGCATGGCGCGCGCCCAGGCGAAGGCTTTCGGCAGCAGATCGTCCACGCGCCGCACCTTGGCGGGCTCATCCGCTTCGGTATCGCCGCCCTTGTTATTGGGCTCATTCCACACATCCCAACCGAGAATGCGGTCATCCTGGGCAAACGCACCCACCACGCCCTGCACATAGGCTTTCAGCTGCGGCTCGACGGCGGTGTCCAGCAGGCGCTGCTTGCCCGGACTTTGCACCCACCCGGAGTTGTGCACCCCCGGAATGGGCGGCCGTTGCGAGCCGGGATGCGGCGCTGTGTCCCAGCAGGAATCGAAAAGAACCAGCAACGGCTTGATGTGGTGCCTGGCGGCGATGTCGAGAAACTCGTTCAACCGTTGCTGAAAACCTTTGGGGTCGGAAAGCCAAAGCTGATCCTGCAGAAACACACGCATCGTGTTCATGCCGAGCGATTCCCCCATGCCGAGTTCCTTGTCGTTCAGCGCCGGATTGAAACTGCCGGCCTGAAACATTTCAAACTCATTGATGGCATCGGAAGGAATAAAATTCGCGCCGACCAGCCAGGGCTGACGGTCGTACCAGGCCTGCGCTTTGGCTTCGGTCCAGCGCGTACTCGGTTCTCCCGGCGTTTGCGCCACGGCGGCGGAGGCAAACAGGAACAGAAAAAACAAGCGCAGGCGGATCATCT
>CAXTRN010000010.1:0-33564 GCA_964246645.1 uncultured Acidobacteriaceae bacterium
CTCCGTCCCCGCCCCCTGTGCTTCGCCCGCAGGCCCATCGGCGGAGTAGGCGCGCACCAACTCTTCATAGCGTTTCGGCTCGTAATTCAGCGGTGGCACGCCGCCGGCGAGGTGCTTCACAAAGTAATCCCATCGCCGCCGCATCATGTACGGCGTCGCTTCGCCGTACCCGTGATGCGCGTTTGGAATCATGAGCAAGTCGAAATCCTTGTTGGCTTTGATCAAGGCGTCCACGACCAGCAGCGTGTTGTTTGGCGGCACGTTGTCGTCCATCGTGCCGTGCGCCAGCAAGAGCTTGCCTTTCAGATTTTTGGCGTAGTTCTGCGCCGCCTGTGCGTTGTAGTTGTCCTCAGGGGTGTCGTTATTCTTTTCGAGGCCGCCCCACTTCTCATCCCAATCGTCCTCGTACACGCGATTATCGTGGTTGCCGCTTTCGGCAATGCCGACCTTGAAGAAGTCCGGAAAGCCAAACATGGCTGCCGTGGTTGCATTGCCCCCGCCCGAATGCCCCCAAATGCCCACGCGCGAAAGGTCCATCCACGCATACCGTGCGCCCAAGTCCTTCAAACCAGACACCTGATCGGGAATCGTATCGTCGCCCATCGTTTCGGCATGCGCGTAGAAATCGTGAAAGCTCTTGGAGCGCAATGGCGTTCCCAGGCCGTCGATACAAACGACGACAAAGCCCAGATCGGCTAAAGCCTGATCATCCCCATGCGAGGGCGAAAAGCTGCGCGAACCGCACGATCCGGTCTGCGGTCCGGGATATACATAGTCCACGACCGGATACTTCTTTGCTGGATCGAAAGTGGTCGGCCGCCACAGAAAGCCGTACAGCGGCGTTTTGCCGTCGCGCGCCTTTACGGTCACAGGCATGGCCGGCTTCCATCCAGCGGCTTGGAGCGCTGTGATGTCCTGCTTGGCCAGGGCCACCAGCACCGTGCCGCTGTTGTCGCGGAGCACCGCCGTGCGCGGTGTATCGAGCGTGGAATACACATCCACAAACGTAGCGCCATCGGGGGAAGGCGTAACGGCGTGGTCGGCGTTTTCCGGTGTCAGCAGGGTCTGGCCGGAGCCGTCGAAACGGACACGGTAGAAGTTCGTGTAATACGGATCGCGGCCTTTTTCTTTGCCCGTTGCCAGGAAATAGAGCACACGGTTCTTCTCATCGATCCGCAGGACCTGCGTCACCGGACCGTCGCCATGCGTGATCTGCTGTTTCAGCTTCCCCGTGAGGAGGTCGTACAGGTACATTTGTCCGTAATTGCTGCGTTCGGAGTACCAAAGAAATTCGTTGGTTGCCGGCAGGTAGCGCCAGTTCACCTTGTCCTGGCCGCTTTCGTAGTAGCTGTCCACGTGGTCGTGAAAGATGTCGCGGATCGCTCCTGTGTCAGTATCGGCGACACGCAAAGTCTCATCTTTGTGGTCGCGGCTGGTCGAAACAAAGGCCAGGTGCTTGCCGTCGGGCGAAAATTGCACATCATCCCAACCCGCGCCGCCGCGGCAGCTCACGTCGTCGCAAAGCGTGGAGCGATGTTGGTCCGGTCCCATCTTCAGGCGCGTGACCTTGCCGGTGGGCACGTCGATCACCACGCGCTCGATCGTCGTCACATCCTTGTCGCCAAGCAGCGGATATCGCCACTGTTCCAGCTCCGGGTGCCGATTGGTCACGGGCACAAGGTACATGTAACCCGTTTTGCGCTGGTCCTGCTGAAAGGTTGCGATCTTCTTTGAATCCGGCGACCACACCAGGATCGGTGCGTCGGAGTGCGTCCATCCGGCGTTGTCGGTGCTATACCCGAAATCGGGTACCCCGTCGGTGGTCAGCTGCCGCTCCTCGCCCGACGCTTCGTCGCGCACCCACAGATTCCAGTCGCGAATGAAGGCGGCCATGGTCTTGTCCGGCGAAAGATCGAAGGGCGATTTGCTGCGTCCACCCGCAGGCCGCGCCGGTCGCGTTGCTGCAGGTTTTGTGGCAAGCGCCTGTGTGCGTGTGCTGTCGTTAGGGCTCACGTTCATCTGCGCATTGCCGGTCGCCTGGGTCGCGCTGATGCCCGCTGCCAGCGGCTGGCTGCTGGCCGGTTGTGCCGGGGTTTGCGCTTTGGGCTGCGCGGGCGGCTCGGCTTTGCATAGGGTGCCGGCAGCATTGCAATGAAAGGTGGATCCACGCGCTTCCACCTGGAAGCCCTCCGCTTCGGGGGTATAGCTCGTAATCCCAAGGTGGTTGGCGTCAAATGTTTGCTTGCTTCCTTTGCCCAGCGCCGCCGCCAGTTTGGCGTGGTCGAAGGCAGGCGCCGTGGTGCGCTTCACCGGGTCCGCGATCATATACATCACGGCCTTGCCGTCCGGGTCACGGTAAAACACCCGCCCATCCGGTAGATAGCTGATGCCGCCGACGGTGTGCCGCACCATCGGCTGTGTGTTGTAACTCATCCAGCGCTCGGCTAGCCGGTAATCTTCAGCGGTGTACGTTTTCTGTGCGTGACCGGCCTCGGTGAGCGAGAGGAGGCTGGCGGCGAGGGTAGCAGCGAGCAGAACAGCGTTGCAGCGAACGGGCATCAACGACCTTTGTGGATGAAAGATGGAGGGCGCGCGCCCATCGCTTTCAGCATAAGGCCAAGAACCCCTTCCCATGTGCCGGCAAGCCCACAAACACGCATGGAACGCGAGCGAACCCGACTAGGCCACTTTACCTACGGATGTAGACGCAAGCCGCATGCCTTATAGCATTTCCCCTAAAGGAACCGCCGCTGCACGAGGCTTTACCGGACCACAGCTGCAGGTAAATCGGTCTAGGCATCCGGCTCAGGATGTGCGGCAGGCATCCGACCCGTCCGTCGCAAACGACCGAGCAGCGCTTGGGGACGCAGCGCCTCAGGCAGGTGCGTCATCGACCGGAAAAAGCCGCCCCAAGTGTCCTCGGAGATGTGTAACGATGCCGGCAAGACATACACATTCATGATCAACTCCGACAGCACCAGCGAGGCCGCCGCCCCCAACAGCCCCTGCCACTTCGCAAAAACCACCGTAGCCACGATCGTCACGCTGGTTGCCACGAGATAGTACGCCGACAGCTTGCGATGCTGATTGATCGCGGTCATGAGCGTGGAACTTGTCGACCAGAGTGAAAAGAAAAACACGCTGAGCAGCAGCAAAAACAGCAACCGGGGACTTGGCGGCACCTTGTGCGCTGTCCATCGCGTCAGGAACCACGGCCCAAAGGTCATCATGATCGAGATCAACACGACTGCAATGATCAGCGCCAGCTGGCAAGCGCGCCGGTGCAGCGCCCGCACCAACGGCAGATTGCCCGCACCGAAGGAGCTGGAAAGCTCCGGCCAAAACGTCGAGTTCACCATTTGCACCATCTGCAGCGCCACGCGCGACACGGTGCGCGCGGTGCCGAAGATCACCACATCCACCGAGCCGAGCACATGCCCCACGGCAACCAGCGTTCCCTGCAGGTTCAGCGCGTTGCCAATCGGAAAGCCCATAAAGGCCACCGCCGGCCCGGCAAGCCGGCGAATCTCGGCGAAGCTCGCCTGCTGCCAACCGTAGCGAATCCAGGGAATGTCGCGGCGCACAAGAATGCAAAAAAACGCGGTGCCGAGCGCATTGGTGGCGGAAAGCGCCAACGCCGTCGCCCGCACGCCATAACCGAAGACCACCGGCAGCAACATGGCTGCGAAGGCGATCAGGGTCAACACGCTTTTCACAAATGTGCCATACGGGTACCGGCCAACACAGGTGTACGCCGCACCGATCAGCTGTTCCAGTTGCGAAAACAAGACCGCGGTTCCCAGCAGAAAAATGACCCATTTCGCGTCGGCCTGTGTCATGGCATTCAGATTGAGCCATTGGGCGACGGGCAGCAGGTACAGCAACGCCGCAAACAGAAAAACCACTACGGAGCAGATCAGGACGATCAGCCACCAGCAGCTTTGGAAGACCCGCAAAGCGCCCTCCTGGTCCTTGCGCCCCATCAGCATCGTCATCTCATTGCCGGCCACAGAGCCGAAGCCGATATTGGAAAAGCTCAGGTAACTGGGAATGGCGTTTACCAGCAGCCAATCGCCATAAAGCGGCACACTCCAAAAGTGCAGAAACACGGGCACCTGGACCAGCTGCACTACGGTGCCTGCCAGTCGGCTGACCCAGTTGGAAAGAAAGCCGAAAAGCAGCCGGCGTTGTGTTCCGGAGTCCATCGCCGACATAAACTACCGTCCTGGAGTCGCTTCGGAGCTCAGCGTGCGACTCGCCCTGCGCCTGATTCTAGCAATCCCACGCCCGAAGGTGGATGGCACGGAAGTGGGGTGTTTACCGCGCGCGGTCGCGATCAAGTTCCACCTTTTCGCGCATCAGCCCGAGCAGCATGGCCTGGTCTCCCCGGCGCTGTGCCTCGCTCATGGCCACGCGCAACTCACGGCCGCGGCGCTCCAGGTACCGGCCGTGCAACGCTTCCAGCGCGCTGGCTACCTCGAGCGGCGAGCTTTCATGTTCCGGCCCATTCACCTCGCTTGACACATGCAGCGCACTGGCCAACAAGGCGCGCGACGCTGCATCCGACGCAATCTCCATTGGATTTTCCGGGGGCGGACCGTTCACCAGCGCCTCAATCAAACTGCCGGTCGGCAGTTCGGCAAACCATTCCGGATGCGCCCCCAGCTTTTCCGAGGCAAGCGCCCGCGCGGAGTCCGCCTCCGGCAGCAGCAGCGCACACAGAACGATGCGCTCGACCTCGGACACCGCTTGCGGCTGCGCTGCTCGCACGCTTTCCAGCCGGTGTTCCGCGGCCTGCTTCAATTCCTGCCGCACCAGCGACGATTCGATGCCCAGCTTTTGCGCCGCATTGTCAGCCACCTGGCTGCGCACGATTCCGCTGGGAATCCGCCGGATGTGCGGCAGTAAATAATTCAACGCCTTGACTCGCGCCTCCGGCGTGCGCGTTCCAAACTGCAGCCGGGCCCGCTCAATCAGGAAGTCCGTCGCCGGTACGGCACTCCGCAAGGCTTTGGCGTACTCCGCAACGCCATGTTGGCGGATAAATGCATCCGGATCAAGCCCTTCGGGCAGCGCCACTACACGCACCTCGAAGCCTTCCTCGATCAGCGGCCCCAGCGATTTTTCGGCTGCGTTCAAACCGGGCTCATCGCCATCAAAACTCAGTACGACGCGTTTGGTGAAACGCCCCAGCAGTCGCACCTGGTGCTCGGTAAAGGCGGTTCCGCTCGTGGCGATCACATTGCCAATGCCCGCCGTAAACACCGACACGCAATCCATCTGCCCCTCAACCAGAATGACGCTATCGGTTTCCTTGATGCCGGGCTTGGCTTTGTCGAGATTGAACAGCACATGGCCTTTGGTGTACAGCGGCGTTTCGGGCGAGTTCACATACTTCGCGCCCGCCTTGGCGTCGTTGGTATCGAGCAAGCGGCCTGTGAACGCAATCGGTTTGCCGCTTTCGTTGCAGATCGGAAACATGACGCGCTTGCGAAACCGCGCATACATCTGCCCCGCCTGCGCGTGCCCATTGCCATCCTCCTGTTCCTTCCAGCTGAAAAGCCCGCTTGCTCGCAGAACCTCGTCGGGAAAGAATTTCAGCAGGCGGTCTCGCATGTCGTTGAAGCTTTCCGGCGCGTACCCCACACGGAAGATCTTGGACCCCTCGGCGGTCAGGCCGCGGCCGCTGATGTACTCCCGGGCCCGGGCCGCCTCGGGCGATTGCAGATTGCCTTGAAAATACTGCGTCGCGGCCTCGTGCACCTCGACCAGTTGCCGCCGTAAGCCCGCCTCATGTGCCTCCTCGGGCGAGCTCCACTCCCGTTTCGGCAGCGCGATGCCCATCTTTGTCGCAACCGTGCGCACCGCCTCCGGAAAGCTGACGCTTTCCATCTTCATCACGAAGCTGAAAACGTCGCCATGCTCATGGCAGCCGAAACAGTAGTAGCTCGCTGTTCCCGGGTACACGTAAAACGAACCCGAGCGCTCCTTATGAAACGGACAAAGCGCCGACCAGTTCGCACCCGACTTGCGCAATTTGAGGTACTCCCCCAGGATGCGGACGATGTCGGTCTGCTGCTTGACGGTTTGGGCAAAGCTGTCGGCCATGGGCAGCTTTAATTTTATGCTGGGCCTAGCTGACTCCTGCTCCGCCGCTAGGCTCGTGCCTGCCCGGCTCGTTCCTGCCCTTTCTGTCTCGAAATGGAACAGGATGGCGGGGAAAGGCCCACCTTTGTGTCATCGCGTACGGGCCGCGGGTGCGCTAGGCTGATCCAAGATCGCAACACCGGGCATAGACCGGGGTTCTACTGAACCGATACCCGCACTTTGCGGGCCGCTCAGCAGATTGCCTGCTGCCAGGAGATACGTCATGTTTTCCACAAGTAAATTTCGCTGCGCCGTGACCACCGCTGCGCTCGCGCTGCCGTTGCTGACCCTGCCCTCGCCGCAGGCGCATGCCGCCGTTTTCCTCTCGATCACCGTCGCTCCACCGGTGCTGCCGGTCTATGCGCAACCGATCTGTCCCGGCGATGGCTATATTTGGACTCCCGGCTACTGGGCCTACGGCGAAGTGGGCTACTACTGGGTGCCCGGTGTTTGGGTGCAGCCGCCCACGGTAGGCCTTCTATGGACGCCCGCCTACTGGGGCTGGGAAAATGGAGCCTACCTGTTCCACACCGGCTACTGGGGTCCGCATGTTGGCTTCTACGGTGGCGTGAACTATGGCTTCGGTTACACCGGTTTGGGCTTTGCCGGCGGTGAATGGCGCGGCAACTCCTTCTTTTACAACCGTTCCGTCGCGAATGTGAATGTTGTCAACGTCACGAATGTATACAACCGAACGGTGATCGTAAACAACCACACGACGGTGGCGTACAACGGCGGTCCCGGCGGCATAGCCGTGCGTCCGACGCCGCAGGAAGCGGCGTTTTCTCACGAACAGCATCTGCAACCGACCAGCAATCAGATCAATCATCAGAGCTTCGCCTCCCAAGACCGCTCCCAATTCGCAAGCGTCAATCACGGCCGTCCGGGCGTACCCGCAGCCGCGTCGGTCGATGCATTTCGCGCAAATCCTGCCAACGCCGTCGCCGCGGCAAGACCCACGGTGAATGGCCGCGAGGCGAATCAGGACCAACGCATCGCCAACGGCTTGCGCTCCGGTCAAATGACCTCCGGCGAGGCGGCGCACGCAACGGCCAACCAGTCGCGCATCGACGGACAGGTCCACAATGATCGGCTCGCCAATAACGGCACGCTGACCTCGCAGGAACGCGGCCAGATCAACCGCGAGCAGAACAACGCCAATCGTCAGATCTATACCGACAATCACAACGGAGCGGCGGTCGCCCCCAACGCCGTGGACACGCGTGAAGCCAATCAGCAGCAACGCACGGCGAACGGGCTACGCTCCGGGCAGATGACATCCGGAGAAGCGGCTCGCACCAACGCCCGTCAGGGTTATACCGATCAACAGGTTCACAATGATCGCGCGGCCAACGGAGGCACGCTGAATGCACCGCAACGGCAACAGATCAATCGGCAGCAAAACGCGAACAGCCGCCAGGTGGAGCACGAAAACCACAACAACAACGTCGACCGCGGGAAGCACTGAGAAAGCCTGATCCCGGTGAGCAGAAAGGTCGGTCTAGCCTATTCAGACCGGTATCAAAACATACCTTCGCCCGCTTTGGTAGCGCGTGACGACGGCTGCTGAACTTCGCTCTTTGCTTCAAGTGCGAGCAGCATCGCGCAAAGCGAAAGCCGCCTCCGATCGTTCTCGCGATCGGAGGCCGGCTGGCATAGGCTTTGGTGTTCATCGCATTTGCGATGCTATCAGGAGCAGCAGAGATCAATGTTCCGAAGCTCGGAGCTCGGATCTCGGATTTGGAGTGCTGGTTCAGCTCTCGGATCTCGGAATGCTGGCCCAGCTCCCGACCTGCCTACAATAAATACATGCTCAGTGCAGAAGCTCGCCGTCGACTCGCTGTCGTACTCGTCGGCGCGCGTAATCCGCAAAATATTGGGGCCGCGGCCCGCGCCATGCAGGATTTCGGCTTTGCCGATCTACGCGTTGTCAACGATTTCGCGCCCCCCTTCGAGGCCGCTCAACTTGAGGCGACCTCAGCTGTGGGGGCTGGCCATGTGCTTGCATCAGCCAGGCGCTTCACCGATCTCTCGGACGCAATCGCCGATTGTCATGTGATCGTCGGCACCACAGCCGTGGGTGGCCGGAATCTGCAAAGGTCTGTCCTCCCGATTCGGGAGGCCGCCACCGACGTCCTTGCTACCTTGCGCTCGCCCGATGCGTCGTCACAGGAAACCACCGACACGTCCGCAGAGGCCAGTGGCAAGGGCCAGCGTGTCGCGCTTTTGTTCGGCTCTGAAAAGACAGGTCTCACCACCGAGCACCTGAGCCACTGCTCGCTGCTGACCAGCATTCCGCTTTCTGCGCCGACAGGCCGTCATCTATCGATGAATCTGGGCCAGGCAGTTGCAGTCTGTTTGTACGAACTCAGCCGGGACGGCTTCGAAGGCGCGCGGTCTCTTCCCGCAGACGCTGCGCCTGCCGCAATGGCGCAGACTCGGGATAGCCTCACCGCTCTTCTGCTTGCATTGCTGGAGCGGTCAGACTACGCGAGGCGCTTTCCAGCAAACGCCCGTCCGTCTGTGGTGCGGCAACTTGTCGGCACCCTTGGCAAGAATCAGAAGGAAGCAGAAACCTGGATGGGTATTTTGAAGCACCTACTGCGTGCGCTTACGCCAGCATCGCCCCGGTCACCGCGACAAGGAGAGCAGGACTTGTAGTTAACAGGACAAAAAGCGGCCCGCGATCAATATCGCGGGCCGCCTCGCTTCCGTCATCGCCGATTTACCACATACCCCAGGCACGGCTGATGTAGTCGCTCATCGTCATGACGATGAGCACCAGGAAAACGAAAAACCCGGAACCGATTGTCATTTTGATGAGGCGTGACTGGTACTTTGCGTGCATGAAAAACAAAATCACGATTACGGCCTTGAAGCAGGCAATGCCCAAGGCGACCACCGGATTCAACCACTTCATGTCGATGTACGCAGCACCGACCGTGACCAGTGTGAAAAACAGCAAAGTGCCGAACACCATGACGTACTGGATCGGTGTCACGATGTGGTGATCCACATGCTGCGGATTGGTCACATTCGCTGGATCCTGTTCTTCAAGAGAGTGCGCTTCAGCCATGTACCTGTCCTACGTTCTTAAAATCACAAGGGCAGCACATACCGCCTTGCTCGGATGTAATTTAACTATTTCAGCGGATGACGATTGATCAAATACAGTAACGGAAAAAGGAACAACCACACGATATCGACAAAGTGCCAGTACAGGCCAAAATTTTCGATGGGTGCAACGTAGCCCGCAGAAAACTCTCCCCGCCTCGCCCGCCAGATGAGCCACACGAGCAGACCCAGACCGATGATCATATGAACGGCGTGCATCCCGGTCATCGCGAAGTAGAGAAAGAAGAACACCTGCGTCCGCTGCGCCATGTCCGGAGCCAACGGCTCGTCAGTCATCTTGCCATGCTTATCCAACGGCGGATGTACGAACTGCGAGATGCTAAAGGACTCCCCGGGAACATGATGCAACTCGAATTTTTCGTGGTACTCGTCGTATTTGACGCCCAGGAAGGCGATGCCAAATACCATGGTGAGCACAAGCATCAGCACCAGCGTGCCTTGCTTGCGCACCTCGGCCGCCCAAACCCCGAGGGCCATAAAAAAGCCCGACGTGATGAGGATCGCCGTATTGATGGCGCCCTCAGTCACGTTCAAGGTGTTTGAGGCTGCCGCAAAGGCCGGGTAATACCAATTCCGATACAGCAGGTAAGCAAAGAACATGCCACCGAAGAACATGATCTCGGTAAGAAGGAACAGCCACATACCAAACGAACCGGCTTCCCGCTGCTGCGCCTCCGACTCGAAATGATGCCGGTGCTGCGGCAGGTTGGCGTGTTCGTGTTCGGCATGATGCGCCGTCGAGGTCGCCGTATGCGGGCGAATCTCTGCTGCGATGGCGTTATCCAACGGTCGTCACCTCGTGCTGCTTACGTTCGAGCCACTCGTAATCGTACGCTTCATGATCCATTACCGGCGTTTCCAGGAAGTTCTCGGTTGGCGGAGGCGACGTGATCTGCCATTCCAGCCCGGTAGCCTGCCATGGATTGTTGCCCGCAATCGCACCATACTTCAAAGACCAGCCAAGATACAAGAGCGGAAACATGTAACCGACACCCAGCACCGACGCGCCCGCAGTCGAAAGCACATTCAAAACCTGAAACTCGGGCGGATACGCATGATACCGGCGCGGCATGCCCAGGTACCCGACGACAAACTGCGGCATAAAGGTCAGGAAGAAGCCAATGAAAGTGGTCACCGCAGCCAGTTTAGAAAGCGACTCGGAATACATGCGTCCGGTCATCTTCGGCCACCAAAAGTGCACGCCGGAAAGGAAGGCCATCAACATGCCGCCTACCATGACGAAGTGGAAGTGCGCCACAACAAAGTAGGTTTCCGTCAGCATGATATCCATGCCGAGTGAACCCAAGAAGACGCCCGTGAGTCCGCCGATGGTAAACAGGCCGATGAAGCCCAGCGCGTACAGCATCGGGGTTTCAAAGGTGATCGACCCCTTCTGCATCGTGAACGACCAATTGAAGATCTTGATTGCTGAAGGAACGGCCACCAGCATCGTCAAAAGCGAGAAGATCAGCGCCGAATAGTTCGAAACACCCATGATGAACATGTGGTGCTCCCAGACAAAGAAGCCGAAAAGAGCGATTGCGACCGATGAGAAGGCGACAGCGGTGTACCCGAAGACGCGCTTGCGGCTGAAAGTGGAGATCACTTCAGAGATCACACCCATACCCGGCAGAATCATGATGTACACAGCCGGATGAGAATAAAACCAGAAGAGATGCTGAAACAAGAGCGGGTCGCCACCCTTGGACGGATCGAAGACGCCGATGCCGAACAGCCGTTCCATCGCTACAAGCACAAGGGCGATGGCCAACACCGGCGTGCCAAGTACCATCAGCAACGATGCAGCGTAGTTCGACCAGCAAAACAGAGGCAGCCGGAACCACGTCATGCCCGGGCACCGCATGCGATGCAGGGTGACGATGAAGTTCAGGCCCGTAAAGATCGACGAGAAGCCTGCAATGAAGATCGCCGTTGCCGCGGTAAGTACATGTGTGTTCAGGTAATGCGTAGACAGGGGAGTCGTAAAGGTCCAACCCGTGTCCACGCCGCCCAAAACCAGCGCCGCCAACGTGAGCGTGCCGCCGATCATGTACAGATACCAGCTCAGCAGATTGATCTTTGGAAAAGCGAGATCTTTGGCGCCGATCATGATCGGAATGAGGAAATTTCCCAGGGTCGCCGGCACAGAAGGCACCAGGAACAGAAAGATCATCACGATACCGTGCATCGTAAAGAACTTGTTGTAGGTGTCCGACGCGACGAGATCCGGCTGTGGCGTCAACAGTTCCAACCGAATCATCGCCGCGAAAGCGCCGCCGATAAAGAAGAAAAAGGTGATCGAAATTAGATAAAGGATCGCAATCCGCTTGTGATCCGCGGTGAGCAGCCAGCTAAGAATGCCATCCTCATTGTTGAGGTAATTTCTCTTGGGCAGCTTGGCTGTGCTCTGGTCAGGAAGGGAAACAATCGTCGAGGCAGTGCTCATGGTCTCACCGTATCCGAGGTTACAGGCGTTGCGGGCGTGGTAGGCGCGGCCTGGTTGCTGTCCGAGGTAACATTAATCTGGTCAACCCGATAGTTGGTTTGCAAGTTCTTGATGTACTCAATGAGCGAGATCAACCCGTCTTCGCTGATCTGCCCCTGGTACGTCGGCATGATGGGCGCAAAGCCCGCGGTCACGTGCTGTGATGGGTTCAGGATGGAATCACGCAGGTAGGCATCGTTGACCAGCACCTGGCTCCCATCCGCCTGAATAAGCCTGGAACCGTACACACCGGCCAGATTTGGACCGCGAGCTGCGGCATTGCCGCTGTGGCAGGAGATGCAGCCCAGACTGGCGTATAACCGCTCCCCAGCCTGCGCCATGCTCATGCCGGAGGTCGACTGCTTCAGCCATTTTTCGTAGTCTTCCGGCTTCAATACAGTGACCTGGCCGATCATCCCTGAGTGCAACGTGCCGCAGTACTGCGAACAGAACAGGTGATACACGCCCGGATCCGTAGCCTGGAACCATACCGTGGTATACCGCCCGGGAATCACCTCACGCTTGACTCGAAAATCGGGGATGGAAAAGCTGTGAAACACATCCTGCGAGATCATCGTTAGCTGTACAGGTCTACCCGACGGCACATGGAGTGCGTTGATCTCATGCTGACCACCCGGGTGTTCGGCCTTCCACATCCACTGCTTGCCGATGATGTACACATTCATCGCGTTTACCGGCGGGTTGTAGATACGGAAATACAACAACGCGCCCCAAACGAAAATGACAAGGAAGATGCCCAGGGGAATGATGGTCCATGTGGCTTCAAGCAGGGTAGAACCTTCCACCTGAATGGCGACTGGGTGTCGGGCGCGACGGTACCGGATGCCGAAGCCAAAGACCAGCCCGCCGACGAGCAGCACGCCGAAGATCGTCATGCCTAAAAGAAAGAAGTAGAGCGCATCCGTATACGGTGCGATGGTGGACGCTTCGGCCGGAAACAGCGCCGAATTGTGGAGCCACTTGACCAGGAACTCCCATAAAACTGGACTGATACCCATAGTTAACCTTTACCCAATCCGCCGTCGGAGGTCCTGTTGCGGTAAAACCTGGTCCCGGCTAAGGCGTAGATCGCGCCGAAACATAAGAAAGATGAAGCTGCCCAGGCTCACCACGGTCATCATGCCGCCAAGCTGCACCACCCGCGCCACAATCAGAGAATGCTTGTTCGTTTGCGGATCGTAGTGGTAGCAGTAGGTGAGAATGTTGGCTACGGGAGAACCGATCCTGTTTCCGGAAGCGTCCACGAGCCCAAGCAAAACGTCCTTGGGCGAATACTCCACACCGAGGTAGTACTGTGCGAGCCGCCCCTGCGGTGTAGCGATCTCGATCGAGCTCGCATGCGCATACTGTGTGGACCGGCCGTCCGGACCGGGGACTTTCACATAGCCGAAGCCGATCGCACTCGTGGCTGCGTCAATGGCCGGCTTCGCGCCAGTAAGAAAATGCCAACCTGCGGCCGTCTCGGGATGACCGTAACGCTTGACGTAGTACGCCTTTTTGGCTGCGGCCAGCTTTGGCGTTTCCGTAGGATCAATGGAAATCACCACAATCTGAAAATCCCTGCCCGGGATCAGATGCACCATCTCCAACGCACCCGTCAAGCCGTCCAATTCCTCTGAGCAGAGCATCGGGCAGTTGAAGTACACCATCGACACGATTGCCGGGTGCTTACCGTCGAAGTATTTGCCCAGGGTGACGGGGACGCCCGTATCGTCGACGAACGCGGCACTCAAGGGCAGCTGCGCGTTGAGGTGTTGGGTAACCTGCACACGCTGCAGAACCGTAGGCAGTTCGTCGCCCCGGTTTTCGCCCATGGTCTTCTCACCATAGCCGCTGACCTGAGCGTTGCCAACCCGGGGAAGGCCCAAACACAGGCAGGCCACGAGAAGGCATACCCAGGCAGCTCCGGAATGGCTACCTCCGGTCTTGCCCATTCTGCGTGCCGTGCGGGAGTTCATGTGCGATTTCCTCGAGAAGCTTTCCACCTTCTCAGTGTAGCGGCGCGGCCGGTCCTCGGGGGACCGCCGCGCTCGATATCCGTCCAGATCCAGCCGCGGCGATTCCGCGCTCAACAGAATCAGCGTTTTGCTTCAGCTTGATTGAACTCAAGCCGTTGCTGCCGTGCACTCATCTGATCCAACTCATAGCCGGTGCGGGCAAAGCCATCGGTAAGAGGCTTGGAAACGGAGATCTGACTGTCGCCCATCATGGTAGTCCCGGCAGTTTGCAGGCCACCGGCCGGCGCCGGCAGACCCTGTTGCGCGATGATCTCCATGGCCCGGTCAATCGGAATACGCACCTTTCCCTGTGGAAGACCCGCTCCGGTGCTGTAGTTGCCCAGCAGAAGGTCCTCACGGGCATGCATGTCGGCTGTGTCCTGGTTGCCGTCGTCGGTTTGCAGCCGCGGGGTGGGAAAACGTTGAGTCATGGCGGCGAACTCGCGCTGTTCCAGAGCGGGATTGGAGGCGAGATCTTCCCGCTTCCGGTTGAACTCGCTCTCATGCATCGGCTGGCCACCGTGCCACTTGTCTGCCGGTCCATCCTCATGCAGCAAGCCGGTATTGATGGCCTTACCCATGACAAAACAGAAAACGAAGAAGATGACGAGGAAGCCGCCAAGTCCGGCGATGAACGTAATGATGCCGCCGACGTTGACGTCCTGAACCTCGTAGCCGGGATTTTCCTCGCTACGTTCGCGGCTCGGATTCGGTTGCACCCCGTTCGGAAACAAGGGATCGTTCTTCCCTTTAGTGGGCATGTTCGGGCTCCAGGACCTCTGCGGTATGCGGGTCGTTCAAAGCGATGAGCGGACGACGGCTCAACTCGGTCAGATAGAACACCATCCAGAACGCCACCACGGCGAGAGGAACGGTGAGATAGGCAAGAATGCCGGAGTTGCCGGCGAGGTGGAGATTTTCCGCGGCATCCCGGAAGTTCGGCTCAATCAGCCAGAACATATCGATGAAGCGTGCCCCCAACATAAAGATGCACAGGGCCAGCATCCGGGTGCGCGACCGTTTGAAGTCACGTGAAAGCAGGAGGCAGAACGGAATCACCCAGTGGCAAAGCGCGTCAAGCGAGCAGATTGTCCACCAACCGCCCCGAATTCTATGCAAATACCAGGGAATTTCGTCGGGCAGATTTCCCGACCAGATGATCAGGAACTCTGCAAAGGTGAAGTAGATATTCAGCATGACGAAGGCGAAGGCCAGCTTGCCAAGATCGTGCTGTTCAGTGATGCGAAACATCGTCCGCATCGGCTCGTACCGTGAAAGCAGGATCAGCGTGAGCATGCCCAGTGCCAGCACGGCATATCCCTGCGCGACCAGAATCTGGAGGCCGAAGATCGAGGAATACCAGGTAGCATCGAGTGATTTCAGGAAGACGATCACAAAATCCGTCATCGCCACCACGTAAAGGAAGGTGGATGGCCCGGAAAAGTTCTCAAACAGTATGCGCCAGCGGTCGTAGCTGCGCATGCTGCCTGCCAGCGGGTCAGCTTCCCGGGCCATGGACCACTTGTTCAGCATCGTGATCACGAAGCCCATGAAGCCCATCACGAGGACAAACTGAATCCAGGCACTCGCCGGGTTAAGCATGGTGTGCTTCAGGTTGATACACAACTGCTCTTCCTGCGTCAGCAAACCCTGCTTGTAGGCTGCAAGGGTCTGGTCCGGCGTGTGAAACGCGGCCCACTTGTACAGCTTAGGCATTTGCAGCAGGACCGGCAGCATCAGCACGGCGACCACCCACCAGGTCCGCGTCATCGCCTCCAAGGGCCGTCGCAGGATCAGCCCCCATTTTCCACCGGACAGGTACTGCACCATCAAAAAAGCGAGCGCCCCCCCAACGAAATTGAAAGACGTCAACACGCCCATCAGGTAGGAGCGCAACAGGTGCTGGCGGCCTTCCGGGGTCCAGGAAAAGGCGAGCACCGAGATCGCTGCCAAAAGCACCGCGACGATCAGGGCGCGCAACCGCCAGGCGGCGACAAAGTCCGGCACAGCCAACACGCTGGGCAGGGTGCGCGGCCCGTGGCTGTGATGTGCTTCGTGATGTTCGTGTTCCATTGCCATCGAGTCTCTTGCCTTTACGATTAGATCGTCATGTAGAGCTACTGCTGAGGCATGTCGCCAGCCAAGCCACCCGGCGATTGCGCATCGCCTTTGGACTGCGGTGCGCCTCCGGAGTCGCGCGTGCCGGAGTTATGCGTGGCTGCATGGGATCCGTGCGCGAACGCACCCGCCGGGGCCGCGTTGTTCGGCTGTCCGGGAATGCCGGCATTTGGATCCGGGGTACCATACACAGCAGTCGAAGGCAGTGCCCAAGGATCGGCAAAGCCGGGCGGCAATCCTTGCTGCGCTGCAATCTCGTGCAACTCCTGCGGATGCTGATTTCCAGGAACATCGGTTGCCGAGGCGTTCTGGCTTAACTGCAACGCCCGCACATACGCGACGATAGCCCAACGGTCTTCGGTTTCAATCTGAGTGCCGTATTCCGGCATCGCTCCGTAGCCGTTGGCGATCACCGAATACAGATGGCCGAGGGGCGCCCCGCGGAGACGGTCCGTGTGGAAGTTTCCGGCCGGTCGATAACCACGCTGCACAATCATCCCTGCCCCGTTGCCGACCCTTGAATGACAGGGCGTGCAGAACACATTGTACTTTTCCCGGCCGCGCTCGAGCAGAGCCATATCGACCGGTAACGGCATCCCGTCACCCTCTTTATCGCCGATCACGCCCGTATCGTAATAGCTGTCCTGATGTTCCTGATTGCGGGCAATCGTGTTTTCTACCTGCGGACGCACGGAACGACCATCGGCGAAGAAGCTGGTTCCCCGCTGGTAATAGAATTTCGGCTGGTTGTGCATGTCCTGCCGGCAACCGGCGAGGGCAAGCACCCCAGCCAGCGCCGTCGCACCGCAAAGGCGCATGGTGCCCCGCAGCGCCATAATTTCATTCTTTGCTGTTCTTGCCTTGTGCTGCATTAGTGGTCTACCTCCACCACTGAAACCGGAGAAAAGCCCTCAAGAAACGAGCGCGTTTCAGAAAGCGAAAACTTGGGATCGTGGGCCTCCAAACAGAGAAAAAACTTGTCGGAAGTGGCGCCGTTTCGAAAATTGGCCGCGTTGAAAAGTGGGTGGTACATCTGCGGCAAGCCGTTTTGCGCAATCATTCCAAAGGCGGCCGATAGCCCCGCGAACAGAATCGTCCACTCATAGGCTGGAATGACAAAGGCCGGCCAGGAGTACAGCGGACGCCCGGCAACATTGAGCGGATAGGCCCACACATTGATCCAGGTTTCCATCAGCCAGCCGGTCGTCAACCCCATTACGCCGCCCAGCAAACACATCAAAGGAACCCGGGTCTTGTGAAAGCGGAGCGCTTCCGCGGCCTCTTCAACCGGATAGGGTGTATAGCACTCCATCCGGCGGAATCCGCTCTGGTAGGCTTCTTCGGTGGCATGCACCAACTCGGTCGGCGTATTGAACTCGGCTAAAAGGCCGTACACTCCTTCAACTGGCGGCATTACATGGCCTCCTGTGTTTGAGAAGCGGTGTGTTCCGCCGTTTTCCCGCCACCCACCTTGGTTTGCGGCAACATCATGCGAATCTCCGACATGGGGATCATCGGCGCCAAACGGGCAAAGAGCAGGAACAGCATTGTAAACAGGCCCCACGTACCGATGAACAACATGTAGTCCCACTTGGTTGCGCGATAGGTGCCCCAGCTGGAAGGCAGGTAATCGCGATACAACGAGGTCACGACGATGACGAAGCGCTCAAACCACATGCCGATGTTCACCACAAAACTCAAAAAGAAGAGGTACCCGGGGCTGACGCGCAGCCGCCGCGACCAGAGCGTTGTGAGCGGGATCGCGATGTTGGTCAGGATAAGCATCCAGTACGCCCAGCCCATGGGACCGAACATGCGGTTCCACATCATGAAGAACTCCCAATGGCTGGCCGAATACCAGCTCATAAAGACCTCCATGCCGTAGCCGTAGGCGACGATTGACCCGGTCGTCAACATGACCTTCGCCATGTTGTCGAGGTGGCGCAGGGTGACGAGGTCTTCCAAGTGATACCACTTGCGAATCGGGATCGCGAGCGTAAGGACCATCGCGAAGCCTGAATACACCGCGCCGGCCACGAAGTACGGCGGAAAGATGGTCGTATGCCAGCCGGCCATGGCCGCGACGGCAAAGTCAAAGGAGATGGTGGTATGTACCGAAAGCACCAGCGGCGTGGACAGGCCGGCCAGCAGCAAGGATGCCGACTCATACCGAATCCAGTGGCGGGTGGAGCCGCGCCAACCGAGCGAAAGCAGGCCGTAGCAATACTTTGCCAAGGGCAGTTGGGCGCGGTCACGCAGGGTACCGAAATCGGGGATCATGCCGAGGTACCAGAACACCACAGAGATGGTGGCGTAGGTCGATACGGCAAACACATCCCACGCCAGCGGACTGCGGAACTGGGGCCATACGTTCATGGTGTTCGGGTACGGCAGGAGCCAGTAACCCAGCCACGGCCGGCCGATGTGCAAGAGCGGGAACATACCGGCACACACCACCGCGAAGATGGTCATCGCCTCGGCGAAGCGGTTAATCGAGTTGCGCCATGTCTGCTTGAAGAGCAGCAAAATCGCCGAAATCAGCGTGCCGGCATGGCCGATACCGATCCACCAGACGAAGTTGATGATCGCAAAACCCCAGGCACCGGGGATCGTGACTCCCCAGATACCGACGCCGCGCAGCACCAGCCACGTCACGGCAACAGCCACCAGGGTGGCCACGGTGGACGCAACGAAAAGCCCACCGAACCAGGCCCACGGCGTATTGGCCGTGAGCACAATGCCTGAGATCTTCTGTGTGACGCTTTTGAAGTTGTGGCCCGGCGCGAGAACGGCATACTCGCCCGTGCGCGGGTCGATCATCGGGTCGACGATCGTTTCCGGTTCGTGAATAGGTCCCTGGGTCGCCATCTAAATCGATTCCTTCGCAAGCTCCGGGTTCGGGTTGATTACGCCGGCCGTGTAGGTGGTGCGTGGCCGGTAATTCAGATCGCCGATGGCCTGATAATCGCGCTCGGATTCCCGGCGCTTGGCCACCTTGCTGCTCTTATCGTTCTTGTTGCCGAAGATGATGGCGTCGGTCGGGCATGTTTGTTGACAGGCCGTCAGGATTTCGCCATCCCGCACCGGCCGATTTTCCTTGTCGGCCGTGATCTTGGCTTCCTCGATGCGCTGCACGCAATAGGTGCATTTTTCCATGACGCCCCGGGACCGTACCGTCACATCCGGGTTGCGCTGGAACTTGTAGCTTTCCGTGTCGTAATCGGAGTACAGCAGAAAGTTGAACCGGCGAACCTTGTACACGCAGTTGTTGGAGCAATACCGCGTGCCCACACAACGGTTGTACACCATCGTATTCAAACCTTCCGGAGTATGCACGGTCGCGCCCACCGGACAAACCTGCTCGCAGCCCGCATTTTCACAGTGCTGACACATCATCGGCATGAAGTGTGCCTTGGGTGCGTGGAGGTCGCCCTCGTAATAGTTGTCAATGCGCAACCACTGCATGTTCCGGCCAACCTTGACCTGCTCACGACCGACCACGGCGATGTTGTTTTCCGCATAGCAGGCCACGATGCAGCTGTTGCAGCCGATGCAGGAGTTCAGATCGACCGACATCGCCCAGGCAGCCTGGATCGTGCGCCAAGACGGGTCTTTCTCGTCATAGCGCCACGCGTCCGGGAAGAAGCTTTCATCATGCTTCGGAGCTTCGCCCTGCGGATTATAGCCGACCTTGTTCACAAGGGTTTCGCTGGCACCGGAGTGCGCGTAGCCCGGATCCTTGGTGGCTTCTTCGACGGTGGCGTACCGAATGATGGATCGCTCCATCGCTTCGTGGCCGGCCAGCGAGTACGTTCCCTTGGTGTCGAGTTCCTTTTTTTCAAGATCGCGCTGGGCATACGCGCCGCGGTGCTCGATGTTGTGCACCTTGGTCACGCACAGGTCATACAGCCCCTTGCTGCGGGTGATCGAAAGCCCCGCAGCGGCATGGGGAGAACCGGCCGTGCGCAAGGCGTACGCGTTGACGCCCACACCGGCCCCCACGCGGCCGGCCTCGGCACGACGCCCGAGACCCAGATGCAGGGTGACGCTGCCGTCGGCATGGCCGGGCACCATCAGTACCGGGGTCACCAGCTTGCGACCGTCCAGATCGAGCTCGATGGCTTCGTTTTCCTCGATGCCCAACCGGGTCATCGTATTCAAGCTCATCAGGGTGGCGTTGTCCCAGGACATGTTGGTGACCTGCTTGGGCAGCTCCTGCAACCAGCCGTTATTGGCATACCGTCCGTCATACAAGGACGGATCGGCCGCAAAGTGGATTTCCAGCTGGTTCCCCGTCGATCCGAGGAGGGTGGGAAAGCTGCCTGTCTTGGGGGTGCCTACGCCGGCTGCCGGCTGAAACGCCGTTCCTTCGACCCAACCATCGTGGAGGGCCTTTTTCCAGCCCGTCGCAAAGTCACCGGTGATGTACGTCCTGGCATTCGTCGCGACGACATCGTACGCGGTTTGCGATTGATTCAGCAGCGTATTCAGAACGTCATGCGCGCTTACGCCGCCATACAGCGGCGCGATCATCGGCTGCACAATCGTGATCGTGCCGTCATAGGCACGGCAGTCGGTCCAGCTTTCGAGGTAATGTGCCTTCGGGATGTGCCAGGTCGAGAAAAAGCCCGTTTCGTCTACATGCGAGCCCAGATGCACCGAGTTCGGCACCTTATTGAACGCATCCGCGAAGTCGAGGTCAGCCGGCGCGTTGTAGAGCGGATTGGTCCCCAGCATGACCAGCCACTTCACACTACCGGCATGCATGGCATCGACCAAAGCTTTCAGGTCGGCCGTGCCTTCACTGGGGATCGCATGCACGGGCGGCGTGTACACCACCGTCTTGCCGACGGCGTTCATGCTGCTATTGAGCGCGAACGACGCGGCATGACAGGCCTCCGAGCTTTGGGGGCCCGCCAGAATCACGCAACGACCGCCCGATTGCTTCAGGTCAGCCAGCACCGCAGCGGCAAATTTCTGCGTATCCGGGTCACGCAAAGCGGCCGCGTTCCCGCTGGCCAAAGCAGCGGCCAACACGTCGATCTCGCTGGGCTTCAAGGCAAGGCGGTGTTCCGCTTTGAAGCCGGTGACCGTCGGGGTCGTTTCCACGACGTAGAGCCGGTTCATCGGCTTGCCGGGTGTAAACGTGTGCCGCGCGGCATAGGCTCGGGAAAGCGGCAGGAAGCCTGGGAAATGAATGCCGCCAAGGAAATCCGCATCGAGCGAAAGGATCACATCGGCGTCCGTGAGGCGATACTGCGCGTCGTAGTAGTCCCCAAAGGCAGCCTTGGAGGCCGTACGCCCTGCATCCCCGCCCACCGGCTCGTACTGAACGAGCTTCGCTTGGGGAAACTTGGCCTGCAGCTGCTTCCATTGCACGGCAAAGCTGGGCGAGGTCGTGCGCTCACTCAGGAAGTAAAGCCCATCCCCGCCCTGTAGCTGGGCGACGCCGGCCTCAAACTGTTGTTGAAAATATGGCCACTCGGCGTTTTGACCGCGGAAGCGAACGTGCTGCGAGCGGTCCGGATCGTACAAATCCAGGATCGAACCCTGTGTGTAGGTGTCCGCCTTGCCCAGCGACATCGGATGTTCCGGGTTGCCTTCGATCTTGTTGGGGTGGAAGGTGTCCGACCGCACCAGCACGGGAATGGCGCCGGTCGGAAAGGTGTGCGCCGTGGCGAAGTACATCGGCACACCAATCACCAGGTTTTCCGGCTGCTTGATGTAGGGGTAGATCGGCTCGTCGGGCTGCTTGGTGCAGCCTGCGAGGCCGGCCATGGCGAAGCTCGCCCCCATGACCTTCATGAAGCTGCGCCGGGAAACCGCGTTCGCCCATTCGCCGTTGCCGGCCTGGCGCGGAAATTCCTCCTGCATCAGTTCCTGAAAAGCCGGCGTGTCGGCCAGTTCATCCAGATTCTTCCAGAAACGCTTGCCGGTTTTGCCGTCGAGCCGCGCACGCACCTCCGCCAAAGTCAGCTTGGCGGGCGCGATCTGCGTGACCACCTGGGCGAGGGCTGCACCTTCGCTGCGAGGCTGTACGGCTCCACTGTTTGCCGGTTCGCTCTTGATTGTGAACTCGTTTTGCATTGCTTGCCTGGGGTTCCTCAGCTTGGTTCTGTTCCGTGGGTTCGCGTTACCGGTGGCAGGTTTCGCAACTGGAGATCTGGTTCGGCGAACGGATGTGGTACTTGTCGACCAGGTACGCACCCAGTGCATTCTGATCGGTGAACTTTTGATAGCTGGCCGGCATCCGGATCACCGGCACGTTGGAAACCGATTTGCCGGACCCGTTCTCGGGGATTGGCTCCTGGTCCAGGTTTGGACCGGACTGCGGATGCGTCATGCCTGGACGGCCGGGGCTTTGCGGGCTAATCTGATCGCCGATCCCGGGCTCCTCTTGCGCTCCATTCAAGCCGCCGTTGGTCGCCGGAGACGCTTGTCCACCACGCGGCATCACCGGAGCCTGCAGCATAGCAACCTCGGGATTGTGGTTGCCCGGATCTTTAGTTGTGCAGGAGATCTGATGGGCCGTCGGTCCCGTGGTCGAAACCTGCGCACAATACACCGGGTGGTCTTCCGACGCTCCTGCCCATGCCATGTTGTAAATTTCGCTGGTCGGCCGGAGATTCTTCACTGGATTGCGATGGCAGTTCAGGCACCATTCCATCTGCAAGGTGTTCTGCATGTACATCAAGGGCATTTCATCGACACGGCCGTGGCAGCTGGAGCAACCCAAGCCCTTGTTCACATGCACGGAATGGTTGAAATACACGTAATCAGGAAGATCGTGCACCTTGATCCAGGGGATTGAGCGTCCCGTTTCCCAGCTTTGCCGTACCGGCTCCAGCAACTGGGCATTGGTCCATATCTGCGAATGGCAGTTCATGCAGGTTTTCGTGGGAGGAATGCCTGCGTAGCTGCTTTTTTCCACAACGGTATGGCAGTACTGGCATTGCAAGCCAAGTCCTTGCACGTGGTGTTTGTGGCTGAACGGAACGGGCTGCTCGGGCCGCTGGCCCTGCCGGGTAACCCACGGCGAGCGTTGCAGCTCGTTCAACGTCACGCCCGCGATAATCACGATTAAGCCCGTCAGCACGAGACTCGCGCGAATCAACGCGTTCGAACTGCGGTCAAATACCTGCGCCATGAGTGCGTCCTGCGACCCGGCCCAAAACACGGCCGAAGTGTGTTAATCCTGCGCCCTTCTGAAGTTCCTGCCTCCGTGCTGCGACTCAAACGCCGCCCGTGCCGGGGAAGAACTGGCTGCTTACCCTTTGAAACTCAGAGTATAGCAGCGGCCAATAATCCATCGGACCATGACCGGCCCCCTTCGCGCAAGAGCCTGAGGCGCTTCTCGCGATTATCGGAAAGGAGAAATCCCGTTGCTGCGTCCGGCCAAAATTGATACCGTTTTCTGCACAATCCCTGAACGTCCGTATCCCGTGACACCCAATGGCGCGCGTCCCTGCCGGTGGACGAGGTCCGGGCGCGGTCAGGACGAGGCAAGACGAGGTCACGACGAAGATGTCCCTGGCTCGGCGTACGGAAGTTGTCGGCGTGCTACAACTCGGGTTAGCGAGAAGCCTCTGTGTTTCCGCCAACCACGGCACCGATGCCCTCTCCACGCCCACGCTCGCGCAAACTGCCTTACGATCCGGCCATGGCTGTGGCCGCCCTCGCCGCGAGCGATGCAAAGCTTGCCCGGTTAATGGAGCAAGCGGGTCCGTATACGCTTCGTCTTCCCGCACAACAATCGCCCTTTGAAGCGCTGTTGCGCTCCATCCTTTACCAGCAGCTGCATGGCAAAGCGGCTGCCGCGATCCATGGGAGGCTGCTGGCCAGCTTTGAGCCGGTCTGTGGGCTGGGCCGGCACCCTTCCGCCCAGGATGTGCTCGATTGCCCCAATGAACAGCTCCGGGCTGCGGGCCTTTCCAACAACAAGGCCCTGGCCCTCCGCGACCTCGCCGCCAAGACCGTCGACGGCACCGTACCTTCACTCGCGCGCATCCGGCAAATGTCGGACGAGGCGATCATCGCGCACCTGACACAGGTTCGCGGCATCGGGCGTTGGACAGTGGAGATGTTTCTGATGTTCCGCCTCGGCCGGCCGGACGTGCTGCCCGTGAGTGACTACGGCGTTCGTAAAGGCTTTGCCCTCACCTTCCAGGGGCTGAAGCCGGCACAAAAGGTGACGCCCGACCTTTTGGCTACGCCGGCGGCCATGGAACGCCGGGCACGCAAGTGGGGCCCATGGCGCTCGGTTGCCAGCTGGTACCTGTGGCGGGCGTGCGATCTCGCCAGCGGCCAGCCCACACAGCCGGAATAACCCGGCTGGTCTCAGTTCTGTACAGCCAGTGTCGGCTTGGGCCGTCCCATCTTGGCCAGTTGCCGGAAGATAAGCCCGGGTGCGAGCCGGCTCATCGCGTGCAAGACATTACTTAGCCCAGGGCGGATCTCCAGCTTGCCCGCTTCGATAGCGGCGATGGTCCGTTGTGCCAGGATCTCGACGGGCATGCTTTTCTGACCCTGCATGTCTTCCGAAAAGCTGTGGAACAGAGGCGTCCCCACCGCGGGTGGCGCCAGTTCCACCACCTGAACGCCTGTACCTTCCAGCTGGGCGCGCAGCGACCGGGTGTACGCATGAAGCGCGGCCTTGGCGGCGCAGTACACCGGAGCCGCGGGAAGCGGCACAAAGGCCAGACCGGACGAAACATTCACAATCAGCGCCTCTTTCCGGCCTTTCAGGTGCGCAAGGAATTGCTGCACCATGCGCACCGGCCCGTTCAGGTTGATCTCAATCTCGCGCGTTATATCGGTCAGCTCACGGCTTTCCCGCAGATCGAGATTGCGCATCACACCGGCATTATTGATGAGCGTATCGAGTTCCGGAAACCGGGCCAGCACCGTTTCCGCCAAGGCGACGATCGCCGCGGGATCACTCACATCGCTCACATAGGTGTGCAGCGCCGGCAGGGCCTTTCTGGCCGCCTGCAGCTTTTCTTCATCGCGTCCCGTGACAACCACGGTATTGCCACGTTCAGACAGCTGCCTGGCCAGTTCCAAACCGATGCCGCTGGTACCTCCGGTGAGAAGTACCGTTCTTCCACGTAATCTCATGTCAATCTCCTGTTCCATAAGGGAACCCGCACCAACTTGGTCTAAATGTATGCGGTGCGCACATTGTTGTCAACGCACACTTCGTTGCCGATCTCCCGGCCGCAATGTCACACTGGAGCCGGAGGGTGGCATGGCGGCAGGCAAACGGCCCTACCATCACGGCGACCTTCGGGCCGCGCTCTTGCGAGCCGGCGAGACCATGCTCGAAACGGTTGGCGCCGAGGCGCTTTCCCTGCGCGATCTCGCCCGTCAGGTAGGCGTCAGCAATAACGCACCACGACGACACTTTGCCACGAAGCAGGATTTTCTCGAAGCCCTGGCGCTGCGCGGCTTCGAGCAGCTTGGCCGCACCCTGGATGAGGCATTGGCTCAGACATTAGCCGGGCATTCAACTCAGGCCCCAGCTGACAATCCAGTTGAGCACTCAGCTGACAACCCAGCTGACAACCCAGCTCAATCCTCAGAAACGGGAGAAGCGGATTTTGAAACTCGCTTGTTGAGTCTTGCGCGTGCAAATATTCGCTTCGCCCTCCACCACCGGGAGTTGATTCGGCTGATGTTTGTCACAAAACAGCGGGACGATGTTTCCCCGGAGCTGCTTCGTGTCAGTTACCAGGGGCTTTCCGCAGCACCGGCGACCATGCAATATGGGCAAAGCACAGGAGCGGTTGTGCCGGGAAATCCCGAGCAGTTGGCCCTGACGGTCTTTTCTGCCGTAGAAGGCCTGATTTCCTTGTCAGTCGATGGCAAACTCAGCGGCGTGCCTTTGGATGTTCTGGTGGAAACGGTTCTTATGCAGATCCTTGTGGGCCTTCGTCCCCGGTAGGCGGGGCGACGCCACGGCTCTGCCAGCCCTGCCGCAATCTGACCAGGACGGACAAAAGCTGCTACTGAAGTGACATGGCGCGACTCGCGCCGGCCCGCTACGGTGGTAGCTCACCTCGTTCTTCGCCCATTCTGACGGCTACACTGGAGTTTTGAGGGCCACCGCGCTATGGCTGTACACGAACCGCTCCCGCTCACCCTGGCTTCCGATTCCAAGGCCGTTACGCCCGGGCGTTTTGTCTGCGTTCACGGGCATTTTTATCAGCCGCCCCGCGAAAATCCCTGGCTGGAAACGGTCGAAGCGCAGGAATCCGCCAGCCCCTTCCATGACTGGAACGAGCGAATCACCGCGGAATGCTACGCCCCCAACGGTGCTTCCCGAATGACGAACAAGGCCGGGGAGATCACGCGCATTCTGAACAACTATGCGCATATGAGTTACAACTTCGGTGCCACGCTGCTCAGTTGGCTCGAAAGCTTCGCACCACGCACCTACCGCATGATTCTCGATGCTGATCGCGCGAGCGCCGAGCGCTTCAGCGGTCACGGGTCCGCACTGGCGCAGGTTTACAACCACATCATCATGCCGCTGGCGTCGGAACGGGATGCCCGTACCCAGATTCGGTGGGGTATTGCGGATTTTCAGTATCGCTACGGCCGCAAGCCGGAAGGCATGTGGCTGGCGGAAACTGCCGTTTCGCGCAACGTGCTCGACCTGATGGCACAGGAGGGGATCAAGTTCACAGTGCTTGCCCCGAATCAGTGCGCGCGGGTGCGGCGATCCCCTGCAGCCGTTCTGCCCGAGAGCACGGCGACCGGCCAGAAAAACGCGGCTTCGGAAGCCCATGAGAACCCGCGCCTGGCGGAGAAAGACGCTTTGGGGGACAGCCGTGAGCAGGCGCAGCTAGTACCGGAAAAGCGGGCGACGGCGACGGTACCGGAAGAACGGGCGACGGTGCCGGGTACAGAACCGATTTCCAGCTTGCCCTGGACGGAAACGCCGGATGCCGCTGTCGACCCGACGCGGCCCTACCTTGTACGCCTCGATGAGGGTCGCTCGATTGCGGTCTTTTTCTATGATGGTCCGGCTTCACGCGCAATCGCCTTCGAGGGATTGCTGAACTCGGGTGAAGAGTTTGGCCGGCGCATTCTGGGCAGCCTGCGAACTCACGGCCGGGAAGCCGAGTCGGATGAGCCGCAATTGGCCCACGTCGCCACAGATGGCGAAAGCTACGGGCACCACCATCGCCGCGGTGAGATGGCCTTGAGTTACGCCATGCATTGGATCGAGAAAGAGCACCTCGCGCAGCCCACAAATTATCCCGAATTCCTGGCCAGGTTCCCTCCCCGCTGGGAGGCCGAGGTCGTTGAAAACTCCTCCTGGAGCTGCTTCCACGGCGTGGAACGGTGGCGCGCCGACTGCGGCTGTAACGGCGGCAAGCCCGGTTGGAATCAGGCCTGGCGCGGACCTTTACGCGAAGCTCTGGATCTGCTGCGCGATCGAACCGCCCCCCTTGCGGAAGCTGCCGCGGCTTCGCTGCTGAAGGACCTTTGGTCCGCGCGCGACGCTTACATCAGCGTCGTTCTGGATCGCCGTCCAGCGACACAGGATCATTTTCTGGCTGAGCACGCGACGCATCCGCTTACACCCGCGGAACGGGTTTCCGTGTTCGAACTGCTCGAGTTGGAACGGCACACGCAGCTGATGTTTTCGAGTTGCGGCTGGTTTTTTGATGAAATTTCCGGCATCGAAACGGTGCAGATTATCGCATATGCGGGCCGGGTGTTGCAGCTTGCCGCCAAGCTCTTCGGCGAACAAGGCATTGCGCTGGAAGCGGATTTCCTTCATGAATTGCAACGTGCGAAAAGCAATGTGCCGGAACACAGCGACGGCGCACAGATTTATCGCAAGTGGGTGCAAACCGCTCGGCTGGACCTTGAACACGTCGGAGCCCACTATGCGATCTCTTCAATGTTTCGGTCCTATCCCGAGACTGGCGAAATCTTCTGTTTCGACGTCGAACGCCACAGCTACGAGATGCTTACCTCCGGCCGTGGACGGGTCGCCCTGGGCCGTGCTCAGCTAAAGTCACGCATTACCGAAGAGGCGGAAGATATCTGCTTTGCCGTGCTGCACCTCGGCGACCAGAACCTGTCTGCCGCCGTGAAGCGCTTTACCTCCGAAGATGCCGCGGCGTGGGCGACCTTTACCGAAAACGCCCGTGTTGCGATTCGGCGCGCAAACTTTCCAGAGCTCATCCGCTTGATTGATGGCTGCTTCGGCACTACCAGCTACTCGCTCGGTTCCCTCTTCGCGGACGAGCAGCAACGCATTCTCAAAAGCATTCTCGATCAAACCCTGTCCGAGGTCGAAGATTCGTTGATGCACATTTACGAGAAGCATGCGACGCTGCTGCACTTTCTTGGGGAGTCAAACGTCCCTGCTCCCGCTGCCTTGGCATTAACGGCGCGACTGGCGATTAACGGTGGGCTACGCCGTGCGCTTGAAGCCGAAGCGTACGATTCCGCCGAAGTTGCGCGTTTATTACACCGGGCAGAGCTGGACAACGTGACCCTGGACACAGCGTTGCTGAGCTACACAGCAGACAGTCGCATGAAACGTGCCATGATCGCGCTCGAAGCGGCAGCGGTGACGCAGAAGATGAGTGTGATGGCCGAAGCTCTGGCGATCGCCGAAAGCCTGCGAACCCTGCCGGTGCCTTCCAACTTGTGGCAGGCACAAAATATCTGGAATGATCTGCTTTGTCGTCCGGAAAGCCGCTCCTGGAGCCGCGAATGGCGTCGCGGATTCCGCAAGCTGGGAACGGCTTTGAAAATCAGTGTGGACGATTTGGCGTCGGCAAACGCTACGCGTACCCTTGATTCCTTTCGACCCTTTTAACGCGAGCCTGCGACGAGCGTGATGTAGCGATCGAGAAGTGAATCGAAGCGCCGGGGATATCATCGCGTGCTCGCTCCTTTGGGAAAATGCGGCACCGTGTTCAGACGGAAGCTGATGCCCGCACTGACGCCATAAGGACTCAAGGCACCATAGGTGAACTGAGGCCAGTGCTGGTATTCGAAGTCAAGCGCGCGTACGGTCACGCGGTCGTTCAGAGCGACATCAAGGCCAACCCCAGGCGCGTAAGTCAAAAACGAACCGTGCGCGTAAGCAAACGGCAAGGTGATCTTGCCGACACCAGCCAGAACTTTAGCGTAGGGCTGAAATCGCCGCGGTCGCAAGAGGAGAACGTGCAGCCCGCCAAGGTAAGTCGATTCCGTAACCTGCTCGAAGTTGTGCAAACGAAGGAAGCGTGCCTCGCCTTCAAACCCGATTCGCCACTGCGGGTGGAGGTCGGCATATACAAAGCCGCCGCCGAGATTCTGCTGCCCATAGTCGACCTGAAAGGCAGAGATGCCGCCGCCGATTGCAACATAACTGCCGGGCCCAGTTGCTGCCGCTACGGCTTGCGCCGCGGCGGAAGCTGTGCAAAGGAAGCCAAGCACGAAGGCCATGCCCTGGAGCCTGGGAAGCGGAAAGACCGATGCGATCGGCCGAAGTAATTTCCGCAACATGCCGAGAAGACCCGCAGGGCGCTTCATTGGGTCACCACCAGGGTGACGGTTTGCGCCTGGGTTGTGCCGGAGCCCTGCCCTGTACCCATCACTTTGAAGCTGTACGTGCCCGGCGGCGTGCCGCTGGTATGCAAACCGCTGCATCCCGTGGCTCCAACGGTGAGCGCGAAAAGGAAAGCCAGAACTCCTGCCGAGCCGACGGCAGTACGCAAGCGAACACCCGTTTTGCGAGTCTTTTTCCGCTGCAGGAGGCACAGCAGCAGACCGGCAGGCAAGAGGCACAACAGCGTGGTGCCGCGTTCAGAGCTCAGGGAAGCGCTTGTTCCGCTGCCGGCGCCTAAGGGATCTCCCGTGTCCAGGATCAACGTAGCCACAGCCGTACCATCCGCGGCCAGCTTGAGTTGATCCTTGTCAAAGGTGCAGGTAGCGGCGAAAGGCAGCCCCAGGCAGCCTAGCGCAACCGTGTCGGAGAAGCCCTTCACCGATCCGAGGCTGACGTTCACGCTGGTGTGCTGATGCGTGACCAGCGTGATTGTCGGCACATTCACAGTCAAGGTGAACTGTGCTGCCTCGCCGGCGGCGATCGTTGTAGCGGGGGATTGCGAAGCAGCATAGGAAAGGTCGCCGGCATACGTCGCTAAAACCGGTTCGGACTTTTGTTCAAAGATGACGGTCAACGCTGCCACACCGGTTGCGTCGACAGCGGCTACGCCCAGGGTCACTGAGCCGTTGGTAAAGGTGACGTTGCCACTTGGTGGAACCGATCCCTGTCCCCTGACCACAGCGATCAACGTGATCTGTTGCGGATTGGCTGCATCGGTAGCGGAGCCGGTCAAGGTAGTCGCGGTTGGGCGTAACTGTACAACCTCCGTGAAGCTGGGAAAGGTGCTTGCAAAGTTTGCGCCGTCACCCGCATAGTTCGCGGTGATGATGTGGCCGCCCGCACTCATCTGCGGCAACGTGATGGCAGCGTGTCCCGTTTGATCGAGCGGCGCTACGCCAAGCACTGTATTGCCTTCCGCAAAGCTTACGGAACCGGTCACTGGAGCCGCCCCCGCGTTGGTCACGACAGCAGTGAAGATGACAGGGCTGAGTGTTTGGGCGGGATTCTGGCTGGATTGCACGACGAGCGCGGTCGTCTGCTTCACGATGAAAAGCAGCGGGGTCGAGACGGAAGAGTTTGCCTTTCCATCTCCCCCATAGTTGGCAACGACGGTGTGCAAACCGGGCGCGAGAGTTGCAGAACGGAAGATAGCGACGCCATGGGCGTCAAGGGCAGCGGAGCCAACCGGCACCTGTCCTTCTGTAAAGATGACCTGACCGGTCGCCATTCCGCCGTTGCTGGTGACGCTTGCCGAAAGAAGGAGCGGTTGCCCATAAACAGCCGGGTTCGCGCTCGCGCTGATGATGACTTCCGTGCTTGCATTCACGACGGTCTGCAACAGCTGCGCTTTTGCAGCTGAAAAATTCGGGTCCCCGGCATAGTCGACCGAGATCGTATGCGTGCCCACTGTAAGGGCAGCTGTGGAGAAACTCGTTACGCCGGAACCCTGTAACGGCGTCGTCGCAAGCAGCGCCCCGTTGTCGCGAAAGGTCGCCGCCCCTGTGGTTGTCAGGCTCCCCGCGCCGCTGAACTGCGCGGTGAAGGTGACGTTTTGTCCACTGGCCGATGGGTTATTGCTGGAGTTGAGCGTCCCAGACGAACTCTGCACGACAAGTTCCGGCAATACGGTTGAGCTTGAACCGGCATGGTTGGTATCTCCGGCATAAACCGCTGTGAGCGCATGCGTCCCTAAGCCGAGGTTTGCTGCGGAAAGATGTGCCGAGCCGTTCGGTGCCAGTGATGCCGAGCCCAGCAGCTTCGATCCGTCATAGAAGTTCACCGTTCCACTCAGGTTGGGGCTGTCGCTCAACACAGTAGCGGCAAGGCTCAACACACCACCCTCCGTAAGCGGGTTCGCGCTTGCGTTCAGCGCTGTCGTTGAAGGCGACTGCTGCACGATCACCGTGAACGCGGCAGAGCTCGCCGGAGCATTGTCCGCGTCTCCGCCATAGCTCGCTTTCAGCAGATGTGGTCCGACGGTCAAAGTTGAGTTGGAAAACACGTAGGTGTTGCCCGTTCCAAGAGCGAGGCTGCCAATCGCCGTAGCTCCATCGAGTAGCGTCAGCGTACCGGTAGGTGCAACGCCCGGGGCCACGTAGCTGACCGAAAACTGTGTGGCTGTGCCTGCATCAATCGGTTGCACCGGCCCGCTCAGCGTGAGAACGGGTTGCGCCAGTTGTACAAGCTGCTGCAAGCCGGTGGACGTTGCGGGGAGATAGTTCGCATCGCCACCATAGACGGCGACGATCGTGTGCGGACCTTGCAAAAGCCTGGTCGTTACCAGGTTTGCATGGCCGCTTGCATCGAGCGTGGCAGTTCCCAGTACAGCAGCGTTGGGACCCGCGCCATCCCGGAACAGGACGGTGCCCGAAGGAACGCCGGTGATGCTAGTCACAAGGGCGTTGAAGCTGGCGGCTTTGCCGACCAACGTCGTCGCGGCGTTCGTGCTGAGCGCGATCTGCGTGGTTGTTTGTTGAACCTTTTCCAGCAGCACAGTGGAGGTGCTGGCAGCGTAGTTCGTGTTGCCGCTAAACACCGCCGTGAGGGAATGGGCGCCGACCGGCAGATTGTTGGCCGCAATGCTTGCCTGGCTGGTAGCGCTAAGCGTTACCGTGCCCAGCACGGTGGCTCCATCGCGAAAGCTTACCGTTCCCGCGAGCACTCCATCCGGGGTGGCTGCCGACCCCGGCAGGACGGACGCCGAAAGATGCAGCGGCGCTCCAGCGTTCAGCGGATTGCTATCCCCGGCGAGGGTGGTTACGGTGACGATCTGTTGCACCGTTTGTGCGAGCGCGGCGGAGGTGCTCGGCGCGTCGTCTGTGTCGCCGCGATACGTTGCAACGATGCTGTGCAGACCCGGAGCCAGCGTGGAAACCGTGATGGCTGCCACCTCGTTGGTGCCCAGTGTCGCGGAACCGAGTACGGACGCTCCCACGCCGCTGCCATCCGTGAACTCCACGAAGCCGGTGGGGGCGGGGCCGTGCTCGCTGACGACAGCCGCGCTGAAGACGAGCGCCGTGCCGACTGGAACATTGGCGCTACTGGAACTGAGCAGAGCGATCGTCGCGACCTGGGTAATCTGCTCGGCGACGAGGTTGGACGTTCCGGAAACGTTTGCACCATCGCCGCTGTACTGCGCGGAAAGATTGTGGGTGCCGACATTTAGCGTCGATGTACTCCAGCTCGCAATGCCTGTGCTGTTAAGAGCTACTGTGGCCAGAGCCGTGGTTCCGTCGTAGAAAACGATCGTTCCGGTGGGCGTGCCGGATTGATCCGCAGCCGTGAGGGTAAGTGTGACGTTGCTCGTGACCGGCGCAGGGCTACTTGAAACAGCAAGGGCCAGTGCAGGCTGCTGCTTGATGATTTCCGTGAAAGGGGGTGCAGGGCTTGCCGCATTATTGTCGTCCCCTGAGTAACTCGCACCGAAGGTGTGCGATCCAAGGGACAGGCTTGGAATAACGCAGAGTGCCGTGCCGGCATGCGAAAGCGGCACCGCCGTACACCAAACCTGATTGCCTTCGGTAAAGGTCACCGTTCCGGTGCGGTTTGTATCGGCGCTGGTGACAGCCGCCGAAAGCGTGATCGGTTGGCCCAATAACCCTGGGTTCAAGTTTGCGCTGAGCGCGACGCTTGTGGGTTCCACGCTGAGCACCTGTCCGCTGAGATCATCGACAGGGGTCACATTGGGCGCATCGGAAGGCCACGTTACGGAGCCCAGCACGGTTTGCCCGACCTGTGTGGGCGCAAAAATAACGCCCATGTTGCAAAAGACCGCGGGCGCAAGCGGGTCCCGGCCACAGGTCGTCGTGCCTGAGTCAAGCGCTGCTTGATTGAGCACCGGCGCGGCGAGCGTCAAGTTTGTATTGCCCGCGTTATACATCGCGCCGGCGATTGGACTGGATTGTTTGCCGACGCGCATGGGCGGATAACTGATGCCCAGCAGAGAACCATTGATTTCCCGTATGCGGTTATGAAACATGTCTGAAACCCAGATGTTTCCTTGCGGATCGAAGAGCAGCGCATACGGCCCATACAGGCTC
>CAXTRN010000011.1:0-28085 GCA_964246645.1 uncultured Acidobacteriaceae bacterium
CTGCGTCAACCGCTGTGCGGCGTCCGGGCTATGGGTCCGCATATCGCCGGGGCCGCAACGGCAGCCGACGTGACCGCAGACTTCTTCGGTGGGCGTTCCTACAATTTCTACGCCAGCACAACGGGCAGTTTTCGGCTGCGCACCGCTGATGTAAGCGCATCGTGGGAGCGGGACGCGCTGCACCTCGGTATTGAGGCGCCGCTGATCTCCCCGCTTTCGCCCACGTCCTACGCCACGGTCGCCATTCCGTCGCTGGCATGGGCGGGCAATCTTTGGACCTGGTCTCCGCAGTTGCGCTATGAGCATAGCGTCGCACTCTCCGGGGCAAGCTCGCTGCTTTTGGAAGCAGGCCTGCTCGACCCATCCGTGGTGGATCAACAACAGCAGAGTTCCAACCGGATCCTGAGCGCGGGGGAACTGGCGCGGCGGCCAGCCATCGAAGGGCGCGTTTCTTACCATCTCAAGCTCTTCAACCGCGAGCTTTCCGTGGGCGCAGGGGGTTATAAGGCGCGGGAAAGCTATAACGGCGGCGTCGACATCCACACCTGGGCCGTAACAAGCGATTGGCAGCTGCCGCTCAACCGACTTCTGCAAGTAGAAGGCGAGTTCTACCGCGGCGCCGGCCTGGGTGCGCTCGGTGGCGGCGCGTACAAAGATGTCATTGCAGGCATCGATCCGATCACGGGCGTGGCCCGTACACTTGGGCTCAATGACATCGGCGGGTGGGCGCAGCTCAAGCTGCATCGCGGCACCACCATGGAAGCGAACCTTTCCGCCGGCCAGGACTCAGGATACGCTTCCGACATGCATCGACTGATTTTGTCGAACGCAACCAATCCCCTGGAAACGATGGCCCGCACCCGCATGATCGTGGGCAACGTGGTCTTCCGCCCAAAGACCTATCTGATCTTCTCTCCGGAATATCGCCGACTCATGAACTGGCAGCTCACGGGGGCACCGAACACAGCCAACATCTTTACGCTTTCAGCGGGGTACCAGTTTTGAGCTGGCGCTGCTTCAGTCCGAGACACTCGTTGGCCCTCACGATGATTTCGCTTCTATGCGTCATGCTGTATCCCGTTCCTTGTCTGGCGCAGGGCATCACTGTGTCACTGAAGGTGCACATCACGAACGCCGCCGAAGATTCCAAACACCTCGCCAAACCTATGGCCGGCATGGGTTCTGGAGACGTGGTCGTCTGGCTCGCGCCTCTGGATAGTTCTCTGCCGTTACCGCCGCGCAGCGTCCCGGCTCAGGGCTACCGGTTGATACAAAAAGATAAACAGTTCAAGCCGCATCTGCTGGTCGTTCCCACCGGCGCCAGCATCGATTTTCCCAATCAGGACCCCTTCTTCCACAACGTCTTTTCGCTGTTCAACGGCAAGCGGTTCGACCTTGGTCTTTACGAGGCCGGAGGGGATCGTTCCGTTCGCTTCGATCGTGAAGGTGTGTCCTACATTTTTTGCAACATCCATCCGGAGATGGGAGCGGTGGTCGTCTCGCTCCACACCCCGTATTACGCGATCTCCTCCCCTGATGGCAGCGTTACACTGAACGGCCTGCCGCCAGGCGAATACACGCTGAAGCTTTGGGCTGAAGGCGTGGCGGCGAGCGACCTCACCGCAGCTGAACGAAAATTGAGGATCACCAAAGACAATTTGTCGTTGGGAAGCATCGCTTTGGTTCGCTCGGCAAACGCAATGGAGCACAAAAACAAGTTCGGTGAGGACTACAAACCTACACCTAAAAATTCCTACTGAAAGAGGGTCGCCGAGAATCTCGACGATTCTCGACGACCCGACTGGGCGTGCAAACCTGCTTACGGAACAATCAGCGAGAACGTAGAGCTGTGCGATACGGTGCCCGATGTCGCCGTGACCGTCACCTGCGAGGTGCCCGCCGGCGTCGAAGCACTGCTTCCCCCACAACCCGTGACAACGCCAGCACCGATCAACAACAGAGCGAACACACCCAACACCTGCATAGGCGTTGCCGGCTTGCGCTTGCGGCGTCCCAGCAAAAGCGCCCCGAACGGCAGCAGCATCGCTGCGGTAATCCCCGTCATTTTGCTACCGAAAAGGTCACCTTGGCGCAGCAAAGACGTATTGTTGTTGGCTGTGATCGTGAGTTGGGTTGTCGACGCAGCTGTTCCGGTCACGTTGACCGTTGCCGGACTGAAGCTGCACGAGGCACTTACCGGCAGCCCGGAGCATGCAAAGGTCACAGTACCGGAGAACCCGTTGACAGGTTCTACACTGAGCGTCACGCTGCCGCTCTGACCGTGGCTGGTCGGAACAATCTGCGTTGAAGTGCTGAGCCCAAAGGTCGCTGTTCCTGTCGCCGTAGCGGCCGGCGTGATGGCGCCAAACAAACCGTGTGTTTCCGAATCGAGACCCGCAGCGAAATACAGCGTATTTGGGTCGCCGGCGTTCGCCGTGGTGGGTGTGCCGTTTGCCACGCCATGGCCGAAGACGATCTCCCACAGACCCGTGTAGCTCGACGTGTTGGAGCCATACCCAAAGCCCGAGCCCGCCCCGGGCGCAGGGCCACTGCCGCCGGGCAAAGAGGCAAGGATGGGATTGCCGCTTGCGTCAATGAGCTGGCCGATATAGGCGAATGTGTTCGGGTCGTACACGTTGATCAAACCATCGCCAAGATTGCCCACCAGCAGATCACCGCCATAGATGCCGAAGGTCGACGGTGCAAGCGCCATGCCCCACGGCGCATTCAGGTTGCCGCCGGTGATCGCGCGCTGAAGGAAGTTTCCGTTCACGTCAAAGACGCTGACAAAACCGGTGTTGGTGCCGAGCGTTTCCGAGTAGGTTGTGGTCGAGCGCAGCATGTAGGTGATGTAGATCTTGCCGTTGATGGGATGGATTGCGTAGGGTGCGTACCCGGCAGGAACATTGGGATCGGTAAAGGAACCCGCCAGCGTTGTCGACTTGAAGTTCTGGTCATACACTTCCACCGTTGCGCCGGCTCCGAAATTCGCCGCCAGAAGATACGTGCTGGTGCTGTTCGTATCGAGGGCGATATCGGTGTAAACCGCATGGGCAGCGGAGTTGTTGATAGCCGCCAAAGAGATGTCCCCAGGGGTGGACAAGAGCTTGCCGTTCCAGCCGCTGATCTGGCCGTCGAGGCTTCCAAACAGGAAGCTCGCCTTTGCCCCATTCGATAGGACGAAACCGTTTGTCGTGTTCAGGACGGTCCCGGTGGGCTGACCGGTGCCGCTGCCGCCGGCTGGGGGGATCGCGGTCTTGAACAGGATAGTGCTGTTAGCATCCGCGACGTAGGAAAAGCCGGTCACTGCCGTATCGATCCAAAAATCACTCGTGCCGGAGATCCCCCACGGATCGATGAAGCTTGAGTCAGTTACGGTAGCGGGAACATAACCGTCCGAGATGATGTTGGTCATCTGATAAGCCCCTGTGTTTTGGGCCATCATCGGAACGCCGGCTGCGGTTAAAACGAAAACCGCGCCAAGAATACGCGCAGCAAACGCTGCGAGATGCCGTTTGGCCTGCAAACGGATACTTGGTTTAGAGGAAGGGCATTGGATCTCAGCTTGGTGCTCAAATGGTTGCAAGGTGTCTCGCTTTCGGCGTTCCCCCTCTTTGCAGAGAGAGCGTAACTGGAAGAATTTGGGAAGCCAGTCACTACGAAGGTTAGCGAGACGCTCGGATCAAGTTGTCATGCGGATGTCACCGGATTGTTTGAATATGTAAGGGTTATCGAAGATTCTTGTATGTCGGAAGAACTCAGCCTCGAGATTCCTCAATCGTCGCCGTTGATGAAGGTCCCTTCAGGACACGGAGTATATGGGCGGGCTGCTCTGGTCTTAGCGCGACGTAGCACCATTCCTTCCAGGTGTAGCGCGCGCCGGTGAGCAGGTCATCGACCTCAAAGGATGCATCGGACGGCAATCCCAGCGCAGCCATCTCCAGTTGCATCCATGTGCTGTGCTCAGCCTTGGGATCGAGGTTGATGGCGACAAGAATGACATTGGCGCCATCGCCGCTTCGCTTGGAATAGCACATGATGCTTGCGTGCTCGGTCTTGTGAAAGACGAGCCCGTCGTTGCGCTGCAGCGCCGGGTTGGCGCGGCGAATCTCGTTCAACTGAGTCACGAGCGGTGCAATCGAGATGGGGTCGCTCAGATCCCAGGCGCGGATCTGATATTTTTCACTGTCCAGGTATTCTTCCGAGCCCTTTTTGCCCGCGGAGGGCTTGGCCGCGCAGCCTTCGCAGAGCTCGTAGGCGGGACCGTAGATGCCCCAGTTAGCGCTCAGGGTCGTCGCGAGAATAGCGCGCGACATGAAGATGGAGCGCCGCTGAGCAGGGTCGGTTTCCTGCAGTTGTTCATGCAGAATGTCAGGTGTGTTGGGCCAAACATTGCCGCGAAAAAAGTCGGAAACCGGTGGGTTCGAGAGTTCCGTGAAGTAAGCTTCGAGTTCGGCTTTGGTGTTGCGCCAGGTGAAATAGGTATAGCCCTGCGTGTAGCCGCCTTTGGCAAGCGAGTACATGACGTGCGGCCGGGTAAAGGCTTCGGCAAGGAAGATCACCTCAGGCGTGTCGCGCAGGATTTCGGCGATGCACCATTCCCAGAAAGGCAGTGCTTTGGTGTGCGGATTATCCACACGAAAGACGCGCACGCCGCGATCAATCCAGAACGTGAAGACACCGTACAGGGCATCCCAAAGCCCACGCCAGTCTTTCGATTCGAAGTTAATCGGGTAGATGTCCTGATATTTCTTGGGCGGATTTTCAGCGTACTGTATCGTGCCGTCCGGGCGTGCTTTGAACCAGTCTGCATGTTCTGCGACCCAGGGGTGATCGGGCGAGCACTGGAAGGCGATGTCAAGCGCCAACTCCAGACCTTGTTGTTTGGCTGCAGCGGACAGGGCGTCGAAATCGGCAAACGTGCCAAGCTGCGGATGCAAAGCCGTGTGACCGCCTTCTGCCGCGCCGATTGCCCACGGGCTGCCGAGATCGCCGGGTTCCGCCGTCACGGCATTGTTTTTGCCTTTGCGAAACTGCACGCCGATGGGATGAATCGGCGGCATATACACGATGTCGAAGCCCATGGCGGCGATCGCGGGCAGCCGTGAGATCACATCGCGCAGGTTTCCGTGAGTATCGGCGTTGGCGCCGCAGGAACGCGGGAATAACTCATACCAGGCGGAAAACCTGGCCCGTTCACGATCGACCCAGACCGGCAGTTCCGCGCCGTAACGCGTGCTGTAGGCCAAGTCCGGATAGCGGCCCGCGAGTTCCACCAAATCTTCGGTGAGCGGTGTTTCGTAAAAGGGGTGCTGCGCGGCAGCGAGCCGGCGAAGTTCTTCGGCACCGCCCCGCAGCTGTTTGCTGTCGGCGCCTTTGGCGCGTGCTGCTGCTGATTCGAGCAGGTTGGCACCGATGGTGAGTTGCAAGGGGATGTCCTGGGGCTCGACCTGCTGTGTGGGTTGGTGCGGGTCGGGCTGCGCGGCAAGACGCTTTTCGAGATCATGAACCCAAGTGTCGAAGTGGTCGACCCAGCCTTCCACGGTGAAGACCCACGTGCCGAGTTGATCGACGGGGAACGTAGCGATCCAAAGGTCATTGGGCAGGGCGGCGAAGGGGACCGTCTGCCAGCCCTTTTGCGAGCTGTGTCGGTACAACAGGCGCGCGCCGACATGGTCGTGGCCGTCGGAAAAGATGGCAGCCTTCACGGCAACCTTATCGCCGAGGGTGCGCTTGGCCGGAAAGCGGCCGCCGTTCACCTGCGGCTCCACTTCTTCGATAACAACGCGCCGGCGGCCTTCAGTCGGTTTCATGCGGTTTCATCCCTTTCGTCGTGTTTTAGTAGCTGATGATGGGTCTTTGCGAACAGTTGGCTTCACCGCTGTCTTTGGTGTGGCGACAGCTTTGGCTTTGCGATCGCCTTTGCGATCGACTGAGCATTGCGATTGACGGAGCATTGCGATTGACTGACCGGCGGCTGCACCGCAAACAGGGTACCTGCATCTTACCTTGCAGACAGCGGTGAAGAATACAAGGAGGGCGCTTGCCCGAAACATTTGGACGGCCATCCAGGTCCCCGTTACATGGGGCGCGGATTGAAGACTATGCGATGATCGGCGACCTGCAAACGGCGGCCCTGGTAAGCCGGAGCGGTTCAATCGATTGGCTTTGCTGGCCGGATTTTTCATCAAGCGCATGCTTTGCGTCGCTGCTGGGAACCCAGGAGAACGGGTTCTGGCGCATCCAGACGAAGGGGAAAATCCGGGAAAGCCGGCGTCGGTACAGGCCTGGCACCCTTATTCTCGAGACAACCTTTGTGACCGGCGAAGGCGAAGTCTTACTGGTGGATTTTATGCCGCCGCGGGGCGAGCACTCCGATGTGATTCGGATGGTGTATGGGGTGAGCGGCAACGTAAAGATGCGGTTGGACCTTGTGCTGCGGTTTGACTATGGCTTGACGGTGCCGTGGGTGACCAGCAGCGCGAACGAACTGCGCGCGGTTTCCGGGCCGGACATGGTGACCTTGCGCAGCCACTGTCTGCAGGGCGCTGCGGCAGAATTCCGTGGGGAACACATGTCCACGGTGGCAGATTTCACCGTGAAAGCAGGCGAGTGTGCCTGTTTTACCTTGACCTACAGCAGCAGCAACGAGGAGATGCCGCCGCCGGTGGTGGCCGACACGGCATTACAAAGCACCGAAGACTTCTGGAAACAGTGGTCGGCCATTTCCACATACAGCGGACCTTACGGCGACGCTGTGCAGCGAAGCCTGTTGACCCTGAAGGCACTTACCTTTAAGCCGACGGGCGGCATTGTGGCTGCGCCCACAACCGGTCTGCCGGAACTGCTCGGCGGTGAGCGCAATTGGGATTACCGGTACTGCTGGCTGCGCGATACGGCGTTCACGCTGTTGGTGTTGCTGCAGGCCGGGTACACCGAAGAGGCGGTCCATTGGCGTTTATGGCTTTTGCGGGCCATTGCAGGCGCACCGGACCAGTTGCAGGCGCTGTATGGCATTCGCGGAGAACGCCGTTTGGTGGAGTGGACGGCGGGTTGGCTGGCCGGGTATGAGCATTCGCAGCCGGTGCGTATCGGCAACGCCGCTTCGGAGCAGTTTCAGTTGGATGTGTTCGGAGAAGTTGGCCTGGCGTTGAGCCGAACACCGGAGGCCGATGACGATCTGCGAACGCCTGCGACCAGGTTAGAGATTGCCCTTATCGAGCACCTTTGCCAGATATGGGAGCAGCCGGATGAGGGTATCTGGGAGGCACGCGGTGGGCGCGAGCAGTTCGTGCACAGCAAGGTGATGGCCTGGGTGGCGCTGGATCGGGCGGTGAAACAGCAAGAACGCTATGACGGCGCGGGGGATGTGAAGCGGTGGCGCAAAAATCGCGATAAGCTGCATAAACAGATTTGCAAAAAGGGGTTCAGCAAAAAGCTGAATTCGTTTACGCAAAGTTACGGTTCCAACACCGTCGATGCATCCTGTTTGCGCATACTTTTTCTCGGATTCTTGCCACTCAATGACCCACGGATCATCGGTACAGTGCAGGCGATCGAAAAGCACCTGATGCGAGATGGACTGGTGCTGCGGTACGATGCTGCCAAGTCCAGGGATGGATTGAAAGGCCAGGAAGGCAGCTTTCTGGCGTGCAGCTTTTGGATGGTGATTTGCTTGCATCTGATCGGGCGGATAGCCGACGCCCGCGCGATGTTTGAGCGTTTATTGGCACTGTGCAACGATGTCGGCCTGTTGAGTGAAGAATACGATTCGAAGAAGAAACGGATGCTTGGAAACTTTCCACAGGCCTTGTCGCACATGGCGTTGGTGCATGCGGCGTTGACGCTGAGCGGGCAATGGCGACCCCAGGAAGCCGACGTGGCGCAGGGCTGAGCGGCGATACAACCCTCGGCTTTCTCGCGCGACTCTATCAGCGAAGACAAAGGCAAAACATGCAACGGCGGGAAGGTACCACGGTTGTGTGGCGCCCTGACACCATCCTTCGCATGACGAAGAACCGGAGTGAAATCTGATGGCACGTGTTCCGCATTCCACCTATCGGCTGCAACTGCATGAACATTTCGGCTTTGACGATGCAGCCGCGGTGGCGCCTTACCTGAAAAAGCTCGGCGTCAGCCATGTGTATAGCTCGCCCTATCTGCAGGCGGCGCCGCACAGCATGCATGGCTATGATGTGGTCGATCATCGCAAGGTGAATGAAGAGCTCGGCGGCGCCCCGGCGCATGAGCGTTTCTGCAAGCAGCTCAGCGAGGTGGGCCTGGGGCAGGTGCTGGATATCGTGCCCAACCATATGAGCTTGGGGCAGGAGAACCGGTATTGGTGGGATGTGCTTGAGAACGGCACAAACAGCCGGTATGCCGGCTTCTTCGACATCGATTGGCATTCCAGTGAGGAGCGTTTGCGCGAAAAAGTTCTGGTCCCTGTGCTGGGCGACCAGTATGGGCGCGTGCTGCGCGATGGCGGCGTAAAGATCAAGCGGCAGGGGTCGGGATTCGTGATTGAAACGGCGGGCCAATTCCTGCCGATCTCGCCGACGACGCTGCCGCTCATTCTCGCAAAAGCCGCGGATCGTGCCGGCAGTGACACGTTGCGGTTTTTATCGGCAAGCTTCGGTCGTTTGCCCTCAGCAGAGGAATGGGATCGTTGGAAGTTGAATGCGCGCGATCGTGATAAACGGGTGCTGCAAAGCCTGCTGGAACGCTTGTGCAAGGAAGAAGTGGAAACCTGCCGCGAGATCGACCGCGTGGTCGACGAAATGAACGGAGACAGCGATGCGCTGGATGAATTGCTGTCGCAGCAAAGCTATCGGCTGTCGTATTGGAAGGCAGCGGATCAGCAGTTGGGGTATCGTCGCTTCTTCGATGTGAACACGCTGATTGGCGTGCGCATGGAGCGGGAATATGTGTTCGAGGAAACGCATGCGCTGATCCTGCGCTGGCTGCGCGAAGGGGTGCTGGACGGCGTGCGCATCGATCATCCTGATGGTTTGCGTGATCCCCTGCAATATCTGCAACGGTTGCGCGAGCGTGCGCCGGATGCATGGATCATCGGCGAAAAAATCCTGGAGCCGGGCGAATGGTTGCGGGAAAATTGGCCGATTCAGGGCACCAGCGGCTATGACTTCATGAACCAGGCCATCGGCCTGCTGGTGAACCCGGAAGGATTGTCACGGCTTGGTGAGCACTATGCTGCGTTCACGGGCGATACGGCAAGCTTCCCCGTAACCGCGCATGACAAAAAGCTGAATGTGACGCAGGAAGCGTTGGGTTCGGATGTGAACCGGCTGGCAAGCTCGTTTGTTGAAATATGCGAAGCCAATCGGGAGTTTCGCGACTTTACCCGTGCGGAGATTCGGCGAGCGATTCGGGAGTTTGCCTCCTGCTTCGCCATCTACCGCACCTACGTGGTGCCCCAGCGCAAAGAGATCACCGATGAAGATTGCGCCACTATCGCCAAGGCAGCGGAGTGCGCGAAAGATAACCGGCTCGACATCGATGGCTCGCTGTTCGACTTCATGAGCGATGTGCTGCAGATGAAGGTCGTGGGTGAAAAGGAGGCCGAGTTTGTGTACCGGTTTCAGCAGTTCACCAGCCCGGTGATGGCGAAAGGTGTAGAAGACACGGCGTTTTATTGCTACAACCGGCTCGCGGCATTGAATGAGGTCGGCGGCAATCCGGCTTGCAGCGGATTTTCCCTGCAGGATTTCCATCACTACAACAGCACGATGCAAAAGACGTTTCCGGAAACGATGCTGGCGTTGAGTACGCATGACACGAAGCGGGCTGACGACGTGCGGGCGCGCCTGGCGGTGTTGAGTGAAGACCCGGATGGCTTTTTCCATGCCGCGCAGCGCTGGCAAGGGATGACGGCCGGCTATCGCAGTGAAGAGGTGGATGCAGGCACGTTGTGGTTTCTATACCAAACGCTGATTGGCGCTTGGCCGCTCACGCTTGACCGACTGAAAAACTACATGCAAAAGGCGACGCGCGAAGCCAAGCTGCGCACGAGCTGGGTGGCCAACAATGCCGAGTATGAGGATGCTCTGAATCTGTACCTCGACGCCCTGCTTGAAGATAAGGCGTTCCTGGCCGATCTCGAAGCGTATGTGGACAGCATCACGCGGGCAGGCCAGATCAACTCGCTGACGCAAACGCTGTTGAAGCATACATCCCCGGGCGTGCCGGACCTGTACCAAGGGGGAGAGTTGTGGGATCTTTCGCTGGTGGATCCTGACAACCGGCGGCCGGTGGATTATAAGTTGCGTTCGCGGTATCTCGATGAGCTTGCATCTCTGGATTTGGCAGAGATCATGAGGCGTATGGATGAGGGGCTGCCGAAGCTGTTGGTGGTCCACCAGGCGCTGACGCTTCGTCTGGAACATCCGGAATGGTTCGGACCGGACGCGGCCTACACGCCATTGATGGCGGAAGGAGCCGAGGCCGAACGCGTGATTGCCTATCTACGCGCCGATGCAGTGCTCACGGTAGCGCCGCGTTGGACGCAGGATGCGCCCGTGTCGCAGGCGCACATGAAGCTGCCCCAAGGGCAGTGGCGTGATCGGTTTACCGGAAAAACATTCGCAGGCGGCGATCTGGCGGTAGCTTCTCTGCTCGTGGAGTTTCCTGTTGCCCTGCTGGTGCGCACGGCGGATCAGTAGCGCGCAGGTAGTATGGTGCCCAGAGGAGCAAGGAAAGGTTCGACACATGCACGAATTTAGTATCTGGGCGCCGCGCGCGCAAGCCATGCATCTGCAAGTGAATGGCGAGGCGTTGCCCATGCAGGGACCGCAGGAGCGCGGATGGTGGAAGCTCGCAGTACAGGATGCGGGAGTGGGAACCGACTACGCCTTTCGGATCGACAATGATCCAACGCCGTTTCCAGACCCGCGCAGCCAATGGCAGCCGCAAGGGGTGCACGGGCCCTCGCGCGTGTTGGGCAATGACGCTTTTCCGTGGACCGATGCGCACTGGCACACGCCGCCACTGGGCAGCGCCATCATTTACGAATTGCACATCGGCACTTTCAGCAAGGAAGGAACCTTCGATAGCGCCATCCAGCACCTCGGCTATCTTGCGGAATTAGGTGTAACGCATGTGGAGGTGATGCCGATCAACGACTTTGCCGGCGTGCGCGGGTGGGGTTACGACGGTGTCGGCCTTTTCGCTGTCTTTGAGCCCTACGGCGGTCCTGAAGGCTTCAAGCGTTTCGTCGACGCATGCCATGCCGCAAACCTGGCGGTGGTGCTTGATGTGGTGTACAACCACTTCGGTCCGGTGGGCAATTACACTAACAAGTTTGCACCGTATTTGACCGACAGATACCACACACCCTGGGGCGCGGCGGTGAACTTCAACGAAGGCGGCAGCGATGAAGTGCGATCCTTTTTCATCGACAACGCCCTGATGTGGCTGCGGGATTACCACTGCGATGGACTGCGGCTCGACGCGACGCACGAGTACATCGATCGTTCCGCGGTGCACTTCATGGAGCAGCTTTCAAGCGAGGTCGAACGACTGGGAAACACGCTGAAAAAGCGCTTTGTCTTGATTGCGGAAAGCGATTTAAACGATCCGCGGTTTGTGCGTCCGCGTGAAGCGCACGGGTACGGCATGGATGCGCAATGGAGTGATGATTTTCACCACGCGCTGTTCACGTTGTTGTGGAGCGATCCGGGGCGCGGCTACTACGACGACTTCGGCAGCATGGATGATCTGGTGAAGTCGTTGCGCAAGGCATTCGTGTATGACGGCAAGTATTCGGGCTACCGGCAACACGCACATGGCCGACCGGTGGAGGGGCTGTCTGCGCACCACTTCCTTGGCTACATCCAAAACCACGACCAGGTAGGGAATCGGGCGGCGGGCGAGCGTTTGGAGCACCTGGTGGGCATGGAGGCGGCCAAGGTCGCGCTTGGCCTGACGCTGACCGTGCCGTTTATTCCCATGCTCTGGATGGGCGAAGAGTTCGCTGCGAGTGCGCCGTTCCTGTACTTCGCCGATCATGAAGAGGAAGAAATGCGCCGCCTGGTTTCTGAAGGACGCAAGCGCGATTTTGCGGCCTTTGGCTGGGAAGAAGATGCCGTGCCCGACCCTGAGGCCGTAGAAACCTTTGAGCGCTCGAAGTTGGACTGGAGCGAACTGCACGGAGGCCGGCACGAAGAAATGCTGCAATGGGTAAAGAGCCTGATTGCGTTTCGGCGAGCCACGGTGGATCTGAACGACGGCGACTTCGGTCATCTTGAAGTTTCGTGCACATCCGATGGCAAGGGACTGATTATGCAACGCGGGAGCGTGCGTGTGCTGATGTATATCGGGGATGGGGTGATGGAAGTTCCGCTTTTGCCGGGCGAAGTCTTGAAGCTGGCGTCGCGAGCTGAAATCGTCTCGCGGGACAACGCAATCACCCTGTCCGGAATGAGCCTGGCCGTTCTGCAACTTGCGTCGTAAAGCCTGTCCGCACCCGATCTGCTGGGCGTGGCGAGAGGAAGATTGTGGCGATTAAAACCATCAGCAGCCGTGAAGTGTATCGGAACCCGTGGACCCGCGTGCGCGAGGACATCATCGAGCGCGCCAATGGGGAGCGTGGCTTGTATGGCGTGGTCGATAAGGATCCGGCATGCATTGTGATCCCGATCGAGCGTACGGCAGACGGGGATTTTCTTTGGCTGGTGCGGCAGTTTCGTTACACCGTGGGCGCCACCTTCTTTGAATTGCCGCAGGGCGGATGGGAGGTGGCGGATGCAGACCCTGAGGATCTGGCGCGTGGGGAGCTACGCGAAGAAACGGGGTTGGAAGCGGAACAGATGATTGCGTTGGCACCGTTGTGGATCGCCTACGGCGCCATGCGGCAGCTGCATCACGTGTACCTTGCCGAGGGCCTCACGCAAGGTGAGCCGGATCGCGATCCCGAGGAAGACGATATGACCGTCCATCGTGTGCCGGTGGAGGAGTTTGAAGCGATGCTGCTGGACGGGCGTGTGATGGATAACTGCTCGGCGGCGGCGTGGGGTTTATATCGGGTGTGGCGAGACCGGCAAAAATAATGACCTATGGCATGACGCGATAGGCAACCGTGTACTCGTTCGTAGAGCGGAAGCGGTCAGCGGCGGTTTCTTCCGGGGTCAGGGTGGATCCATGAGCCCACAGGCGCGTGATGCCGGATGTGGCTTGGAGCATGTGCGCAAGTTCTGGGTTGGTGTAGAGCAGGTAAATGTCGCGGGATTCAGCGCGAGCGGCGGCCAGCAGATGCGCGAGAAAACGGCGCATCACGGGCGCGGCAAAGGGATGGTAGAGAAAGCAGACGAGCGGCCCCGCGGGTAAAAGAACCGTGGTGGCGTCAGCGGTAAGGACTTCGGACCGAACTTCGGGCCGGCGCCAGGGCGCATGAAAGGTTTGCAGGTTCCGGCGCGCTACGTCGGCAAGGTCCGCGGAAAGTTCAACGCCGACGATGCGGCGAAAAGGAAAGGCAAGGGAAAGCAAAAGGGCGCGACCCTTGCCACAGCCGATATCGACAAAGGTAAAAGCGGGCCAGGGCAGGGCGAGGCGGCGCAGGGCTGAATCGAAGGCGGAAGGGGCGACGCCGTAGTAGCCTGTCGCCCAGTAGCCTGCATCGCGGCTGCCGGCGCTGGGGGTAGCGGCTTCGCCCCAGATCAGACCGGCGGTGTCGACGTGGTACGCGAGATCGAATGGATGCGGGCCCGTTTCCGGGCCGGGGTGCCCGGGAATCGGCTTGCCACGCAGGCGAAGCCCGAAACGGGCCCGCATTTCCGCGAAAAAGCCGCGCCAGCCACGGTTGGCGATCCAGTGGCGGGCGCGGCGAAGGTGAGCTTGGCGGGAGGACATGGGCTGTGATTTGAACCGAGAAGCAGCTGTTTGAAGCGGGCGAAAGGAGCTGCTTCTTTTGCTTCCTCTTATCAGTTCACGACCTTGGACCGCCGGGTCATATAGTCCTGGAGCAGGTAGTTTCCCAGCGTTTCCGGGGTGGTGAAGTAGGCTTTGCCGCGGCACATTGCGCTCATTTTCTGCACGAATTGCACGAGCTGGAAGTCGTCGGCAAGCATAAACGTGTTGATCATGATGTTGGAGCGTTTGCAGCGACCGACCTCTTCAAGGGTTTCAGAGATGACGATAGGGTCGAGGCCGAAGGCATTTTTGTAGATACGACCGTCCTCAAGCGTGAGCGCGGAAGGCTTGCCGTCCGTGATCATGACAATCTGCTTCATGTCCTTGCCGCTTGATTTAAGGATGCGTTGCGCGATGCGCAGCCCTTCGCGCGTGTTGGTGTAATGCGGGCCAACCTTGACGCGCGGCAGTTGCGAGATCGGGATCTCTTCAGCGGAATCGTGAAAGAGCACGAGATTGAGTTGATCGCCGGGGTACTGCGTGCGGATGAGGTGGGCGAGCGCCATGGCGACCCGCTTGGCCGGCGTGAAACGATCTTCGCCATAAAGAATCATGGAGTGTGAGCAGTCCAACAGCACAACCGTCGCGCAGGAGCTTTGAAAATCAGCCTGTTGCACATGAAGGTCGCTGTACTCGAGATTGAGGACCCCGGAGCCGTTCGGAGCGCCTTCCCGCGCGAAGACAGAGTTGAGGGTGGCGGTGATGTCGAGGTTGAGGGAATCACCGAACTCATAATTCTTGGACGATCCGTTCGTTTCAACACCAGCCGCTTCGTAGCGTGTGTCGTGGCGGCCCAGCGAGCTTTTGCCCAGCGGACCCAGCAGGTCGCGCAGCGCTTTGAAGCCGAGAAAATCCATGCCCTTGTCGGTGACCTCGAAGCGAGCGTTTTCGTTTTCTCCCTCGCCCTGTTCGCCTTGCCCTTCGGCGGGCTCTTCCGCGTTCAGAAAGGCCTCATCTTTCATGCGTTGAATGATTTTTTCGACGAGTTCCTGCTTGCCTTCTTCGGGCAATTCTTCGTATTTTTCCTGGGCATCCTCGTCGAGCAGATCGCCGGCGTCGAGGGCCTGGCGAACGGCTTCGCGAAGATCCTCCATGGAGTTTTCGCCGGAGTTCTGGAAGGGCGAGAAGGGATCCTGAAAACCGGAATCGAGGAAAAAATCCGAAAGGGCTTCCATGAGGTCCTCGAGATCGAAGCTCGTGGAAAGATCGCCGGTGAACTTGGTATAACGGGTGAGCTTCATTGCGTGAGCCTCGGCAGTCAGTCTTACCAGATTAGACGGTTTTCCGTGCCGGCGGTCGCAGGCAGCGGTCCCGCTTGCGGCTTCTGAAACGAATCGAGGGACAGCGTTCGTGGAAGGATAGTTCCGGAAAGTTTTATACCTGCCCTTACCGGTCAAGAGGCAGAAGCGCGATGAAACCGGCATAACCGTTTAGGTGATCCCCTACTTCAACTCGCCCATCAGGGTTTGTACGGCTTTTTGGAGCTGAATATCTTCGCCGGTGGCGGTTTCGCCCAGCGGACGGAGTTGTTCAACGTCAACGGGGCGGGGATGCATTTCCATGTCCTGGCCGCGCGTGTCTTTGATGCGGTCGCCGGGCACGCGGACCTGCGAGCCATCGATGAGACGTTGGGCGCCGGTAAAGATAATCCAGCCGGCAGTGGGTGTTCCAACGACTTTGCCGAGGCCGAGGGTGCGGTAGCCTTCGGTGAAGTCTTCACCATCGGAAAGCGTGCTTTCGTTGGTGACAAGCACGGTGGGCAGGCCGAGGGCGCGTTGGCCTAAGGATTGGCGGCTGGGCTCGGTGGCCTGGTCGCGTGGGGTCATCAGCAGGTAATTCCTGCGCGAAAATACGTCGATCACGCGGCCGTTTACATAGCCGCCGTTGTTGTTCCGCACATCCACGACGACGCCCTGCTTGGATTGGTTGAGCACATCGAGATCCACATAAAGCTGCGCCAGATCGGCATCCCCCATCGCAGCAATGTGCACATAGCCGAGTTTGCCGCCGGAGATGCGGTCCACATAGGCGCGGCGGCTTTCCACCCAGGCGCGATACAAGAGGCCGGACTCCACCTGCAGCGTCACCGGACGAACGATGATGTCGCGTTTCTTCCCGGCGTCGCCGCCCGTTGCGAGCGAAAGCACAACGCGCCGGTTGGGGGCATCCTCAAGCATCTGGTCAAGATTGGTAGACGGCGTAATCGCGGCGCCGTTGACGGCAAGGAGCCGATCACCCACATGGGCTGAACCTTCGAGCGCGACCGGGCCGAGAGGGACGATTTCACGGATGATCAGCGCGCCGTCAGTTTCAAACCGTGCGCGCTCAAAGCGAAGGCCCAACCTGCCGGTCCGCACCGCAGGAGCACTGGGACGGCCAATGCCGGAATGGGAACTGTTGAGCTCGCCGATGAGGAGGTTGATATCGCGGCGAAGCTCGCCGCCGGTGCGCGCGCCTTCGATGTAAGGTGTCCATTCGGTTTTGAGTTCTGGCCAGTCGCGACCATTGAAGTCGCTGCGAAAAAACCGTTGATCGAGGGTGGACCAGGCCTCGTCGAAGACGACCAGTTTTTCATGATCGAAATCGACGTCAAGCGCGGCGGTGACCGGGACGGGTTTGGGCGTGCGCGTGTCGAGCGTGACGACCCGCACCCCGGCCGCATTGTCGCCTGCACTGGACGCTCCACGGCCACCGCCGCCGCCCTGCAAATACAGGATCGCCTTGGAATCGGGGGTGAAGGCGAGGTCAGCTTTGCCGCCGGGATCGGACGTGAGCTGGCGCGGAGAGGCGGGCTCGCGGGCGAGTTCGTCGAGCGAGTAGGTGTAGATGTTCTGCTGGCCGGCAACCTCGGCGAGGAACGCAAGGGTTTTGCCGTCGGGGCTGATGACCGGGTAGCGAACGCCCAGGTCGCCAAGCGGCAGGAGGGTAAGACGCTCGCGGATACCGTCAAAGACGATCTTTGTGGGCTCAATGGGCTTTTTCGGCGTCGAACGACCGCCGGGAGTGCTATTCCCGGGTTCAGCTTCCGGGCTTGGGGTTTGATGACCCGCATCGCCCATTCCGGCGTCGTCTATTCCAGCGTCATCCGTTCCCGTGGCATCCTGTCGGGCGTCCACCCTACCTTCGGGCGAGCGCTCTTCATTCGGGTTTACCCGATTGCGTTCACCGGGGCCGTTGGGCGTATCGGGCGCGCCGGGTGTTGTTTGCTGGCGAAACAGGTCACGGAACTGATCTTCGCGAAACAGCGGCACATGCGGAACAAGGTCGACCCGGGCCAGCTGTGGAGTTTCCGCGCGCTGAGAGGTGTCAAACAGGAGATATTTGCCGTCGGGCGACCATGCAATGTGCGAGGCGTTCTGGCCGTTGGCAAGAAAGGTAAGCGCACGGCCAGGAGCGGTGCCGTCTGCCGGAACTGCCCACAGATTGGTGAAGCCGTTCGTGCCGGTGGGCACGTAGGCGAGCCAATGGGAATCGGGCGACCAAGCCAGCGCCGTGTCGTCAAGCTCCCCGGTGGCGACGATCTTGTCTGCCAGGCTACTAAGCGTAAGGACATGCAGCTCCTTGCGATTGCGCAGAAAGGCAAGCAACTTGCCGTCCGGCGAGGGTGTCGGAACGAGGTCGATGTCCGTGGCCGGATGGGCGCTGTGGGTAATGGGGCGCTCCGCATGGGTGACGAAGCTGTAGGCATACAGCTGCGAGCCGCCCTCGCGCTCGGACCGGTAGATCACCTCATTGGAGTCGGCGGTCCAGTGCGGCTCTGCTTCCGCGGCATCGGTATGGGTGAGGCGCAAGCCTTCACCGCCTTCCTTGGCGCCGGCAGCAAAGATTTCGCCGTGGCCGGCAACGGCGAGCTTGCGGCCGTCGGGCGAAAGGGCGAGGTCGTTCCAGGCCGTAACGGCTTCATGCACGACGCCGGGGCCGGACGGGACGCCGCGCAGCGTGACAGGTACCTCTTCCGCTTTGCCGGTTCGCGCATCCGCTCGCCAAATGGAAAATCCACGCTCAAAGACGACTGTTTTGCCGTCATAGGCGATGGTCGGCCAGAGCAGGCGACCGCCGGTGAAGTGTGTCAGTTGCTTTGAACTGCCGCCGGCTGGATAAGCTTCCCACAAATTTTCATGGCCGGGGCCGCCGTCAGGGCTCTTGTCGCACATATAAAGCAGGCGTTTGCCGCCATCGGCCCACATGGGCCAGGCATGCTTGGCATCGCCGGAAAGCAGTTTGCGATAACCGTTCTCCCCGGCGACCGGCTTAAGCCAAAGCTCGGTTTCATCGATGTGGGCGTGACCGTTACGCCACCATTGCGAGCTGGAAATGCCCTTGGCGATCAAAGCGATCTGCTGACCGTCGGGAGAAGGCGCTGCCTCGAATTCATTAAGATAGCGCTCGTGCGAAACCTCAAGCGGGGTGCCGCCGGTCGCGCGTACGCGCAGAATATCGCCTTGTCCGGCGATGTCTGTGGTCGCCGAGGTGAAATACAGCCACTGACCGTCATGGGACCAGGCGTCGAGATTGGAGGCGGAATCGGAGAAAGTAATGCGCTGCAGCTGTCCGGTGCTAAACGTAAGAATGTAGATGTCGCCCCCACCGGTGCGGGTCGATATAAAGGCGAGGCGTTTGCCGTCGGGCGAATACAGCGGGCGAGACTCTTCCGCGGGATCGGAGATGAGCAAATGGGCTTCACCGCCACCGGCGGGCACGGTCCAAATGTCGGAGCCGGAGACAAACGCGATCTCTTTGCCGTCGGGCGAAAGAGCCGGTTGCGAAAGGGAAGGGCGCGCGGTTGGGCGCACGGCTGGACGCACGATAGGGCGCTGCGCAAACGCGGCCGTACCGGGCACAACGGCGGTAAAGAACAGCAAGGCAACGGCGGCTGGGCGCACGAGAAACCTCGAAGAAAAAGATGCGTTGCAAACGAGTGTACCGGTTGCGGAAACGCCGCTTGCGCTACCCCCAATCGCTTGTGGTTATCCAGAGCGTCATGACCGTCCGTGGATTTTGAAAATTAGGGCTTGCAAGTCTTTCCGCAGAACCGCACACTGGGAACTATGAAGAATCTACGACTCGCTACAGCCTTCGGCTCCTTTGTGCTGGCATCCAGTTTGCTGGCACCCGCGGCCAGCTTCGCCCAGAGCGCCGGCCAGGATGTTCACGCCGCCGGGACAGATACAAAAAATGCCGCCGATGACACGGGTCACGCAGTAAAAACAGGCACAAAGAAGGCCTATCACGCGACGGACCGCACCGCCCATACGGCGACACATAAAACGAAAAGCGGAACCCACACGGCTGTCGACAAGACCAAAGAAGGTACAACCACGGTGGTGGACAAGACCAAAGAAGGCACCGTGAAGGGCTTCGACAAAACCAAGGAAGGTACCGAAAAGCTCCTGGGCGACAAGCACGAGAAGACGACCGCGGCCAAAGACAAAGCCAAGGAAGTGAAGATGGATAGCAAAGATAAATCCATGCAAACCAAACAAAAGGTAAACGACGCCACCCCACAGTAAGCCCTGGATTCCAGGAGGCAACACCACAGCGCATGGGTAATCCATGCGCTGTGGTGCGTTTGCGGGGGTTTTAAGGTTTCGTGTATCGCAACGCGTTCGCCATGGATGAGATCCTCGATCCGCCGGAAGTTTCAGGATCGTTCCTGTGTCGAAATTACTCGTTTTCCAGAGCAACAGCATGGGCGGCACAGGCCTCTTATGAAGAGGCGGAATCTTCCGCAAGCAGATTAGGAGAACACCATGGCGGACGGACAGGGTACCGGTAAGCATCCTCACAAGAGCGCGGCAGAGCCGTACGAGCATCATGAAGCGGCCACCACGAAGGGTGAGCACAAAGCAGAGCCACAAAAGGCTGAGTCCCACAAAACAGAGTCGCACAAGACTGAGCCTCATAAAGCGGAATCGCACAAGGCGGAGCCGCACAAAACCGAGGAGCAGGGTACGGGCAAGCACCCGCACAAGAGTGCGGCCGACCCGAAAGAGCATCACGAAGGCGCCAAGAAGTAGTTGGCTTTTCAGCAATCAAAAAGGCATGCGCCTCGCGCATGCCTTTTGCTTGCCCATGAAACCTATCATGGAAGGTTCTTCGAAACACGCAGACGGATGCGCACGCGGTGGAAACGCCGGTCTGGACCATTTCCTTGCAGCTGTGCTTTCAATAAAGCTTTGTGCAGCGGCGTTTCCTTTGCGGGAAACGCCCATGAGGTACACGGCTTACATCTGCATCGCGGGTGAAATGACCTAGTTGAAGCCCCGGCGTGTGCGGTTGGAGGCGGATTCGCGTTCCCGGTCGCGCATGCGCTCGGCCAGCTGCCCGGCGTCTTCACTGCGACGCTTCTTTTCTCCTGCGGAAAAGGTGCGGGCTTCGGAGCGCGAGATGCGCTTGTGTGCGGTAAGACCTTCAAGTAAGAATTCTGCAGCGGAAACAGCGATTTCTGTCTCCGTCCACTGATTGATCTTGAGCGGCGTCAGCTTTTCGAACAGGCCTTGAATTTCCCGCATGGCTGCAAGCACCTTTTCGGCAGGCTGCTTATCATTCAACTCCACCGTGCCGCCCAGGTTGAACCATTGCTCGATCTGCTGGGTATTGGTATCGGCAAAGTAGCTGTCATACACGCTTGCCACGGATTGCCGGATGATCTCGCGGATCACAATATCCGAGCCGCGCATCTCGCCCTCATATTCCAGTTCGATCTTGCCGGAAATGCCTGGTAGCGCTGCGATAATGTCGCCCACCCGGGGCACCACCAGTGATTCGCCGTGGAGCAGGGCGCGCCGCTCAGCGTTCGACACCACAAGTTCCATCGTGGAAATGGGCAAGCGTTGCGAAACGCCGGAGCGCTTGTCGACTTTTTTGTCCTCGCGGGCGGCAAAGGCCACGCCTTCCACGATTTGTCGGATATAGTGCGGAATGTGGATGCGCTCGATCGTCGGCCCGGTCTGGTTGGGGGCATCGGCGTATGCCCGTGCCGTCCAGGCTTCCTGTTCCGTGATGGCGATCGCTTCATCGAGGGATTCGGGGTAATGTGTCCGAATCTCGGAGCCGATGCGGTCCTTGAGCGGTGTCACGATCTTGCCGCGGGCCGTGTAATCTTCGGGATTGGCTGAAAAAACGATGGCGACATCCAATTCCAGGCGCACCGGATACCCTTTGATCTGCACATCGCCTTCCTGCATGATGTTGAACAGGGCGACCTGGATCTTGCCGGCAAGGTCAGGAATTTCGTTGATGGCGAAGATGCCGCGATTGGCGCGGGGCAACAGCCCATAGTGCATCGTCAGCTCGGAACCAAGCTCGTAGCCGGAGCGCGCTGCTTTGATCGGGTCCACATCGCCGATGAGGTCCGCCACCGTAACGTCGGGGGTGGCGAGCTTCTCGACATAGCGGTCGTCCGGCGTCAGCCAGGCGATAGGGGTACCGTCGCCTTTTTCCGCGACGAGGTCTTTGGCAAATTTGCTCAACGGCTCGTAGGGGTTATCGCGCAGCTCGGAGCCGGCGACATACGGAATTTGCGCGTCCAGCAGCGTCGTTAGCGAGCGCAGGATGCGGCTTTTGGCCTGGCCGCGCAGCCCAAGCAGGATGAAGTTGTGCCGTGAAAGCAGAGCATTGATGACCTGCGGAACCACGGTATCGTCGTAGCCGACGATGCCGGCAAAAAGCGACTCACCTTCCTTGTCGCCGCCGGGCGCAATCGTGCGCAAACGTGTAATCAGGTTGTCGCGCAGCTCGTCTTTCACGCTGCGACCGACGCGCTCCGGAGTGTATTGGCTTTGGCGCAGTTCGCCGAGAGTCCGCGGAAGGGACTGAAAAGAGGTGCTTGGGAGAGCTTGCGCGGTCAACGTCGCCATAGATCAAGTATAGACGCCCATGATGCGGCCTCCGGTGCAGGACTCTGGCTGTCTGCCATGAGACGCAAAGGATGCCGGGAACCTTCGAAGAGGCGCGATTTGCCTCGTGACTGGAACGCGCATGCAAGGTCCCGCGGCCTGTGCCGTGCGAGCGTCAGTTGGAAAACTCATCGAGCATGGCCTGCATTTCCATGGCCGCATGCGTGTTGCCGGTACGCTGACAAGCCGCCAGACCCTCACCCAGGCGAGCTCTGGCAGGTTCCGTGCGGCCCGCTTTCAACAAAACCTGTGCGGACATCTGATAGGCGGGCACGTAATCGGGATTCTCTGCAGTGAGCGTGGAAAACTGCTGCAAAGCGTCCTCGGTGCGGCCGTCGGCGGCCAAAGCCATCGCCAGTCCGTAACGAGCAAAGCTGTCTGCGGGGTTCTGGGCAAGGATTTCTGAGAGGGCGGCAATCTTATCCATGGTGCGTTGGATGCCGCGACGTTTTTGGCGGTGTGAGGTGTGCCGCGGCGGACAACAGGTGCGCGGCCGGGCGTTCGTTACCAGTTCTTGTCATCATGCCGCGGGAGCGTAGTTTGCGGTGAGATTGCTGATGGTGACCTGCTGATCACTCAGCCCTGTACCGCCAGTCAAGTACAGATACGCAGAGGACGGGAGGTCCACGGTTCCGTCAAATATCTGATCGCCATCCATAGTGACCGTCAGATGGTGGGGCCCGAAAGTGAAGGTGTACGCATGGGAAACGGACGAGCCCGGGGAAGCCAGCGCCGGCAATGGATCGCTTGTGAACAGCCATGGATTTTCCCAGGCCGCCGCATCACTGGGTGTAATACCGAAATAGGGGGTTGCAGGGTCGCCCGGGTTTTTGAAGTCATCGAAGACAAAGGCGATCCCCGGGATACCGCGAGCTCCCATACTGTTGCCGCCACCGCCGAGGCTGCTGAGGCCTGCTCCACGTGATGGGTCGCCCAGCACCACGGCAAATCCATCGGCAAAGGAGGCATTTGGCGCGTACGTTGTCGCGGTGAAGCTGAGTTGGAGGCTTACCGGATTGATCCGCTTACCGAAAACGATGCCGCCCTGAGTGAAAAGTACCGGCGGTGTAAGGACGGCGCTCCCTTGCGCCCCGTAGGTGCCGGAGCCGAGCGGCGTCCATAGAGGATCGTAAAAGTTCGTGACCTGGGAGGGCAGTGCGTATCCAAGAAATCCACAACCCTGCAGAAAAGGAAAGGTAAGACCGAGTAACAAACATCCCAGCCGGCGGGTTAAACGTAGGGAAACGGGATGATTCCTCATAAAAGATAGCGGATGCTCCTCCAGCAGTGGACGAACAGGGCCGCTGCTTACCTCCGGGCGTAGGCGATCCAGCCCCACGCGCGGCACGGTTTTTAACACTCCTTTTAAGAGACAACAACCGCAGCGCTAAGTTGCGCAAGAAAGAAAAGATGGGCAGCGATTTAAAACCAAAGTAACTCCCATTTTGGGAACGAATGCAAAACGGGAAGTCGCATGAAAATATTTCCTTGGAAAGAGAGAAGTAAACTCAAATAATGGCCGATAAGGTAGCACAACGGGCTGTGACCGAGTCACAGTCGGAGCGGAGCGAAATCATCTTCCCCAACGATGCCAATGCGATCGGCAACCTGTTTGGCGGACGCTTGATGCAATTCATCGATCTTGTGGGTGCGGTGGCGGCCTGCCGCCATGCTCGGTCGATCACCGTGACGGCGAGCATGGACCATCTTGATTTTGTGGCTCCCGTGAAGGTGGGCGAATTGCTGATCCTCCGGTCCAGCGTCAACCGGGCCTTTCGAACGTCCATGGAGGTAGGGGTGAAGGCCATGGTGGAAGATGTGCTCGGCGGCACAGGAATGCGCCATGTCGCGTCGGCGTATTTGACCTATGTGGCCGTCGATCTGTTTGGGAAGAAGATGGAAGTGCCGGCGGCGCTTCCCGAAACAGCACACCAGCGACGCCGTTTCGAGGATGCCGCGAATCGCCGCGCCATGCGTACCGACGAAACGTTACGAAAAAAGGAAATGCGGGCCGCTATGGGAGACGTTTGGAACTTGTAATCGTCGGTCCTGAAGCGGGCTGAGGATGAGGAATAGGGGATATATGGGTGCAGCAGAATCACACAGGCCGCCGGCGCCATCACAAAGGCCGCCGGCGCCATCACAAGGGCCACAGGCGCTGCCGGGAATCGCGCATATCCTTGCCATCGGTTCGGGCAAGGGCGGTGTCGGTAAAACGACGGTCAGCGTGAATTTGGCAATCGCGTTAGGAAAGCTCGGCTACCAGGTGGGCTTGATTGATGCCGACATTTACGGGCCCAACGTGCCCACGATGTTGGGGTTGACGCGCCAGCCCCGCGTGCTTGAGGGCAACAGGATCGAGCCGCTTACCGCGCACGGGGTACGGTTTATGTCGATCGGCCTGTTGTCGCCAGGTGACAAGCCGATGATGATGCGCGGACCGATGCTTCACGGCATCATCAAGCAATTTCTGCAGCAGGTCGCCTGGGGCACTTTGGATTTTCTGCTGGTAGACCTGCCGCCGGGAACGGGGGATGTTGTCATCTCGCTGGTACAAACGGTCCCGCTTTCTGGAGCCGTGGTGGTTTCTACCGGTTCCAGCGTGGCGCTCGAAGACGCGCGCAAGGCGCTCGAAATGTTCCATCAGGTGCAGGTGGAGGTGCTGGGACTGGTTGAAAACATGAGCCAAATGACGCTGCCGGACGGCACGGTGATCGACGTGTTTGGGGCTGGTGCAACGGAGCAGACCGCACGGCAATATGGGCTTGCCTTTTTAGGCTCCATCGAAATGGATCCGATGGTGCGTGAAGGAGGAGACCGGGGTTTGCCCGCAGCGTTGGCGGGAACCGAAACATCACGTGGGCGCGAATTTGCTGCCCTGGCTCGTGAAGTAGCCGAGCGCACCCGGCAACTCATGGCTGGGGACGAGAACCTGCTTGAAATTACCTAAGGCAAGCCGAAAAATAGGCAAGAATCGCGAAAAGCAGTGCACGGGATGATGGAACAGCAAGGAACAGCACGGCGCATCACCGCACGGCAGCAGCAGATCCTGCTGGCCGTGGTGGAGCGGTATATTGCGACAGGCGAGCCGGTGAGTTCGGGAGCCGCCGCCCAGTTGCTGGCGGGTGAAGGCGATCTGCTCAGCTCGGCGACCGTGCGGAATGAGATGGCTGAGTTGGCGGATGCCGGTTTGTTGGAGCAACCGCACACCTCCGCCGGTCGTGTGCCCTCGGCGCAGGCGTTTCGGTTGTATGTACGTAGTTTGCATACAGCAGGCGCAAGATCCGGGCCGGAACGTGGGGGCTTTCCTGCGATGCTGCAAGCGTCGGTCGATATGCAGTTGGCGGGCATCACCGGAACGCAGGCCCTGTTGGCGCGAACGTCAGGCGTTTTGGCAGCGTTATCGAGCGGTGTGGGGTTGGCCGTCGGTGCGCTCAGTGCGGGGGACCTGCTGGAGCATGTGCACTTCACGCGTTTGGCAGAGCGCCGGGTGCTGGCCGTGGTGGTGGGCAAGAGCGGAACGGTGCGAGATCGGGTGCTGGCGGTGGCGGAGGACCACAAAACAAGCCAGCTGCAAGCAGCCGCGAACTTCCTCAATGAGCACTTTCGTGGGTGGCACCTGGAACGTGTGCGGGCGGAGCTGTTGCGGCGCATTGAACGGGAAAAAACCGCCTACCAGCGCATGATGGAAGCGGCGGAGCGGTTGTGGACGGGGGCTGTTCCGGCAGAAACCACGGGTATGGAACGGGAACAATCTGTTTTCGTGGAGGGCGTCGCGAATCTTATTGGATTGGGCGGCACCCTGGGCGGCGGGTTGGAAGAACGCGAGCGTTTACGGCAGATGCTTGCCGCGCTGGAGGCCAAACAGCGTGTGGCCGCGCTCCTGGCGGCATATATCGACTCCCGGCAGGAAGAGGTGCGGGTGGTATTCGAACTGGAGGAGCAAGCGCCGGAACTGGCCGGGCTGGTGCTGATTGCGGCACCGGCGCGGTTGTCGGACGAGACCCGGGGAACGGTGGGGGTGCTGGGGCCGACGCGCATGGACTACGGAGCGACAATGGGCGCGGTGCGCTATGTGGCGGGTCTTTTCGATCGTGTGTTGGAGGGCCGTGGTGGCGACTGAGCGCCTGAGTCGTGAAGGGTGTTTCGCTCATCTGTACTCAAAATGACGCGAAAAGCGTGCGCGAGTCTGCCGAAGTGTGCCGGATCGGCAAGGGTTAAGCGACACTGGAATGACGCGTTGTGGCGAGTTGCTGCTGCAAAGTAAGGAGCTGTCACAGGCCCGGGAGACAAGAGCGATGACCGAGGAAAAAGAAGGATTGGCCGATCGGTTCGCGCGCTGGGCGCGCATGGGCAACAATGAAAAGGAAACGAAGTCGATGGAGGACCACGACATGGAAGCACACGGAACGGTGATAGGGGAAGAGCATACCGGAGCGCAGGCAGAGGTGGAGGCCGGCACGGAAGCCGTGGCGGGCAATCCGCTGGGGCAGGTCCAGGCGCATGCAGAAGTGGAACAAGCGCGCGGCGAGCGAGATGCCTTGAAGGAACGTCTTGCACGGCTCCAGGCGGAGTTCGATAATGCGCGCAAACGGGAGTTTAAAGAACGGCAGGACGCGCGCGATTACGCCACGCAAGCGGCTATTGAGCCATTTCTGGGCGTGATGGACAACTTCGCTCTGGCGCTCAAGGCGCAAGGTTCTGTGGAGCAGATGCGGTCCGGCGTGGAGCTGATTGTGAAGCAGATGGATGAAGCGCTGCGCAGCTTGAATGTGCAAATGGTGGACGCGATGGGAAGTCAGTTCGATCCACACGTGCATGAAGCGTTAGGCAGCGTGGAAACGCCGGAATACCCGGATCATCAGGTGATCGAAGAGATCCGTCGCGGGTATAAACTGCGGGACAAGCTATTGCGGCCGGCGCTTGTAAAAATCGCGACAAATGGGTCACAGCGGGACGCCTAAGGCGGCCGTTTCAAGCCGGCGAGACCGCAGAAATGCATAACAACAAGACAGAACGGTAGGACGGAACAGGCGGCGATGGCGACAGCGGCGATGAAAAGGGACTATTACGAGGTATTAAGCGTTGAGCGGACGGCGACCGAGGTAGAGATCAAGGGCGCGTATCGCAAGCTGGCGATGCAATTCCATCCCGATCGCAACCCTAATAATCCAGAAGCGGAAGAGAAGTTCAAGGAGTGCTCTGAAGCCTATGCGGTGCTGAGCGACGCGGACAAGCGTGCGGCATACGACCGGTTCGGCCATCAGGCGGTCGGGGGCGGCGGTGGGAACCCATTTGCCGGCGGCGGAAGTCCTTTCGCTGGGGGTGGTTTCCAGCAGGGTGATCTCGGCGACATCTTCGGAGACCTGTTCGGCGAAATGTTCAATATGGGCGGCCAGGGCAGGGGTGGCCGCGCCTCGCGTGCACAGCGTGGCCGCGACCTCAAGGCTGACATGAGTCTCAGCTTTGAGGAAGCAGTGTTTGGGATTGAACGCGAGATCAAGGTAAAGCGCATGGAAACCTGCGAGGTATGCCACGGCTCAGGTGCAGAAGGCGGCAAACAGCCGGAAATCTGTCAGCAGTGCAGCGGCCGTGGCCAGCTCCGCTCGCAGCAAGGGTTTTTCTCCGTGGCGCGTACCTGTCCGGTGTGCTCGGGTACGGGGCAGGTAATCCGGAATCCATGCCGCACCTGTGGCGGTGATACCCGTGTGCAGAAAGAGCACACGCTGCTGGTCAAGGTTCCCGCAGGGGTGGAAAGCGACACGCGTATACGCTACGGCGGTGAAGGGGATGCAGGCCGTTTTGCAGGACCGGGCGGCGATCTGTACGTAGTGTTGGCGGTGAAAGCCCATGCTTTCTTCGAACGCGACGGCGATGATCTGCATTGCGTCATGCCGATCAGCTTTCCGCAGGCGGCGCTGGGTACGGAACTCGAGCTGGAAACCTTGGATGGCCGCGAATCGATCAAGGTTCCGGAAGGAACGCAGAGCGGCAAGGAATTCCGGCTGCGCGCCAAAGGCGTTCCGCACCTGAACGCGCACGGCAAGGGCGACCTGATCGTGGAGGTAAGGGTGGAAACGCCGGGCAAGCTGTCCAAACGGCAAAAAGAGCTGCTGCGCGAGCTGGAAGAAACGATGAGCGTGAAGAATGAACCGCAATCGCGGGGGCTCTTCGACAAGGTGAAGGAGATGTTCAGCTAGAGTTTTGCGGACGATGAGGGGACGAGTACAGCCTGGCTAGAGCAGGGCGGAGCAGATGGCTAGA
>CAXTRN010000011.1:28185-33312 GCA_964246645.1 uncultured Acidobacteriaceae bacterium
GACGATGAGGGGACGAGTACAGCCTGGCTAGAGCAGGGCGGAGCAGATGGCTAGACCGGCGATCGCAGCCGTTTCGGCGCGCAGGACGCGCGGGCCCAGGGTGACTCCCCGCCAACCGCCGGCGGCAAACAACGCGAACTCTTCCGGCGACCATCCCCCTTCGGGTCCGATCGCCAAGGCAAGTTCGGCGTTGAACTCGGCATCCGGACCTTCGCGCCCTTTACGGTCAGTCAGGGCGGCGGCGAGGCTGTTTTCCTGTTCGGTTTCGGCAAGTAAAATCTTGTGCGGGGCCGTCACCAACGTGAGGGCAGTCGTCAACGGCGCGGGATCGTCGAGCGTGGGCTGGTCGCTACGGCGGGATTGTTGCGACGCTTCACGGACGATTTTGCGCCATCGCTCGACGCGCTTGGACGCTGCCTGCGCCAGATGTTTTTCGGTACGGCGAGCGAGGACGGGCGTGATGCGGGCGGCACCCAGTTCGGTGGCTTTTTCGAGTCCCCACTCATAATGGTCGAACTTGATGACGGCAAGCAGCAGATGAACGGGAAGCGCGGCGTCGGTTTCGAGCTCTTCACCGAGCGCGAAGACGACTTCCTGCTCGGAAACGGCTGTGACCTCGGCGCGGCGCAGAAAGCCCCCGGCAAGAACATCAAAGACCTGCCCGGGCACCGCGCGCAAAACGCGGGCGAGGTGCAGGGCCTGGTCGCCGATGAGCGTAGCGGTCGAGTCGGTCCAGGTGTCGGCGATCCAGCGGCGGCGTGTCATCTCGTTTAGGGTAGCGCAGCGGAGTTCGCATCCACCGAGGGATTTGTCGGTCTATGCAAACTCCGCCAGTCACGATGCTGCGAAGCATTACACCGCGATACCTCACAGTGCAGTGCGGTATCGCATGATTACCCTCTCGCTTTTAGCTTGGCCAAGGTGAGCACCTCATCGCCGAAGCCCCAGCCCCCATCCGCAACTTCGTCCACGAGTACCATAACGTGGGCACGCGCTGCGTCTCCGTAGATGGAGGTGAGGATATCAGTGGTTTTGTGAATGATTTCCTGCTTTTGCTCGGGTGTGAGGGATCCTTGGGGGAGTTTGTAGTTGGCAAATGGCATTCGATTGCTCCTTTTTCTGATGGGTAATTCGTGGTAAGGCACAAGCGTTGAGCGTTCTGCTAGCGTTCGCCGATCGCAAACGAGGGTTTCAAGAGATCGCCCAGGCCGATCTTTTGGAGAAGTTCCACGCGCATGCGGTCCGCGACCCCATTTACGATTTCAGCCCCGTCGTTTGATGGATCAATGTGCACCCGGAAGGGTCGTTTGCCAAAGGGAAGAGCGATCACGTCGACAATGGCAGTCGCAACCGCATCCACGTTGGCTTCTGCTGGTTCCAGAGTGGCAAGGCCGTTGTGGATAGTGTCGCCGATCCCTTTGTATGGCCCATTCTCATACAGTGCGGCAACATCTTTATCGGCTGGCGCTCCCGCGTTGACGAAGTGGTTGGTACCTTTTTGATAAGCGCCTGGCACAATGATGGTGGTTTCGATGCCCCATCGCGCGAGTTCAGCGGCATAGCTTTCCGCTAGGCTATCCATGCCAGCTTTTGCGGCAAAGTAGGGTCCAAGGTATGGTGGTTTGCCGCCCCGCGTACTGGAACTGCCGACCCAGACCAGGAAGCCCTTGCCCTGCTTTCTCAGCAAAGGAAGCGCGGCGCGATTGATGCGCTGCGTGCCGACAACATTGATGTTGTAGATGTCCAAAAGTTGCTCAGGTGTGAACGCTTCCGAAGGACCGAAGGTCATATGGCCGGCGTTGTGAATAATCACGTCCAATCTGCCCCGTTCGCGTTCAATGCGGGCGATGGCCGCCTGGACAGAATCGTCGACCGTGACGTCGAGCTCCAAGGGGACGATCTTCCCGAGGACGCTCTGTGGGTACGCTTCAGCCTCCTTTGCCGCCTGAGCCGACCCGTCGTTCAGACCGCGCATGCCCGCATATACCGTGTGGCCAGCATTGCTCAGCGCCTTGGCCGTTAAAGCGCCGAATCCGGAAGATGCACCGGAGATGAAGATTACAGAAGCAATCATGTCGGTATCCTTTCAACGCACTGGCTGTTTGCCTTTACCGGCATCTTTCAGAAAACAAAACCACCGTTGACGCGAAGCACCTGTGAATTTACCCAAGCACCATCTGAGCCAGCCAAGAATGAAACGACGCGCGCGATGTCTTCCGGTTCGCCAAGCCGGCCCATGGGGTTGGACTTTTTTGCTTCGTCGATTTGCTCCTGGCTTTTACCCTTCGTGAACAGCGATGTATTCACCGGGCCGGGAGCAACGGCATTTACTGTGACTTGCCGTCCGGCGAGTTCATTGGCAAGCACATGGACTAAACCTTCCGTTCCGGCTTTGGACGCGATATAGGCTCCGTAACCCGGAAACGCTTTCGCAACCACGCTGCTGGAAAAGCCAATGACGCGGCCACCATCGGCGATATGCCGCGCGACTTCGGAAAAGATCAAAAAGGTGCTCCTCAGGTTAGTGAGCATTACCTTGTCGAACATTTCGATGTCGGTCTCGGCCAAGGGTGAGAGTGGCATGATGCCGGCGTTGTGGACCACCACATCGACCGTGGTGAAGGCGCGCTTTGTTTCCTCAAAAAGCCGCTTTACGTCGGCTTCTTGCGAAACATCCGCTTGTACGGTGATGGCCAGGCCACCTGCTGCTCGGACTTCCCTTGCGACAGCATCTGCATCTTCAGGACCGTTTACATAATTCACAACGACTGCAAGTCCGTCCTTGGCAAGACCTTTCAGGACAGCCGCCCCAATACCCCGTGACGATCCAGTTACGATTGCTGCTCTCATTTTTAAACTCCACCCGTTCATACAGAGTCGGTGTTGCTGCATCAGCATAGGACGGAGAGGAAGTCTAAGTCTTGCTGTTTAAGAACGATTTCTTGCTTTGCTTCGTCAATTTTTCTCTCAGGAAGGGACCTGATTTATTTATAGTGACGATGTGTTTTCTGCTTTCAGTGAAGCGAACAGCCGGGTCCAACCAGGGCGCAAGATTCTCACCAGCCAAGATGCCGGCTGGACTTCGCTTTTGTTCGAGAAATGGGTTCAACCAGGCCATGTAGCGGGTTTCCAGACAGTCGCCTCTCCTGATCAAATACTTGTTCTTACGGCGTCCGGCACATACGAACTTGAGGTGCTTTCCGGGAACACTTGGCAAAGGGTCAGATACGGTCCGGGACAGGGAGGGGCCACGGCTCCCTTTCAAACGCACCAGATTCGCTGGCAATCCGAGGGATCATCGCCGGTGGAAACGCTACACATTTATGTTCCGCCGGAGTACTACAGCGAAGCTGCCGAAGAATACAGGCGTGCAGGAACATGCATGACTCACTCCCATATCAACGCGCTCAGCCTTTCCGAACCGTTTGTGTTTTCTTTAGCGCAGTCCCTGGTTGAAGGGGTTTCCCGCGAGGTGCCTGATCTTTATGCAGACGCCGCAGCCCGCATGGTCGCCGTCTACAGCCTCGTGGCATGCGGCACGCTTAAGAAAGAAAACCTACAGCGATGAGTTGGCCATGAGCTTACAGATCGGCGGCTGGCGAGGGTGATCGATTTTATGCAGCACCACTTCGCTCGGCAGATCACGCTTGACCAATTGGCCGATGAGGCCGGCATTAGCCGTTTCCACTTCGTGCGATTATTCCGTAAGCGGTTGCTTACAACGCCTTACCAGTACCTTATTGGCTTGCGGCTAGCTCATGCGAAAGTACCCCTGCAAACTACGGATCTCGATATAAGCGCAGTGGCGTCTGCCTGCGGTTACACACACGCAGGTCGCTTTGCAACCGCATTTTGTGCAGCTTTTGGCTTACACCCTCACCATTTCCGACAGCAAGGCCGCCAGTAAAGTCTCTTGCGTTTCACCCTTTGCGGGCGCTCAGCACTCGATGATATTGAGGGCCAGGCCGGCCAGGCTGGTTTCTTTGTACCGGGATTGCATGTCGAGGCCGGTGCGGTACATGGTTTCGATGATCTGGTCGAGAGAGATTTTGTGGCTGCCGGGATCGTTGGTGGCGAGGCGGGCGGCATTGACGGCTTTGACGGCGCCCATGCCGTTGCGCTCGATGCAGGGGATCTGAACGAGGCCGCCGATGGGGTCGCAGGTCATGCCGAGGTTGTGTTCCATGGCGATTTCGGCAGCGTGTTCGATGGCGGCATTGGTTGCGGCTAATTCGGCGCGGCGAACGCTTTCAGGCAGGGACGATGCGGGCGGGGGCGTGAGCGCGGCGACCAAACCCCCGGCGGCCATGGAGCAGGCCACTCCCACTTCGCCCTGGCAACCGACCTCGGCGCCGGAGATGGAGGCGTTTTCCTTGTAAAGAATGCCGATGGCGGCGGCGGTCAGGAAAAGACGAAGAAGGCCGGCGGTGCGCTCGGCCTCGGTGAACCCGGGGCTGGCGTGGTGGAGGAAGTAGAAAGCGACGGCGGGCAGAACGCCGGCGGCGCCGTTGGTGGGGGCGGTGACGACACGGCCTCCGGCGGCATTTTCCTCATTGACGGCCATGGCCGCAAGCGTAACGGCGTCGAGAGGGGCCAAGGGGTCGCGGAGCTTGGCGGGTACATTGCCCAGGGTGTCAGGGATGTCAGAGACATGCAGGGCGGCAAGACGCCGGGCGAGACCGGGGGCACGGCGACGGACGTTCAAGCCTCCGGGGAGCGTGCCTTCGGTGGCGATGCCGCGGGCGATCGAGGCGGCCATCACGCCCCAGAGCGTGAGGATGCGCTGTTCGACATCGGTCTGCGCGTTGAGGGAGGAAGCCGCACTCAGGCTTTCACCGCGATCCTGCGGCGGCGGCCGGGTTATGCCGGAATCGTCAAGCAGGGCGACCTCATTGGCCAGCACGAGTTCTGCGATGGACAGGCCATGCATGCCGGCGACGGAAAGCAGTTGCTGCGCGGAACGGAAGGGGTAGGGAACGGCGCGGGGCTGCACCGTGCCGTGGGTAAGGCCTTGCGTGATGTTCTCGGTGCTGGAATTGTCATTGCTTTCGCTGGCGGAAACAATGAATCCGCCGCCAATCGAGAAAAAGACTTCACTCGCGAGAACGTCACCGGTAGGTGTGGTGG
>CAXTRN010000012.1:0-33021 GCA_964246645.1 uncultured Acidobacteriaceae bacterium
GAACCTACGACTTCCACCGTGTGAAGGTGGCACTCTACCGCTGAGTTATGCGCCCGGTATTGCGGATGCAGGCCCGCGGGGAGCGGGCATGCAGGTGCAAGTGTACCATCGGCATACCCGTGAGCCCAAGCGGCCTTAAGTCGACTACCAAGATCAGTAACCGGATGGGGCTGCGGAAATTGGGATTGCGTGAGGACGCGGGGGAACGTGGGCGAGGATGCCTTTGTCGGTGCGCCGGGGCGGAGCCAGCCGCTTTCCGTGCCGGGAAACCGCTACAATAAGCCCCTGATGCAGCGTGATTCCAAGGCGGCCGCAGGTGACCCTGCCGAGCGAAGCGCACCCGCTTCGGCAGATTCTCCGCAACCTCTCGCGGCGACGCGGGTTGAGGAAGATATGAGCACGCTGGCGATGCATCCCGGAATGCTGACAGGGGCCCCTGGCCAGGAGTTTAGTTCAGGGCTGGGCTCAAGTTTGGGCAGCGATCCTGCCGGCGACTTCGATGCTCCAAACCCTGGCGGCAGTGCGCCCGTCGCGGCGCGCGATCCGTCGTTTTCCCCCGCAGGGGCGTTTCCTTCGCCCGTGGATGCGAGCCCGGAGGGGCTGCGCCGCCGTGCCGAAGCTGTGGCGCGGGGCAACTATGCCGAGTTGACCGATGCGGAAGTGATGTTGGAGCTGAAAGCCGGCAACCTGGCGGCCTTCGATGTGCTGCTGGCAAAATATCGCAAGCCCATTATCCACTTCATGTTTCGCATGGTGCACAACCAGGCCGTTGCGGAGGAACTCGCGCAGGAGGTGTTTCTGCGGGTGTACCGGTCGCGCGAAACGTATCGTGCGGAGGCCCGTTTCAGTACCTGGCTTTACCGGATTGCCACCAACCTCGGCGTGAACCACGCCCGCGACCACCGGCACGAGCGCACAGCGCAGACGGTTCACCTTGACGAGCCGGATGCCGATACAGGTACCACGCCGGACCTGGCCGACGACCGGCCCACCGTGGAATCGCGAATGCTGCGCGACGAACGCATGGCGGCCATCCGGGAGCATGTGATGGCGCTGCCGGAGCGGCAACGAACGGCGGTGTTGCTGCATAAGTATGAAGGGCTTGACTATAAAGGCATCGGGGAAGTGTTGAAGCTCTCGGAAAGCGCCACGAAATCATTGCTGTTTCGCGCATACCAAACCCTGCGCGAAAAGCTGAAGGGATTTCTATGAAACTGCTGAGGCCGGAAACCCCGCTCATTCCGCAAGCTCTGTGCACGACGTCGAAACCATGGCGCCGGTCGGTGAAGGACCCTTGCCGACACCCGGGTGTCCATATTCAAGATAGTTCGGCAAGATTCGCCGTTCCAAACCGCAAGGGAGTTGCCAACCCGCATGGGAGGCCAAGATGACGGAAACTAAGATAACGGAAATGATGAAAAGAACGCATAGGACGAAGATGGATTGCAACACTTGCCATACCGCTTTTCCTGATCTGCTGTTGGACCCCGCTCTTGCCGATTCGCAGGCCGCCGCGCACCTGGCCGCCTGCTCGTCGTGCCGCGTGGAGCTGGATGAGACGCGCGCCACGATGGCGTTGATGGATGCCTGGACCGCGCCGGAGCCTTCGCCCTACTTCGATGCACGGGTGCGGGCACATCTGCGCGAAGCACAAACGGCTGCCCCGGAAGGGCTGTGGGAGCGCCTGGCGGCGACACTGCGCTTCAGCAAGGGACGGGGCATGCGACCGGTGCTGGCCGGCGCGTTTGCGCTTGTGCTGGCGTTAGGTGGCGGCACGGCGGCGACGCTGCTGCTGCACCATGAGGCTTCGCCGGCCGTGACCTCGCCGACCGTGAACGACCTCCGCATTTATGACAAAAATGCCCAGGCGCTGGAGCAGATGGAGCTGCTGGACGAGGGAGGTGCGGATTCGGAGGCCGTACAGCCGCAAAGTTAAGGGAACGCCGGTTCCGGGGCGTACTGCCGATAAGCACGGCGGCATCTTCGGTAAAATGGAAACCTTACAGTAAAAAATGGAGAGTTTCTCTGGGTACCGCCAACAATGGCGGGCTTCACCCTCCCAAGGAGACAACGGCGCAACGATGGACCGAGCCGCGCCAAGCCGCGCCGAGCCGCAAGAACTAGTACCGCACAGCCATGAAGGATCGTCTTCCAACTCGCGTCGATCGCCGGAGAGCTACCCTGCTTGCCCGGTTTTCGTTGCTGTGCGTTCTCCTCCTTCAGTTCGTGCACGGGATGCCGGGCCAGGAGATCCAGCAGCAACAGGCTGCCCCGATCGAGCGCCGTCCGCCACACATCGCGCCTTCCCCATCTGTGCCGAATCAGGGTGGCAGAGCCGCCCCTGCATACGACGCCGCACCGCGCCGAACAATGGATCGCGGGCCCCACGGCGAGCACCTGGCCCAATGGATGAACCAGCACCAAAGCCTTTCGCCTGAGCAGCAGCAAAGCGCTCTGGAACAGGAGCCGGGATTTCACGAACTGCCTTCGCAAACCCAGCAGCGGATGCACGACAGACTGGCGCAGCTGGGCGCCATGAGCCCCGAACAGCGACAGCGCCGCCTGGCACGCACCGAGGCCATGGAGCGTCTCACCCCGGACCAGCGTGCCGAGGTGCGCGGAGCCATGGGACAGCTAGGAAGTTTGCCGGTTGACCAGCGTCGCGTGGTGGCGCGTACCTTCCGCTCTTTGCGGGATTTGCCGCCGGAACAGCGGATGCCGGCATTCAACTCCGGCCGCTTCGGCCCTCCCTTGAACGAGGCGCAGCGTGGAGTTTTGAATCATCTTTTGCAGGTGGAACCGATGTTGCCGGCCCCGCAGCCGGTGCAGCCGATGGGCGTGCAGCCCTTTGTGCCGCAGCGCTGAAGCAGGATTTCGGCTTTGTAACTCTGCTTTGCCTACGATGAGCCTATGACAGGTAAGCCCTAGTTCCGCAGCAGGTTTTTCGCGAGAAAGAGCACATTGGCGGGCCGTTCTGCCAGGCGACGCATAAAGTAGGGGTACCATTCCGTGCCGAAAGGCACGTAGGTCCGCATGCGAAAACCCTCACGCACCAGCTTGCGTTGCAGGTCGCGCCGCACGCCGTAAAGCATTTGAAACTCAAACGCATCGGACGCAATACCTTCGCTGCGCGCGAAGCGGCGTAGATCGTCGATGATGGCTTCATCATGCGTGGCCATGCCGCAAAAAACGCCACTGGTGACCATGCGCTTCATCAGCTTGCGGTAGTTGGCGTCGACATCGGCTTTGTTCGGAAACGCAAGGGTGGGCGGCTCTTTGTACGCACCTTTGCAGAGCCGGATGCGAATGCCTTGACCCAACAAGCGCTCGGCATCCTCCGCTGTACGGTACAGATAAGCCTGCAGCACTGTGCCGACGCGGCCCGGATAGCGGCTGTGCAGGCGCTCCGTCATGGCCAGCGTGGCCTCGGTATAGCTGGAGCCTTCCATGTCGATGCGCACGAAGCTGTCGGCCTCGGCAGCATGGGCGACTAGATCCTCCACCACCCGTTCGGCGAGGGCCGGCCCTGCCCCGTGACCGCCGATGTCCATGCCCATCGCCGTGAGTTTGACACTGATGTTGGCGCGCAGTTTGCGGGCGGCGATACGGTCCAGCAGTTGGTGATACAACGCAGCGCTTTCTTCTGCCTGCGAAACCTGCATTACGCTTTCGCCGAGCGAATCAAGCGAGGCGTCGATGTTTTCCGCGCTGAGTTCATCGACAACGGCAACTGCTTCATCGATGCTCATGCCGGCCACAAAGCGGCGAGAAAGCCGTCGGCCCAGCGAATTACGTTCCGAAAACGCTCGCAAGGGTTTGTTGGAGGAAAGCGAAATAAATACCGAACGCATCATGAGAGCTAAACACCACGGGTACAGAACTGCGTGTGCCGAAAACGGAACGCACGCCTAAACACTGCCATTGTCGCACGGCAAAACGCTGGTGTTTCGGAAGCTTTCACGCTCTGTGTTGATGGGAGCATCGTTGCTGGAGGTACCAGGCGAGAACACCGCAGCAGCTGCGTCGCCTCAGCCCAGCATAAGAGCAAGCAACGCCATACGCACATACAGGCCGTTGCGTGCCTGGCGGAAGTACGCTGCGCGCGGGTCGAGATCGACCTCCGGTGCAATCTCATGCAGACGGGGCAGTGCATGCATGATGACGGCTCCGGGTTTCAGCTGCTCCGCAATACGCACATTGAGCACATACGCATCTTTCACTGCCTCATAGGCAGCTGGGGAGGTGAAGCGTTCGCCCTGCACGCGCGTAACGTACACGACATCAGCTTCACTGGCTTCTCCATCCAAAACATCGGCGGTGCGGATGGGAATGCCTTGCGCCGCGAGCGCGTCCGTGTAGCGTGCGGGCAGCCGCAGTGAAGGCGGCGAGATGAGAGAAAGGGTAAGGCCGGGGTACATCGCCAGCAACGGTAAAAGTGAATGAATGGTGCGGCCGTTGAGCAGGTCGCCCACAAGGGTGACATGCAAATTGGAAAGGCGGCCTAGTTCGCGATGGATCGTGTACCCATCGGCAAGCGCCTGCGTGGGATGCTCGCCGATGCCGTCACCGGCGTTGATGACGGGCACGGGCGAACTGGCCGCGGCCGCGGCGGCGGTGCCTTCATCAAAATGACGAATCGCGATCGCGTCGGCGTAGCCCGCCACCACGCGCACGGTGTCGGCGATGCTTTCGCCTTTGACTGCGGAAGAGCTGTCGCGTGCATTCTCCACAGACAGAACACTGCCACCGAGCTTTTGCATCGCCGCTTCGAAACTCAGGCGGGTGCGCGTGCTGGGTTCGTAGAACAAGGTGGCCAGGATGCGGCCCTGCAGCACCGGAAACAGCCGGCGGCGGCGGTCGTCGTCTTCCAGGCGATCGGCTGCCGTGAAAAGGTCCGTCAACAGGGCGGGCGAAAGTTGTGAAGCGCGAATAAGGTGCGACAGTTCAGGCATGGCGTGGTCTCAGCTTGCGTTGTACACCACTCCGCGCAGAACGGTATAGCGCACGCTGCCGGGCAGGGTGTAGCCCTCAAACGGCGACCAGCCGCAGCGCGTGTGCACACTTTCTCGCGTGACAGTGTAGGGCGTGGAAAGGTCAAGAACGGTTAAAGAACCCACGTATCCCGGAGCGATACAGCCGTAGCCCTCACCGAAGTTCGCGGGTAGAAACTCCCGAACAAAGCGGCCGGGATTAAAGGCGCAAACGCGGGCGATCGCTTGCGGGGTGAAGTGATGTTCGGCCATCAGCCAGGCGGCAAAGCTGCCATAGGTGTCAAGCAACGGCACCCCGCTGGCGCCGATGCTTTTTTCTTCAAGCGTATGCGGTGCATGGTCGGTGGCAATGTAATCGATGTGCCCGTCGCGCAAAGCTTCTATCAAGGCAAGGCGATCCTCGCGGGTGCGCAGCGGCGGGTTCATCTGCAAGGCCATACGATTTTCCGCCGTAAGCATGGACGTGTCGAAGAACAGATGATGAGGCGTGACTTCGCAGGTAACACGCACGCCGCGCGCCTTTGCGGCAAGGATCGCCTTTAAGCCTTCACGCGTGGAGTAGTGACACAGTTTGCCTTGCAGATCGTAGGTTTCGATCAGGTGCAAGGCAACGGCCGTTGCAGTGATTTCCGCATCGGCCGGCCGCCGCTGTTCGTGTGTGGGCGCGTGGCGCGCGGCATGGAGAATTTCCGGATCTTCACAATGGAAGCTCACGTTGCAGCCACGATAAGCGGCCATTGTTTCTTCGAGCTGCGCTTGCGAGGTAAAAAACAGGTCGCCGACGCTCGGCCCCATATAGGCCTTATACGGCACATGGCGGCGCAAGGGTTGTGTGCCGGGGCCGATGCCTGCGTACAACGTGACGTGCACATCGCTCTTGCCGGTGAGCTGTTCCTTGGCAGCATATCGAGCGTCGTCCACCGGCGCCGTGGGATTGTTGGGCATGTCTACGACCTGCGTCACGCCGCCATGCACCGCGGCTGCGGAAGCCGTGATGAAGTCCTCCTTGTGGGTTTGCGCGCCGCTCACGTCTTCGCGCGCATGGATGTGAATGTCACCGAACCCGGCAAAGATGAGGCAGTTCGCCGTATCGAGATCGCTCGCGAGAGAGCCGTCTATACGGGGCGTCACCCGTGTAATTAGCCCGGTTGTGGTGTCGATCTCGACCGCGCCCTGGAAGAGACGGTCAGGGTTGACGATGGTGCCTGCAATGCGTAAGAGACCGCGTGCGTTTTGCATTTCTTCCTCAGCGGTCCCCATGCACAGCCTCCCGCGCGCTGTTGATGGCGTCGCGTGTTTGGCGCGCCTCGCTTGCTGGGTCATCGGCATACAGGATCGCGCGCGAACTGCTCAGCACGAGCCCTTTGCCATCCGCGCGCAGGCCGGCCCAGACCGTGGCTTCGAGGTCGCCGCCCTGGGCACCGATGCCGGGCACGAGAAAACTCATTGCCGGAGCCAGGGCGCGTATGCGCCGCATCTCGTCGGGATAGGTGGCGCCGATGACCAGCATGCAATTGTTGTGGGTGTTCCATTCGCCGCTCACGCGCTCGGCCACGTGCTGCCAAAGCGGCTTGCCGGCCGCAAGAAGGTCCTGCAGCTCGCCTGCGCCCGGGTTTGAGGTGCGGCAAAGGATAATGGAAAGCTTGTCGGCACGTTCGAGAAACGGTGCGAGCGCTTCACGGCCGAGGTACGGGTGCAGGGTGATGGCATCGGCATGCAGCGCGTCCTCGCTGGCGCCGTCTATGTCCCCGAAGACGGCCTGCACATACCCGCGGTTGGTGGAGCCGATGTCGCCGCGCTTGCTGTCGCAGATCGTAAGGTGGTCGGGGCAGCTTGCGCGCAGATGGGCAAACACCATCTGCAACTCTTCCCAGCCGCGTGCACCGTGTGCTTCAAAAAACGCGGTGTTGGGTTTGAAAGCACATGCGAACGCAGCTGTTTGTTCGATGATCCAACGGCAAAATGTAAGGAAGGGATGCGGCTCGCGACGGAAGCGTTCCGGTAATCTCGCAAGCTCGGGGTCGAGTCCCACGCAGAGCAGGGAACTGCTCGCATCCATGCGCGCTTCGAGCTTTTGGAGCGCGGGCGAAAGCGCGGTCATGCGCGTTCCTTTGGCTGTGCCCGCTGTATTTGCTGTGCCCGCTGCGAAGCCCAGCCATGTGGATCGCCCAGCCATGCCTGTATCTCGTGGGCGCCATGCGCGTCCAGCAAACCGCGTCGTAGCGCACCGGCGAGTACAGCGTCGAAGTTTGTCAACGGGTGCAGCTGCACGCGGGCTTCGGCAAACGCCTGCTGCGCTTCCGCGAAACCGTAGCTGATGATTGCCAGGCAATCGGCAACCACCGCGCCCGCGTCGCGCAGCGCCGCCACGCCGGACAGGCTGCTGCTGCCGGTCGTGACGAGATCTTCCACCAGCAGAACGCGTTTGCCCGCAACATCACCGCCCTCGATGCGTGCGCGTTTGCCATGCTCTTTGGGCTGCTTGCGAATGAATACCGAAGGCCGCTCGAGCGCATAGCCCAGGGCCGCCGAGTGCGGAATGCCTGCGGCTTCAATGCCGCCCAAGATGTCGAAATCGATCTTCGCTGTTTCAATCAACGCGGCAAAGCCGCCGATCACCTTGCGCCACTGCGCAGGCCAGAAAGGAAAGGTGCGATTGTCACAGTACACCGGCGAAACGATGCCGGATTTAAAGGTAAGGGGCGCATCGAGGCAAAAACCAACGCCGCCGATATCCAACAGCGCGTCGGCAACGGCGTGTGATGTGCCTGCGAGGTCAACCGGATCACCGGGCATGTGCCAACTCCTTGGTTTCCCGAAGGTTTGCAAGCTGCTGTTTGATCTGCCGCGCGAGCCGCGCATTCCACATGGCCGCTGTCGCCGACATGGCCGCGTCGGCTCCGGCGACACGGTAAGCCGCGTAGTGGGTCGGCTCGCTGATGCCCCCAATACCCACAATACCGAAGGGCAACCCGAGTTCTTCGCGCAATCGTGCGAGGTGCTCCACCGTAGCCAGCCCCGCCCAGCGAATCGCGTGGCCGCCGACACCGGAGCGCAGGCGGCCTTCGCCGGGCAATGCCTGTTCCCCGGCTTCATTCACAATCTCCGCGCTGATCGTATTGATTGCCGCAATGGCATCAGCGACGCCGCCGATGCCTTCGACCAAACGCCGCAACGCGCTCTGATCGGGAAAGTACGCGATCTTCGCGATCAAGGGCACGTCGCCGATTTCATTCTTGATGGCTTCAATCACGGCTGTCGCACGGTCGGTATCGAAGCACAAAAGATGGGCGGTGCCTTCATTGGGGCAACTCAGGTTGACTTCGAGAATCTTTGCGCCTGTTTCGCGCACCAGACGGGCGGCTTGTACAAAATCGGCGATGTATTCCGCGACCCCGCCACGCTCACCCGGCGTTCCCTGGAAGCTGGCGACCACCACCTGGCCTGGTCCGGCCATCTGCACGGCTTGGGCGAGGTCCGGTTGCCAGACCGCTGGATCGAACGACGGCACGCCGAACGAATTGGTCACCGACCGCGGTGCGGTGTAGTCCGTGTGGCCGCGCAAACGGCCGGCGGTGGGGTGCAGGTCGCCGTCCACTTCAACAGCCAGCACGTTGGGCCAGGGATGGGCAGCCCAGCGACGGGTCCGCACGGTTTTGTAGGCGGGCAAATCGAAGCCGGCATCGAGCGCCGCGCGGATGAAGCGCCTGTTCAACAAGGGGCCGGCCGCGATGCCGAACGGCAGCGAAACGGGGTGGCCGAGAAAGCGATGCGGCGGCCCGAGCTCGGCGTTGATGGGTTCGACTGGCCCGGATTCGGCTGTGGCCGGTGCGACCGGTGCGGGCATTTCGCCGAACGGGCCGTGCTGGTAGTTCTCCTCGTACGAGCGAGCGGGATCGTAAAAGGCTGTACGCGGCTCCCCAGGATCGTCGCCGAAAGCTGTTTGCCTGCCTTGCATCTCTTTGGCGATCCTCTTCGTCTTTTATAGAACATGAGCGCCCCTTCCGGAGACACGGCGGTGCACTGCTTTTCTCTGACCCGGGTTCCGCTTTTATCGTTTTCTTTATGCCGTCCCTTCCCTTGCTCTCGTAAGGTGAAAGAAGGTGCGGCAGCGAAGCGCAGACAAGGGCAGAGAGACGCTGCCAGGCGGCTGGTTTTAAGCGTGGTGGCCAAGCGTCGTGATTTACTGAGATGGTGGACTTGATTCGAATTTCAGCCGGTGAAACGGTGAGCGCTGTGGAGAAAGTGGGGAACCCCGGTCTCCGATCAGCCTTTGTGCTCCTTGGGGTTTCACTCGTGTTTGGCATGGCGGGCTGCCGTGCCAAGGAAGCACCTGGGCGCGAAGCCGCCGAGGCGCCGCCCACCGCGCCGCAGGTGGTCGCTACCGGCCAGGCGGCGCAGGTGCACGTGGACACCCCGGCACAGTTTCCCCTGGTGGCGGTGGCACAGCGGTCGGCGTTCAGCACGCTCAATGTTACAGGCCAGGTGCAGCCCGACCCTTCGCGCGAACTGCCCGTGCTGTCCATTGCCAACGGCCGGGTGACTGCGCTGCATGTCGGCCTGGGCGATGTGGTGCACAAGGGTCAGCTGGTGATGGAGGTGCAGTCGCCCGATGTGACGACGGCCTTCGCTGCATACCTGAAAGCGGTGGCCGACGAGCAGCTTGCCAATACCACACTGACCCGCGACAAACTTTTATACGATAAGGGCGCCATCGCCCAAAGCCAGCTGCAGGTGGCAGAAAACGGCGAAACCGATGCCAAAGCCGACCTCAACGCCGCTGAACAGCAGTTACGCATTCTGGGCGTCGACAAAAATCACCCTGGCGACACGGTAAAGGTATACGCCCCCATCTCCGGTGTCATCGTTGCGCAAAACACAACCGCGGCCGGTGCCGCCGGTTTAACGGTGACCGGGGCATCCGGTTCTTTGACGGTCGCCGACCTCACACACGTTTGGGTGGTTTGCGATGTGTATGAGAACGATCTCGCGCAGGTGCACCTGGGGGAAGATGCCGAGATCCGTCTGAATGCCTTTGCGGACGGCAAGCCGCGCACCGGCACCATCGCCAATATCGGGGCCATTTTGGATCCGTCGCTGCGCACGGCCAAGGTGCGCATCCAGGTGCCGAACCCCGGTCAAACGCTGCGGATCGGCATGTTTGCCACCGCAACTTTTCATGGGGCAAAGCCGCAAACGGCTTTGGTGGTGCCAGCCAATGCCATTCTGCACCTCCATGACCAGGATTTTGTCTTCGTGCCCGCAGGCACGACGGGCAACTTTCGCCGCGTTGCTGTGCGTGCCGGGCAAACCTTGTCCGGCAATGCGGCAGAAATTACGAGCGGCGTGCAGGAAGGCCAGCAGGTGGTTTCAAACGCGCTTGAACTGGAAAACGCGACAGCGCAGTAGGGACCTGACGATTTCATGATTCGCAAGCTTGTCGATTTCGCGCTGGATAACCGCTTCATCATTCTTGTGGCGGCCATTCTGCTGTTCATCTGGGGAGCCATCTCCTTCCATAACCTGCCCGTTGAGGCCTACCCCGACGTTGCCAACAACCAAACCAATGTGATCGTGCAATGGCCGGGCCGGGCCGCCGAGGAGATAGAGCAGCAGGTCACGGTGCCCCTGGAGATTGCCCTCGCCGGCATACCGCACACCTCTGCTTTGCGTTCTGTTTCCCTGGCTGGGCTGTCGAGCATCACGCTCACCTTCGATGACGAGAGTGACGACAACTGGAATCGTGAGAAGGTTTCCGAGCGCCTGGCCGGCGTCACGTTGCCGAACAATCTGCAGCCACAAATCGGCAGTGATTACAGCCCGGTCGGACAGATTTACTGGTATACGCTCGAAAGCACAAATCCGGCATACGACACCATGGCGTTGAAGTCGATTGAGGACTGGACACTTGAAAAAGAGTTCCGTACGGTGCCGGGCGTGGTCGATGTGTCGAGCTTCGGCGGACCGACGCGCGAGTATCAGGTGACACTTGATCCGGACAAGCTGATTGCCTATGGCTTGAACATCGGCCAGGTGAAAACAGCGCTCGCTGCGAACAATACCAACGCCGGCGGTTCTTTCATCGAGCAGGGCGCGCAGCAGATCAATGTGCGCGAGGTGGGCCTGTTCAAGACCACAGACGATATCGCGAAGGTGCCTTTGAAGGCGCAAAACGGCACGCCGCTGACCGTGGGCGATGTGTCGAGCGTGATCCAGGGGCCAAAGATTCGCCTCGGACAGATCGGTAAAGCTGCCCGCCGGCCCGATGGCAAGCTTGCTGACAATGAAGACGCTGTGGAAGGCGTGGTGCTGCTGCACAAGGGTGAAAATTCCGACACGACGCTTGAAGGCATTCACGCCAAGGTTGACGACCTGAATGCGCATGTGCTGCCCCCGGGTGTGCGCGTCGTGCCGTTCCTTGATCGCTCGAACCTGTTGCACCTGACCACGCATACCGTGCTGCACAACCTGACCGAAGGCATCATTCTTGTGGTCATCATCCTGTTCCTCTTTTTGGGGAACTTCCGCGGTGCCTTTATCGTGGCGCTCACGGTGCCGTTTGCCCTCTTATTTGCTTCCATCTGTCTAGACTTGCGGCATATTCCGGCGAATCTGCTGTCATTGGGCGCATTGGACTTCGGCATGGTCGTTGACGGCGCTGTGGTGATGATCGAAAACATCGTGCGCCATCTCAGCCATCGCCGCCGGCCGGATCAGCCGGTGCTTGAGCAGATCCGCGATGCCGCCCATGAAGTGCAACGGCCGGTGTTTTTTGCCATCGGCATCATCATCACGGCGTACCTGCCCATCTTTACCCTGCAATCGGTGGAAGGCCGTTTGTTCGCACCGATGGCCTGGACGGTGGCGTTTGCCTTGGCAGGAGCGCTCATCTTTTCCATGCTCATTGCGCCGGTGCTGGCCAGTTTCTTCTTCCGCAACGGTACTTCGGAGTGGGAAAATCCTCTGCTGCGCTGGGTAACGGCACGGTACCGGAGTCTGGTGGCCTGGCACATCCAGCGCCCGCGCATGACCGCCGGCGGTGCTGTAGCGGCCCTTGTGCTCACGGGTGTGCTCATTTCTTCCGGCATCATCGGATCGGAGTTTCTACCGCATCTGGACGAAGGCGCGATCTGGGTACGCGGTACCTTGGCGCCCTCAACCGGACCGGCGGAAAGTAAACATGTCACCGATCGCACCCGCGTTCTGTTGGCGAGTTTTCCGGAGGTGGTGCAAGTGGTCAGCCAAACAGGGCGGCCCGATGATGGCACAGATTCAACCGGATTTTTCAACACGGAATACTATGTTGACCTGAAGCCGAAAGCGGAGTGGCGGCCGGTTTTCCGTGAAGATAAAGAAGAGTTGATCGGCGCCATGGACCGGCAACTGAATCATATTCCCGGCGTCATTTGGAACTTTTCCCAGCCGATTTCAGACAACGTGGAAGAAGCCGTTTCGGGTGTCAAGGGAGAGCTCGCGGTAAAACTTTACGGGACAGATCTGAAGACCCTGGAAGAAAAAGGTGAGCAGATTGTCAGCGTGATGTCGAGCGTGCGCGGGGTGGCTGATCTGGGATTATTTCGCGTGATCGGGCAGCCCAATCTGAACTTCGTGGTCGACCGCGAAGCCGCGGCGCGCTTCGGCATCAACGTCGCCGACGTCCAGGATGCCATTGAAACAGCGGTGGGCGGCAACGCGATCACGCAGGTGCTGGACGGCGAAGCGCGGTATGACGTAACCACGCGCTACGCGGGACCATACCGTTCCACGCCCGAAGCCATTCAGGATATCCGGCTCGTATCCCCTTCCGGCGAGCGTGTTTCGCTCGCACAGGTGACCAAGGTGGACACCACCGACGGAGCGGAAGAGATTTATCGCGAAAACGGCACGCGTTACGTGGCGATCAAGTATTCCGTGCGCAACCGCGATCTTGGCTCCACGGTGGAAGAAGCCATCCGCAAGGTGGGTCATGACGTGAAACTGCCCACGGGCTACAGCCTGGACTGGGCGGGAGAATACGCCAGCCAACAGCGCTCCACGCGTCGTTTGTTGATCGTGCTGCCGATCACGATCTTGATTATTTTCATCATCCTTTACAGCATGTTCCATTCGGGGAAATGGGCAACGCTCATCCTGGCTAATGTGGCCATGGCCCCTATTGGCGGGCTGATCGCGCTGTTGCTGACGCACACGCATTTTTCTGTCTCGTCGGGCGTGGGCTTTCTGGCGTTGTTCGGCGTTTCCGTGCAGACGGGCATCATCATGCTGGAATATATGAACCAGTTGCGGGTCAACGGTCATACGGTGCTCGAAGCCGCAGTGGAAGGCGCCGTTCTACGCCTGCGGCCCATCCTGATGACCATGCTGGTGGCGATGCTGGGCCTTTTGCCCGCGGCGCTTTCGCATGGCATCGGCTCCGATTCGCAGCGGCCCTTCGCCATCGTCATCGTGGGCGGGCTGATGGGTGCGTTGATTATCAATATTTTTCTGCTGCCCACGCTGTATGTCTGGGTGGCGCGGCCGACCGATGTTTTGCCGGCGGCGGATGCGGAGTTTGAGCAATGAACGGACGTTTTCAAAGCCGCGCCGCACATCTTCGCTTGTTTGCCTTCGCGGCCGCCTTGCAGCTGATGTGCGGTTTGGCACAACCCGCGCTGGCGCAGGCGGGCGGCGCGGGGGCGGCGGGCAGCGGAGCCGCCGGCGCGGCCAGTGGCCAAGGCGCTTCCGGGTCTGCCCCGGGCGGTCAAGCAGGCGGCCAAGGGGCCGGTCAAGCAGGCGGCAGCACCGGCGGCGCTCATGGCGGCAATGCGGCTGGCGCTCCGGCAGCGCCCGGGGCACCCGGTGGACAAAGCGCCGCACAAAATAGTGCTGCACAAAATAGTGCCACGCAGAACGGGGCGCAGGCCTATGCCGCTTCGGCCTCGCCGGCCAGCGATCCGCGCAAGCCGCCACCGGCCAAGCCGGGGGCGCTCACCTTGCAGCAGGCCGTTGAGCGCGCACGGATGAGCAATCCCACCTTGCTGGCGGCAAACGCCAACCTGCGCAGCGTGCGCGCGCAGGAAATCCAGGCGGCTGTTCGGGCGAACCCTTACCTGGGCGTCGTGGGCACGGAGGTGACGGAAACCTCAGCCAACGCAGGCAACCCATACGTTTACTCGGTTCAGCTGTCTCGTTTGTTCGAGCGCGGCAACAAGCGGGCATATCGTATCGAAGACGCGCGCGCCACCACCGCGCAAACCGCCGCACAACTGCAGGATGCCGTTCGGCAAACGGTTCTGCAGGTGCAAACGGCTTTCACGCATATGCTTTTCGCCAAGCAGTCGCTTGATTTGTCGACGGCGCAACTTGCCGATTTCAGCCGCGAAGTGGAGATCGCCAACGATCGCTTCAAGGCGGGGGACCTCGGCAAGCTCGACTTCGAACGCCTGGACTTGCAGCTGGGCAACTTCGAATCCGATGTCGCAAACAGCCGGATCGCCGTGCAACAGGCTTCCGACCAGTTGCAAACCTTGCTCGGTGTCGCGCAACCGTCGACGACCTTCGACATTACCGGCGCTATCGTTCCGCCTCCGGTAACACAAACGCGTGAGCAGTTCATTCAACAAGCCCTGGTGGCGCGGCCCGACCTGGCGGCCGCGCAGTCCGGCGTTGTTGCCGCGCAGGCGGCGTATCGGCTCGCCATCGCCAACGGAACGGCAGACCCGACGCTTGAACTCGAATACGACCGCACACCGGAAGGAACAAATCCCGACGGTTCGGCCTTGAATCAAAACACCCTGGGGTTCAACGTCAATTTTCCCTTGCGGATCTTCGACAAGAACCAGGGTAATAAAGAAACGGCTCGCCTTTCCATTGATGCCGCGCAGCTGAACGTGACAGCTGTGCGCAACCAGCTTGTTTCCGATGTCGACCAGGCGTTTGTGGCTTATGTGCAAGCGAAAACGCTTTCCGATCGCTTCGGCAATCATTACCTGGATGAAAGTGCCGATGTGTTGTCCATTGCACGCTATGCGTTCGATCACGGGGGCCTGGCGCTCATCGATTATCTGGATTCGCTGCGCGATGCGCGTTCTTCAACCTCGAATGCATTGAATGCGTACCAGCAAACCTGGCTGGCGGTGTATCAACTCACCGCTTCGAGCACGGTCGTGTTGCTGCCGTAGGGTTTATTAACGGCTCGAAGGCATTGGCAGCGCTTCACCGCATCGTTTTACAATAGACAGTGATGAGCGAACAGACTGCCACCGCCGTTGCCGAACCGTCCGCGACAGCTATCCCCACGACCAGCAAGCCCCACGCAACCAAGTACACCCGCAACCAGCCATATGCGTCCCGTGTGCTGGTAAACGAGCGCTTGACCGGCCCTGAAAGCGAAAAAGAAACCATCCACATCGAGCTCGCGATTGAAGACGGCATGACCTACACGCCCGGCGATGCGGTAGGCATCAACCCGACCAACCGTGAAGCACAAGTGATGGATGTGCTCGAGGTGCTCGGCTACACGGGCACGGAGCGTGTGCTCGATCATTACAAGGTGGAAATCGACCTCCACGAAGCGCTCACAACGCGGCTGGGCGTCGGCAAGCTCGCACGCGGCAGCGTCAATCAGTATGCCAAGCTCTTCGGCGAACAGGTGCCGCAGGGTTTGAAGGCGCTGCAGGGCCAGGAAAATAAAGCTCTTGCCGAGGAATATGTTTGGGGTCGTGAATTTGTTGACCTGGCGCGCGAATTTCCTGGCGGCATCACGGAGCCGCAGCAGCTGTTTAATGTGCTGCAGCGCTTGACGCCGCGCATGTATTCCATCGCCAGTTCGCAGGCCGCGCATCCAGGGGAAGTGCATACGACGGTGCGCGTGATTCGCTACCATGCGCATGGCATGGACCGCCAGGGTGTCTGCTCCGGCCATCTCGGCGAGCGTGCGCCGGTCGGTGGCACCTTGCCGGTATTTCTGCACGAAAACAATGCGTTCCGCCTGCCCGAAGATCCCGATGCCCCGGTGATCATGATTGGTCCGGGTACCGGCATCGCTCCTTTCCGCGCCTTTCTGGAGCACCGTCAAGCTCTCGGCCAAAAAGGACCCATGTGGCTCTTCTTCGGCGAACAGCGGCGCGTTTCGGATTTTCTGTACCGGCAGCAGTTTGAGGGCATGGTGCAGGACGGTACGCTGCAGAAGCTCGACACAGCGTTTTCGCGCGATACCGGCAAAAAGGTATACGTGCAGGATCGCATGCGCGAAAACGGCAAGCAGCTTTACGATTGGCTGGAAAATGGGGCCTACTTCTACGTCTGCGGCGATGCAAGCCGGATGGCCAAGGATGTGGAAACGGCGCTGCTGGACTGTATCGCCCAGGCCTCCAACGGCACGCTGGACCATGCGAATGCGTACCTTGCAGAGATGAAGAAAAGCAAACGTTATCAGCGCGACGTGTATTAAAGCAGTTCTCCTGACACTGTGGCGGCGAACACTGTTGAGAATGGCAGTTTCCTTGAGAAAACTGGCGTAAATGGGGCTATTCTCCGCCTACGTCGTCAGGAGAACTGCCCCTGCATTCCCTTGCAGCGGCCTCAGTATTTCTGAGACGGAAGCGTGTACAGCCCTTCGTGGAGGCACCGCACAAGGATCTGTCGCGCGAGCTCCGGTTCGTCACCGGCGATGGGCACACCGATCGCACTGATCTCCGGAACCTGATGCGCCGGGTCCGCGGCAAAGCGGGCAAGCGCGCTTTGCGTGCTGCGCTCCCGCACGCGAAGGAAACGGTAACCGAAGACATCGGAGATCAACGTCCATCCCATCAGAACCGCCATCGCTGCCGCGTAGCAAAGGCGTTTGCCACGCGGCGACAGCCTCGCGTTGCGGCGCAACAGCGGGGCGAAAAGAGCGTAACCAGAGATCAGCAGAAGGTCGGAATAAACTTTGTAGCGCAACGTAAGGGCAAGCGTTTCGCCGGCACCGACACGCTTTTGCGTGACGACGGCAGCGGTAAAAAGACACCATAGCGCTATGCAGAAAAAGAAGGGATCTTCCCGGTAGCTGTGCCGCATCCCTGCGATCACGACGATGATGAAAAGCAACATGCCCAGAATGACTGAAGAGTTGCGAAAAGGCAGGTGGTGCATATTTTCCGCGGCCGCTCCCACGAAGGAAAAATAGAAGTGCACTTTGCGCAGCCATGGGGTATGCGGATTGTAGTCGGGCGGCTGGAAAGAATGGTAGCGGTAAAGGTAAGCCGCCAGGGCAAGCGCGTAGGCAGCCATCCAAAGCGCGAGGGCACGCCGACGCCGCATCTTGAGCAGCAACACAAAGCCGATCGGCGCCATCAAGAAGCCGTTTCCTGAGGAAAAGCAGCCCAACACAGCACAAACGCAAGCAGCCCCCAGGGTAAGCCGCGTCCGGCGCATGACAAAATGCAGCGCTGCAATCGAGAACAAAAGTACGGGCATGGTTTGCAAGCCGCACATCGCCCAATCGAAGTTTTCCGCATAATTCAGCTGAAACAAAAGCCAGGCGACGGGCGCGAACAGAAAGAGCCGTCGTACCGGGTCGCGCATGTCGTTAAACAGGTGTTGCCAGAAGAGGCAGGCGACGCCTAAAGGCATCAGATTGCCAATCCAAAGCAGAAAACCGAAGTGCACCTGTCCAGTGAGGACGAGCTCCATGGCCACCACGGCATGCAGCACAATGAGCTTGTACTCATTGTGTTGCGAAGCGATGATCTCCAGCAGTTTTGCAAATGCTGTCGGTTGCGCTCGCCAATGGAGGCTGAAATTCAAAATGGCAAGGAAGTCATCGGACATGGGCACGGGCTGCGCCACATGCAGCAGGAGGCCGAACAACAGCAATATTGGAAAGAAAACGAGGCTTGCTGCCGCGATGCCCGCCGGACGAACACCGAAACGCGGAGGGGTGTTGATGCTGCGCACCAGCCCAGTGTACGCAGGTTTTCCCATGTCCCAAGCATTGTGCGCGGGCGTGGAAGGGCCGGTACGAAATGCGATAGCCTGAAAGTATGGCACGCAAGCGCATCGGGGTACATGTGGGAACCGCGGGCGGGTGCTGGACAGCGGTGCAGCGGGCCGTTGAAGCAGGCGCGAACACCTTGCAGATCTTTTCAGCCAGTCCACGCGCATGGAAAAACGCACCGGTGAAGCTGGAAGATGCACAAAAGATGCGTGCGGAACTGCGAGCGCATGACATGAACCCGCTTGTGATCCATGCTAGTTACCTCATCAACTTGTGTTCGCAAAGTGAAGCGGTGCGTGTAAATTCCATTGCCGGTTTTCGCGGAGAAGTGGAACGCGCGCTCGCGCTGGGCGCGGCGTTCCTTGTGTTGCATCCGGGATCGTGGAAAGGTTTGACGCGGGAAGAAGGGCGCCGGCTCGCGGCCGAGGGCATCGCGCGCGCGACCGAGGGTGTGGCCTGGCAGGGTAGTGCCGGGCAAGGCGATAGCTTTCATGTGCTGATTGAGAACACTGCGGGTGCAGAGTTTTCGCTCGGCAGCAATTTTGAGCAAGTGGCCGAGTTGGTGGAAGCGCTCAAGTCTCACGTGCCCGTGGGCGTTTGCCTGGACACATGCCATACGCACGTGGCCGGCTATGATCTCGTCTCTGCGGAAGGGTACGAGGCCGTTGTCGGGCAGATCGCGCAGACTATAGGAACCGATGCTGTGCGGGTGTGGCATTGCAACGATGCAAAGGCTCCGATGGGCTCGAAGCTGGACCGGCATGAACACATCGGGGAAGGCACGCTCGGGGCCGCGGCGTTTCGGCGCCTGCTCCACGATGCCCGCTTCGCCCATGCGGCCTTTATCGCCGAAACGCCTGTGGAGGAACCAGGGGATGCGCAGCGCAATGTTGCGGCGCTGCAAGCACTCTCGGCAGATTGAAACAGCCGAGCTGGCAGAAGGCCGCGAGCCGGATCGCTCAGGCGTGTGCAGCCCATAGGTCAAGGCTGCTGCGGCGTGATTTTAAAAAGAAAGAAATCCTCCTCGAACACCGGTGCGCCCTCAAAGGCCGCGAGCGGTTCTACATGCAGATGCAGGCGTTCCAGCGCGGCTATCTGGTCGGGTTTGAACGCTACATCTCCGACGTATAACACTGGCGATTTTTCTCGAACCCCGACAGCTTCTTGCAAGCGTTCCGGAATTTGGCGCTTGTTGAAATCATCCCGCTCTTTGGAAAACAGCAGAAAAGTTCGTTCGCAGCGGCAGTCCAACAAATAGATCGGCCGGTGCAGTATTTCAGCAACGCCTATCACGCTTGTATCAGGACTTCCAGCGAGCGGAAGAGCGCCTTCCGGGTGATGTTGTATCCAGACAGCTGCGTTTTCCGCGTTGGAAAATGGGCGTTGCCACTGCTTGAGGCTCGCTTCCACGCCTGTAAATGCGGTGAGCAGTAGAAGGGCATAGGCCCAGCCGGACAGGCTTTCCCCGGACGCACGCAGGATCCAGATGCCCGCGAAAAAAGCCAAAAATGTCACACCGAAATGACGCATACTCGCACCGCGGTAAACGAAATCGATGAACAAAATGATCATGGCGATGCTCAACGCCATCAGGATGCGCAGGTCCAGCCGTTTGCGGAAGGTAATCCAATACGCAAAAAGGATAAAGGGCACGGCTAGTGGAAACTTATGGAGATGATGAGGCGCGATGGCATTCCAGTAATACCTGGCGCTATAGGTGAACGTCGCAAAATACGGCAACACGATGGCATCAAGGGCGGCGTGCCAGAACTCCCGGGGGCTGAAGAGAGATTGAAAGGGAAGCGGCGTCGTCCGGGTGCTTACATCTTTCGCGGGCCACATGGACCAGAGGGAAAACATCAGCAAAATCGCATAAATGGCGAAGGAGGGCAACGCGATCTTCCGACGCGCTGCGGCTTCGCGATTCCGGTGAAACAGGCCGGCATGCATCACTCGTTGCACCAGCAAAGCAAGTGAAAGCATGATGCCGGTGAGATCGGTGCCCGCCATCAAACCCAAAAGCACATACTGCACGGGATGATCCTGCTCATCTTTCGTGTACTGCCAAAGATAGATCACGAGAAGAAGGAGAAGAACGCCATACATGCGCAGGATGACGGAGTACTCGAAACAAACGAAGTAGCAAAGGAAGAGCAGAACTTTTTCGAGACGGTTAAACGGGGAACGGAGACCGATGGTGAAGTACGATCCAAGCCCTATAACGCCGCCCAAAACTCTCATGCCGATTGGAAACGGTGTGATCTTGCCGACAAGCCAAAGCAGAACGTACCAAAGCCACGGATGCACCTCGTAGTGCATGCGCAGAAACAGCGTGGAAAGGTTAGGGCTGGCCACGGCAAGGCCGAACGCATTCAGTTCGTCACGCCACATTTCATGGTGTGCCAGTTGCACAAGAAAGAACGCGGCGAATGGCAGGGTTAGAAGAAAATCTGACCAGAACGGTGAAAGTCGGGGTGCCGCGGCAAAAGTGCGGTCAGACGGGGCCGCCATCGTTCTCATAGGACCGATTTTCTAAGGCTTGAATGATGCATGACAGGACGAGCGAACAAGCGATCAGGCAGGTTCATGGAGAACTTTTTCCTCTTTCGGGAAAGGAAGGGGCGAGTTGCGCAAAATGTAGATATACCTCGTATGCGGAAACAACCATGTCTTGTACGCCACAGGAGCGTACGCCGAAGCATCAGCGCAGGACGGAGGCGAATACGACATGAAGTATTTGGCATGGATGTCCGGCATGGACTGTGTCCAGAAGGGATGGCAACTGCCGAAGTGGAACGAGGCTACCGGCTTGTGCGATACGCGATCATTCTTGACGTGACCCTTCACTTCCAATTCAGTCCATCCGTCATATTCGACGCCGGCGTACATCGCCGTGCGAGGCACGCCGGCCTGCTGCAGCGTGAGCGCCGCAAGTTGACGGGCACGCAAGGTGGCGAAGAAATCATGATCGCTCGCGATCATGAATACAGCCATGAAGGCCAGAGCGATAGAACTTACGATTGGAAGGCGCGACCCGACGTGCTCGGTGTAAAGGCGAAGCAGAACTATGGTGAGAACGAAGAAGGGTAAGAGCCAGTAGCGATCGAACATAATCTCGCGTGTGGTGACCAGAGCGAGATACGCAAGCAAATATGGGCCAAAAAGCCAGCCGATTGCTTGCCATGGAAGGTGACGCGTTCCGGTGCGGCTCGGTTCTTCTTCTTGAAACTGAGATGTTTTTGCGAGGGCTGTAGAGATGCAAGCCACGAACGAGACCAGGGTGACAACCGTCAGCACGATGCGGGTAGCAGGTCGCATCACATCGGGTCGTGTGCCCATCAGGGTCGTCGGCACGTTGAATCCCACGGCCGTGAACGAGTCGCCGGAGAAAGGGGCGAGCCAGTTTGGGGGAGCATTCGTCTTTATGTAAATACTGAAAAAATACACGAAGATGACGAGCAGCATGGCAAAGACAGTGATCGGTTTCTGGCGAAAAGGAAATTTCCAAAGGAACGCAATCATCAAGGGAGTCGCGCAAAAAACGGTGATCATGAGGCAATGCACGTCGTTGCGCAACGGGGCTCGGGCGGCAGCGCGCAGGTTTTCCTGAAAGGTGTACGGCTGCCTGTAAAACCATTGCAAGCAGGCATAGATCGCGGCAGCTGAGGCGACCCAAAGACCGATGCCGAGTGGGACAACACCGCGGCGGCGGCGCAGGTACCAGGCAACCGAGGGCACCACGACCAAAGCACCTAACCAGGCAACCTGCCGCACGGTGCCCAAGAGCACATTGGACACCGCAGCAAAGGCGAGCCACCCGAGCACGCTTCGGGCCGTTTGACCTTCCATAGCGCGCAAGCAGGCATAGAAGCACAGCAGGATGCAGAAAAACGCCGGAATATCCGACATGTAGCTAAAAGCGAGCGGCAAAAACAGGGGGGAAAGGGTGATCAGCAGTGTTCCAAAAGTGGCATTGCGTTCACTAACGCCACATCGGACAATGACCCGGTGCAGCAGAGCTGCGGTTGCTAGCGATAGCAAAAATACCGGAACTCGCACGGCCGTGAAAGAGAACCCGAAGAGCTTGATGAAGAGTGCGCCGAGGGGCAGTTGCCAGCCGAGCATCATGGCGCCCCAGCCGTTGTAGGCGATACGCCCGGTTTGCGCGAATACCCTGGCAGACCAGATGTAGGACCAATCGTCGTTGAAGCCCATCTCGACAAAAGGACGGGCAAGAAGAACAGCAACGGCCAAGCCAAGGGCACAAAAAAGAGGCCCAAACCAAAAACGCCCAAACCAGGGAAAGGTCGATCTGCGAAGCATGCTTGCCCTCTTGAGAACGCTGCTTTCCACTGTAACCGAAGCTCCTCTGACGTTGGCGTCAGCAGGCCCGCCGATCGTTCCCTTGCTGGTTCCCCTGGTGGTCTCTTGGTGGTTCCCTTATCGGTACGCAGAGCCTTGCCGCGTGATCGGTGCATGCGCATGAATCCGGTACCCGTACCGTGCGAGGTACGCTTTGCTCAGCCGTGACTTTCCGTTTTGCAAGCCCCGGGATTTATGCCATGATTAGGTGCCTTTCGTTTGCACGTTCGCAGCTATAAGCTGCCGGTGTGGGAACCAACCGGTAGTGGAACCGAATTGAGGAGTGGTGGCGCAAAGATGCTGAACAGCCGACGTATTGCAGTGGTGTTGCCGGCCTATAACGCGGCGAAAACGTTGAAACGCACCATCGACGAAGTGCCGCATGAGATCGTCGACGACATCATTTTGACCGACGACGCCAGCAAGGACCACACGGCCGTACTGGCCCGCGAGCTGGGCCTGGTCACCATTCAGCACCCAAAAAATCGAGGCTACGGCGGCAACCAAAAGACCTGCTACAGCGTGGCGCTGGCGCGCGGCGCCGATGTGGTGGTGATGTTGCACCCCGACTACCAATACACGCCGAAGCTGGTGACGGCGATGGCTTCGATGATTGCGTATGACGAGTTCGATTTTGTGCTTGCTTCGCGCATCCTGGGCAACGGCGCCCTGGCCGGTGGCATGCCGTTATATAAATACGTCGCAAACCGTGCGCTGACCTTTGCGGAAAATTTACTGTTGTCGCAAAAGATTTCGGAATACCACACGGGGTACCGTGCGTGGAGTCGAGAAGTGCTGCAGCGGTTGCCGTTGCTGAATTGCTCGGACGATTTCGTCTTCGACAACCAGATGATCGCGCAGGCGGTGCACTTCGGGTTTCGTGTGGGCGAGGTTTCCTGTCCGACCAAGTATTTCGACGATGCGTCTTCCATCAATTTTCGCCGCAGCTGCACCTACGGCATGGGCGTGATGAAGACGGCCATGCAGTTTCGTTTACACAAAGCTGGATTGAGCAAACCAGCGATTTTCAACGATGAGCCGAGCTCGCATTTGCATGAAGATCCGTCTTACAAGACGTATCTGCTCAGCCATTAAGTTTGCGGGTTTGTAGCCTCGTGTCGTCGCGACTAGCCATCCGGACTACGCTGTTAATCCTCGCCGTGTATGTGGTGTGGATGCTGGCGTTGCCGTGCTTTCCCTCGCAGGACGGCCCTGCGCACCTGTACTATGTGCATGTTTTAAGCGAGCTGCTCGGGCATCACGATCCGACGTATTGCCATTTTTTCCGCCTGCAACATGTGTTGCCGCCGTACTCGCTTTATTACTACGCTTTGTGGCTGCTGAGCAAAGGGGTGCCGCTGTTGCTGGCGGACCGCCTGATGATCTGCCTGTATTTTCTTTGTTTTGTGCTGGGATTTCGCTATCTTGCACGGGGAATCGGAGACGCAGGCGAGTGGACAACGATGGGGGCAACTTCCTTATTGTTGAACTGGTCGCTGGGCATGGGGTTTGTGAACTTCTGTCTGGCGCTTGCCGTCAGTCTGTGGGCGGTCGGACTTTGGGTACGCATTCTGGGGCAACGGGCACTCACAAAGCGCTGCGGCTTTGTGTTCCTGACCACCCTCACCATGCTCACGCATCCTGTGCCGTTGCTGCTGATGCTGGCAGTTGCGGGTTTGTTGCTGGCGGTGCGATTTGGGCAATGCTTCCGTCGTCAAGGTCGTGCGGCCTGGCCGGCGGCAGGCAAGGCAGATGTAGGCACGTTGGCGTTGGCCTGTTTGAATCTGCTGTATGTGAAGCTGTTTGCGACAGGGCATCCTTTGCAGCAGGATCGGCAGGGTTTGCCAGGAGCCGTGTCTTTCTGGGCCGGTGTAGCGCATCGTGCAAGCGCCTATGCGCGCGAATATGGCGTCGCTTTTCTGTTAGGCAGGCGGCTGGATATTGCAGTTTATCGGACAGGGTTGCTGGTGATGCTTGCTGTACCGTTTGCGCTCGCGGTGCAGCAAAGACTACGGAATCGCAAGCGGGGCGTTTGGTCGATCGGGGACACGTTCCTTGCCATCGGCTTTGTGCTCCTGGTGGGATTGCCGTTTTTCCCGGCGCAGTTGAATGGATCGTATTTTTTTGCGGACCGCATGGTCATTTGCATCTGGCTGGCAGGCTTGCTGGCCGCGAGCGGATGGAGGCCGGTACGGCAAAAAGCAGCCGCGCCCTTGTTGGGGTTGATTTGCGTGTCCGTGCTGCTATGGCAGGCGGTCTTGTTGCGTGCCTCCACTCGCCTGCTGCGGCCGCCGGCAGAGATGATGCTTGCGTTGGAACGGACGCCGCCTACCCTGTCGCACCAGGTCGGCTTCCTCATGGAAGACGCTCGCGAACCCAAAGGCGGCGCGCAGGAAGGGCTGGCATGGAATCCAACCTATTGGGCGCTGATGCATCTTTTTCGCCGCAACGATGCGATGATGGCCAACGCGCCCTGGAGTGAGGTGACGATTTTGCCCGTGGGACCGGCGGCGGCGCTGCCGGAGATGCAAATTGAGGTACTGAAAGAACCCTTGCCGACGCATGTGCAGGCGGCATTGCTGCAGTCGCCGGAAGCTTTGCAGCGTACGTTGCGTTCGGTCGACTTCTTCGGGGTGAATGCCTTTGACCGCGTGCCTCGGAACGAGACTGAACCGCTGTTGCAGGCTTTTCCAGGGGATGCGACGCTTTGGCGTTGCACAACGGATGCTTGGTATCGCATATGCAGGCGAGCGTCGGCGGCGAAGCCGTGAAGAGCAGCTATCGCATGCATGTCTTCGTGCATCGAATGGGTAGCGTTAAGTGATGTCGAGCGATTCACTGTGCAGTCGTTCGTGCAGGAATGCTTTGCCGGTCACCTTTTGAGTTTTACGATCCCTTGTGGCGTCACGAAACGCCTTCGCGTAGACAGTTTTGATAAGCATGTTCCTACGTTTCATCGCAAACCCTTTGCGTCGCCCCCTTCCGCTGCTTATCGCAGGGGTGCTTGGCGCTTATGTACTTTGGGTGCTTTCGTTGCCGGCATGGCCCTCCCAGGATGGCCCTGTACACCTGTATTACACACGTGTGATGGCTGAACTCGTTTCCGGCGCACCATCCGCCTATCGACCGTACTTTTTCATCAAACATTTTTTGCCGCCGTATGCGGTGTATTACTACGCTTTGTTGTTGTTTTCGCACATGGTGTCGCTGTTGACCGCGGATCGTGTGGTGGTGTGCGTGTACCTGGTCTCCCTTGTGTTCGGGTTTCGCTACGCGGCGAAAGCAATCGGCCCCAATGCGGACAGGATGACGCTGCTGACTTCGGTGCTGCTGTTGAACTGGGCGCTGGGCATGGGCTTTACCAATTACTGCCTTGCGTTTTCCTTTGCGCTATGGGGCGTCGGGCTTTGGCTGCGATTGGGCAATGCGCCGGCACTTGGCAAGCGGTTCGCCTTTGTGGCGCTGATGTTCTGGATCACTCTCACGCACCCGGTGCCGCTGTTGTTGGTGCTCGGCTTCGGCGCGGTGGATCTGCTTTGTCGCTATGCTGCCGGCCGACGGTCCTGGGGACCGGTGGAACGGCGCGGTCGTGTGTATGGATGGTTGACTCTGGCCGGCGGTTCGGTTTCTCTGCTTTACGTCAAGGCTTTCACGGTGGCGCATCCCCTGGCGCAGCGAACGGTCGTGCACGGCACCTTGCCGGAACAGATTGTGCGCCGGTTGAAGGACATCGCCACAGTTAAAAATCTGGAGTTGTTGTACGGGCGATGGTGGGAGATCAGGGTGTATCGCGGTTGTCTCTTGCTAATTGCAGGGACAGCTCTCGTGCTGGCCATCCTGCAGTTCCGCCGCCGTCGGGCCGCCGGTCCATGGACGTCTGAACCATGGACCGCCGGACCTTGGACTCCCAGACTATGGACTTCCGGGGACAGTATGCTGGTGTTTTGCGCTTGCCTGCTTGCCTTGCTTCCGATGCTTCCATCCGACCTCAGCGGGGCTTACTATTTCACCGAGCGGCTGACCATTCTGCTGTGGCTTATGTTGCTGCTGGCGGCCTGCGCCTGGGAGCCCAAAGTAAATAGCGGCTCGGCACCGGCATGCGGCGGGTTTCCGAAACAACTGCGCATGCGAGAAGACCGAAGCCGATGGGCTGATGCTGTGGCGGGTGTTTTCGCGGTATGCGCCACGGTGCTGATTTTGCATACGGCAGACTGTACGCTGCGTCCGTTCGCCGAGCGCGACGCCCAACTGGCGCACACAAAGCTTCCGTTGCAAGGGCAGCTTTCGATGGTGCTCGATGGCGGCAAACCACGGGAGTACACCTGGGCTGGGCCGCCATGGGATCCGTTTTATTGGGAAACGGTGACGCTTTTGCGTGCCAATGGCGGCATTCTGGTAAACGCCCCCTGGCTCGATTCGCCGATCATTCCTTTAGCGCCGACGGCTGCGCTGCCGGGCTCCCATCTGCCGCCTCTGCTGGCGAATTCACCGTATCTGCTGGTGGGTGCGCTGAATCGGTCTTCCCTGGTGCGCAGTGCCGTGCTGGACCGGTCGGGCGTGGCGTTGTTCAGTCCGAATCGGGAGCACGGCGGCCATACGACCGCCGCATTTCTGGGAGCAGGTTGGTCTTGTAGCAACACGCAGGGTGGGATCTATCGTATGTGCACACGAGGCGCATTGGACGATATCGCCATGCTGGCCCATTGAATGCTGCAGCCGAACGACAGGCTCGGGTTTGTGAGCAGCACAAAGGCCGCTGCTTTTCGCAGCGGCCTTTGTGCTGCTCGAACCATTCTTAAAGCAGGTTGCTCAAGCTGTCCTTGACCTTGTTCAGCATGCCCGAAGGCGTACCAATCGATTGCTCTTTTTGGCCAAAGGTATCCGGGCGGCCAAAGCCGAGGTTGGGTTCTTCGCCGAGCGGGGATGCAAGTTGCGTGTTGAACTGGCCCTTGCCGTCGGGAGCCGGACCACTGGTCCAGGGCTGATTTTCCTGGTTGCCCACACCCTGCATCGTCGTGATAAGGAAGCTGTAGTTGAAGTCCTTGTTTTCCATCGACTGCGGAAACGAGTTCGGGACGGGAAGATGGGACGGACCGAGCTCTTCGAGCACCGCGAGCCACTGTTCCTGGTGCATGGTGTCGCGGGCGATGTTGAAGGCCAGCATCTCCTTCATGCCGTCATCGTCGGTTGCATGGTAAAGCCGCGCGGCCAGAGTGCGGCCGGTCGCTTCTGCGGCCACATTGCAGTACATGTCGCCGGCGAGGTTACCGCTGGCATAGATGTGCGACATGTCGAAGGGCACACCATTGGAGTTGCCGGGATATGCCGAAAGCCCGGTTGAGAGGATGTGGCGCATGTCCATGCCATTGAGCACGGAACCGCCGATGGGATCCTTGGAAATCTCTTCCTGCAGCGAAACAGGTGCTTTTTCAAGGTTCATGGCAACAGCGGTCGCGAGAAACTCAATGTGCGCGATCTCTTCGGTTGCGGTGTTGAGCAGCATGTCGCGATATTTGGCCGGGCCCCGCGATCCCCAGGCCTGGAAGAAGTACTGCATGCAAACGCGGATTTCGCCTTCAACGCCGCCGATGGCCTGTTGCAGCATGCGAGCAAAGATGGGGTTCGGCTTATCGACGCGGACATTCCATTGGAGCTTTTTATCGGTGTAATACATGGGAAGGAGATTCCTTGAGCAGTCTGGGTTGGCGATCTTGGGGTTAACGATCTTGGGTTAGAGGTGCGCAGATTCCTGGATGGCAGGTACGTAAGTTTGGGCTGTCGGCATGGTCAAGCGCTGCTTGTCCGGTAAGCCGCCTAACGATAAGAGGCAATTGCGCGCGACCGGGTTGTCGCTCCGACAACAATGCCCTTTGCCGCTTCATTACAATGGAGCCAATATGCAGGACACGAACGCCACATCGCCGGAACAGGGGGGCTACGCGCCGGAACAAGGGCGCTATGCGCCGGGAGAGATCGAACCCAAATGGCAGGCGCGCTGGGATGCCGATCACGCGCTGTACCGCGCGGACGACCACACCGGCGGCAGGCCCAAGTTTTACTGCCTCGAGATGCTGCCCTACCCGAGCGGGCAGCTGCATATGGGGCATGTACGGAACTACGCCATCGGCGATGCGTTGGCGCGCTACATGTGGATGCGCGGCTACAACGTACTGCACCCCATGGGATGGGATGCGTTTGGGCTGCCGGCGGAAAATGCGGCGTTGAAGAACAACATGCCGCCGCGTGCCTGGACGCTGCGCAATATCGAGCAGATGAAGGTGCAGATGCGGCGCCTGGGCCTGAGCTATGACTGGGCGCAAACCGAGCTCGCCACCTGTTTGCCGGAATATTACCGCTGGAACCAGTGGTTTTTTCTGAAAATGTTTGAGCGCGGGCTCGCGTATCGCAAGACGTCCAAGCTGAACTGGTGCCCGCGCTGCGCCACGGTGCTGGCCAATGAACAGGTGGTCGGCGGCTGTTGCTGGCGGCATGAAGATACCCTTGTAGAACAGCGTGAGATGGTGCAGTGGTTTTTGCGCATCACGGCATATGGCGATGAACTGCTGAACGGGTTAGACACCATGCCCGGCTGGCCTGAAAAGGTGCGCACCATGCAGCGCAACTGGATTGGCCGCAGCGAAGGCACAGAGGTGCTGTTCCCGGTCCAGGGTGCAAAGGACCGCAAGGAGGACGATGGGGGCGCGATGGCCGCAGACCTCATGGCTCGCAGCGGGTTAGACGGCCAGATCCCCGCTCGTGGGTCTCACGACTATCCTTCGGCAACAAGCGCAGAAACGGCCGGAATCACCGTTTTCACCACGCGCGTGGACACGATCTTCGGGGCCACCAGCCTGCAACTCGCACCCGAACACGAACTGGTGAAGCAGTGGTCTGCGCACGATGCCGAGCTGAGGCGTGAGGTGGAGGCCATGGTCGCGCAGCAAACCGCAGCGAAAGAAGCCGGCGAGCCCGGCAATGGCATGGGCAATATTGAAAAGCATGGGGTTTTCACCGGGCACCATGCGGTCAATCCGTTCACTGACGAAACGGTGCCGATCTGGGTGGCGAACTACATCTTGGCCGACTACGGCACCGGGGCGATCATGAGCGTGCCCGCGCATGATGCCCGTGATTTTGAGTTTGCCACCAAATACGGTCTCCCGATCAGGCGTGTGGTGGCCCCAACGGTCTCAGGGGGAGCGGAAGACACGAGCGGCGACTTGGCTTTGCCGTACCTCGGGGATGAGGAAGCGGTGCTGATCAATTCCGGCGAGTGGACCGGCGAGGCCTGTCTGGAAGCGCAGGAAAAGATGGGGCGCCATGCCGAACAGCATGGCTTTGGCAAGCGCACCGTCACCTTTCGTCTGAAAGACTGGGGTGTCAGCCGCCAGCGTTACTGGGGTACACCGATCCCCATGGTGTATTGCACCAACGGTCATGCGGGCATCGCGCCGGGCGAGGTCGTGCCGTTGCCGGAATCCGCTTTGCCGGTGCTGTTGCCCGAAGAGGTCACGATTACGCAGGAGGGCGGATCGCCCCTGGCAAGGCTGTCCGCGTTTGTCGACACGACCTGCCCGGTCTGTGGCGGTCCGGCGCGGCGCGAAACCGACACGATGGATACCTTTGTCGATTCAAGCTGGTACTTTTATCGCTACACGGATGCGCATAACGCCGCGCTGCCGTTTGACCCGGCCAGGGCGAAGTACTGGTTTCCGATCGATCAATATATCGGTGGGGTGGAACATGCCATTCTTCACCTCATTTATTCGCGTTTCTGGACCAGAGTGATGCGCGATATCGAGGTGAACGGCCAGCCCTTGATTGCAAACAGTGAGCCGGCGGAGCGATTGTTCACGCAGGGCATGGTGATCAAAGACGGCGCGAAAATGTCGAAGTCGAAGGGCAATGTGGTGAGCCCCGACGAGATGATCGGCAAATATGGCGCGGATGCGACGCGGATGTATGCGCTGTTTGCCACCTCGCCGGACCGCGAACTCGAGTGGCAGGAAGATGGCGTAGCCGGCGTGAGCCGGTTTCTAGCGCGTGTGTACCGGTTGGCGACCAGGTATGCGCCGCTGGTGCGTTCTACAGCGGCGGCGGGTCCGGTTGCCGCAACGGAACCGATGCAGGCAGCAGCCTCCCGTGCGCCCACCGATGCCGGAACGGCGTTGCTGCGTACCTTGCACCAGACCATTGCCAAAATCACGGAAGACTTTTCCGGCCGGTGGCACTTCAACACCTCCATCAGCGCGATCATGATCCTGGTCAATGAGATCTCCGCAGCGGAAGGCAGGCTCGACGCAGGCGAGGTGCCTGCAGCCGCGGTTGCCGAACTGTTTCGTTCCTTGACACTGCTGTTGGCGCCATTTGCTCCATTTCTTGCGGCGGAACTGTGGGAGCAGCTGGGATTCGGGCTGATTGCAGGAACGGAAAGCGGCGCTGCAGGCAGGGGCACGCTTCTGCGCCAACCCTTTCCGGTAGCTGATCCCGCACTCCTCCAGGAGAACGAGATCGAGGTTCCCGTGCAGGCAAACGGCAAGCTGATCGTGGTAATCAAGGTCGCCGCACAGGCCGATGACGAAGCGATGAAAGCCGCTGCGCTTGCCGATAGCAGGGTGGCGGCGCGGCTGGAGGGAAAAACGCTGGTGAAGACCGTGGTCGTCAAAGGCAAACTGGTCAACTTGGTGCTGCGATAACACGCGTGACGGCATGTGCGCTTCTGGCGAGAAGAATCGCCGGAGTGCGCCGATCATGACCGCGCACGGTGACGCTGCGGTGCCACGGGGTGTGCCTTTGCGGGGCACGCAGTCGTTTGTCGGGGTGATGGCGGCGATCTGGAAGCGTCCTGGTCTGCTTGGGTTGGAGTTGCTTTGGCGCTGGTCGACAGCGGCTCCTTTACTGTGGCTGGCGGGCTGGGCAGGCGCACGGGCTTTGCATGGAGTGCATGTGGACTTCGCCGCGCTCGCGGCAATGACGGCCTTCAAACCTGTGGAGGTCGGCGCAACGCTGGAGCAGCAAGGGGCCGTGCTTGTTCCGGTATTGAAGCCGCTGTTGCGTTGGCTGGTGCCGCTTGCTCTACTTTTGTGGGCTGTAGCAGCCTCGCTGGGGCGCACGGCGATCTGGCGACGGCTCTACCCGGATTTGGAGAGCCGGTACGCTGTTCTTTTCGGGCTCGGGCTGTTGCGGGCTGTGCTGCTTTTCTAGACCTTTGCCCTATGGTTCTGGGGCCTTGTCGCGGACGGCAGGCTTGCGGTGACCGCCCCCGCCGCTGCCTGCGCGGAGCCGAACCTGGTGCTGTATGCCGCGCTGGTGGTGGGATTCAGTCTGCTCCTGTTTATGATGTGGCTACTGTTTGCCTGGGTGCTGGATATTGCACCGCTGTTCGCCATGTCTACGGGGCAGGGCGGTATCGGCGCGAGCCTGCAAGCAGCCTTCAACGCCGGGCCGCTACGGGCCAAACTCATGGAGACCAACCTGGTCATGGGCATCGTGAAAGTGGCCTTGCTGGTATTGGCAATGGTATTTTCCGCCAGTCCGCTGCCCTTTGTGACGACGGAAACACAGAGCTTTCTCGTGGTGTGGTGGGCCATCGGCTGGCTGCTTTATCTGTTGGCCTCCGATTTTTTTCAGGTGGTGCGGCGGGCGGCCTATTTACAGCTGTTCCAGGCGCTAGCCACACCGTACCTCCGTAATCGGTAGAACTGCCGCGTGTAGGGAATTTCATCAACGCGTAAAGCCCATGGGCGCATCGTAGTTCGTAAATCTGTTGCAGGTTTGCGGAACACGCAGAAACTCTGATTCAGAACTTTACGGAGAGCTTTGCCATGTCGTTTTTCCTTTACACGATCGGAACCCTGGTCCTGCTTGCCGGCGTGCTATACGTCTGTCATGCGGCCCACATCCCAGAGCGCTGGACAGTCGGCATCGCCCTGCTGCTGCTGGGTTCCGGGATTGTCAACGCTGCCGGCAACACACGTTTGCGGGCTTCACGTTCTCTTTGACTGGCAACCGAAATGCAAGCAGCCGGTCGCCCGATTAGACTGGAACAGTGGAGCACCCAAGCAGCGCAATCATTGCCATTCTCGATTTCGGTTCACAATACACGCAGCTCATCGCCCGCCGTATCCGCGAGCTCGACGTTTTTTCCGTGGTGCTGCCGTGCACGACGCCTTTGGAAGAGGTGTTGGCACTGCGGCCGAAAGGAATCATCCTTTCTGGCGGCCCCTCGTCGGTATACGACGCGACCGCGCCCCAGGCGGACCCGGCTGTGCTGGAAAGCGGCGTGCCTTTGTTAGGTATATGCTACGGCCTGCAATTTATGACGCATCACCTGGGCGGCCATGTGGTGCCGGCGCACGCGCGCGAATACGGGCATGCCGAGGTGAATGTTACGGCAGAATCCGCGCTATTTCATGGCTTGCCCGCCATGCTCCCTGTGTGGATGAGCCATGGCGATCACGCCGAAACGCTTGCCGAGGGGTTCGAAGTCATTGCGCGTACCAGCAACGCCGTGGCGGCCATTGCCAACCCCGCGCGGAAGATGTGGGCGGTGCAATTTCATCCAGAGGGGGCGCACTCGCGGCAGGGAACGGCGTTGTTGCGGAACTTCGTCGTGGACCAGTGCGGCGCCGCACACGGCTGGCCGCCCCCGCCCGGCCTCGCAACCACCCTGGACCGCCGTCGCGCCCCGGTCGGGGCGCCCGGCCCCCC
>CAXTRN010000013.1:0-32590 GCA_964246645.1 uncultured Acidobacteriaceae bacterium
TAACCCTCTGACTATCACCAGCATCACCATGAACAGGGGTTAAAAGCAATCCCCCTGCGAGTCTCTTCACTACATGAGGATCGGCACGAGGGGATTCATTCTCCCCTCCCCCCACACACACGGCGCCGCCGCCGCCATGCCGCACCGTTCCTATCTGCGGTAACGTAACCTGGTGAGGCGCTTCGCTCGTATTTCCATTTTAGTGCTCGTTCCGCTGGCTGTCGGCATGCTGACCTCGCACCTGCTGACCGCCCGGGCGGTGGCACAAGGCACGCCGGAATATGCTGTGCGGTTGGCGGGCGAGATGGCCGGTTTGTTTGCGGCAGGGTTAGCGGCGGTTGTGGTCGGTTTGGGGCTGCTGGTGACGCGGCGTCATCCGCCGGTGGACCGAGAGGACGAGCAGAGTCGCTAGGCCGATTCCCGCTTGCCGAAGATGGCCGTGCCGATGCGCACCGTTGTGGAGCCTTCTTCAATGGCGACTGCGAAGTCATTGGACATTCCCATGGAAAGTTCGGTCAGCGTGGGATAGGAAACGACAAATTGCTGCTGAAGGGTGCGTAGCCGGCGAAAATACGGCCGCGCACTTTCAGCGCTGTCGCCGACCGCGGGAACGGTCATCAAGCCGGTCGCACGTAAGCACGGCAGCCCTGCCAAGATCTCCAGGAACCCCGGCAAAGCCTCCGGCGCGAGCCCGTGTTTGGTGGCTTCAGTCGAAAGCTTTACCTCAACCAGCACGGGGAGAACGCGACCGAGCGCCGCCGCGGCGGCGTTTAAGCGCACAGCCGTTTTCGCCTAGGCAAGGGTGTCAATCGTTTGAAAGAGTTCAGCGGCCTTCCCGGTTTTGTTATTTTGCATTGGACCGATGAGGTGCATTTCCAGCCCGGCCAGCGAAAGTAGTTGCGGCGCCTTAGTTTGCATTTCCTGTACACGATTTTCGCCAAAAAGCCGCTGTCCGGCAGCATAAGCCTCGATAAGCGCTTCGACCGGATGAGTTTTGCTGACGGCCATCAGGCGTACATCCGCTGAAGAACGTCCTGCACGCGCGCAAGCCTCGGCAAGTTCGGCACGCACGCGATCGAGATTTTCAGCGACCGACACCCTTTCAGTGTACGGGCCCGGCACAGGATCGAAACCTGAGCTCCTGCATCCTGTGCGCGTTTTTGCTCGTCTCACTGAACAAAGACGTACGCCATAGCAACAATCTGCAAAGCCCGGGTTCATACATGAGGGCGACCCGCAACAAGGAGTTCAATCTGATGTCGACGTATCTGTCCCTTTCCCGTGCCGGAGTTGGATCCCTCTCCGCACCCGTTTCCGGTTCATGGCGCCGCTCTTTGGCGTTTGCCGCCGTAGCCGGTTCCACCTTTGCGATGGCTGCCGGCGCACAAACGGTGCCCACCAGCGCAGGCACGACCCCTTTCACGCTCACCATGCCGGCATCCGCACCGGCTTTGACCGCACCGCTTTTGACCGTGCCCGATAAAGACGGTCTGTTTTCGAGCTCGGCTTCCGCTGCCGGCAGCACGGCCGACGCCGGTGCGGCCGCAGCCAACATGAACCTGGCCTCGCTCGAAAAGGGAATCGGCTTGCCCGGCGCGAATGCGCAATATGGCCGTCGACGCTACGGCGCGCCACGGTACCGCGGTGGTAACACCAACGGCGACGGCTCGGAAAAATACACGGTGTATGCCGGCGGCGGGTTTGCTTCGCCCGCAGGATCTTCATTCAACTATGCGACCACCGGTTGGGGCGCACAGGTGGGCGTAGGCCGGAACTTCAATCAACACTTCGGCGTAAATTTCGAATTCGATTACGATCACTTCGGCATGACGGGGGCGACGCTCACCAATCAGCAGAATCTGTATAACTATGCGATAGATCTATATGACAGTACTCCCGCCGGTATGCAAAACCCAGTTACCGAAATCAGCGGTTTAGGCGGCAACAATCACGTTTGGTCCTTCTCGCTCGATCCGACCTACACAATCTATCATCGTGAAGGCCTTGGGGCTTATATCATCGGGGGCGCCGGCTATTATCACAAGGTCGCGAACTTCACTGTGCCCACCGTCGGTATCGGATACAGCTATTACTACGGGTATTACCAGTATGTGGCAAATCAGAACTACGATCACTACACGTCCAATGCGGTAGGGTTCAACGGCGGTATCGGATTTACTTACAAATTCTCCCGATTTGCCAACGAGCGGCTGTATGGCGAAGTCCGATATGTGTATCTGGTCAACTCTGCGCGTCCCGGCGTGACGGCCGCCACAGTGACACCCGATAACGTGTACACCGCCAATGTCTTCCCGCAGAACAGCAATCGCACACCGTATGTGCCTGTGAAGTTCGGTATTCGCTTCTAACTTGCACTTCTATGACAGAGGCCCGCTTCGGCGGGCCTTTGTCATGCCTGGTCAATCAGTAGGATGTCACGCTCACTAACCCATGAGGCAGCCATTAGCCTATCTGCGCGAGCACATGCTGGTAACGCCGGATCATGATCAAACACCGACAGGGTACGGCTTTTCGTGCAAGCCTTCCGCAGCACTGCCCCGGCGCTCAAACAAACCTTGGAAGAGGCTCAAAAAGCCGGTGTACCAGTACCCTAAAACAAAAAGCAGAAGGAAGGGTACGGTAAAGAAGTTCTCCGTACTGACCGCGTACCAGACTGTCCAGGCGAAGTAACAACCGATGGCTAACTCGATCCACGGGATCAATCCGAGACGCTTGCGGTATTTTTTGGCGTTCGACCGTTCACCTTTCTTGAGTACGCGGTATTTTGGGGTGCGCGCAAAGGCGCTGGTAATGCCAAACAGCGCCTCAAAAACGGCTTTGGTATTGGTGACCGCCAACCCAGTGCCCATTGCCATGAGAAACGGCAGATAGATCAAAGTCTTGTACCAGGTGCGCGGGTGTAACTCTTTTTGGCTTACGAGATAGAAGCTGGAAACCGAGGCCGTCGAAGCAAGAAATAAAGGCAGGTCGATAAGCAGCATCTGCAGCGGCCCTTGCCAGGAACGGATGATCATCGCCGGCATCAGCAAGGTGGAAAGCACAATCATCAGCGGATAGCTGATGTTGGCGGTAAGGTGATACCAGGCTTCCAGTTTAATGTGAAAAGGTACATCGGAACGAAACACCCGCGGCAGGATTTTCTTTCCAGTCTGGATAAGACCTTTGGCCCAACGCGCCTGCTGCGTTTTGAAGGCAGTCATCTCAATGGGTAACTCGGCCGGGCATTCCACGTCCTGCAGATACTTAAATTTCCAGCCTTTCAGCTGCGCCCTGTAACTGAGGTCGGTATCTTCGGTGAGGGTGTCATGCTGCCATCCGCCGGCTTCTTCGATGGCTTCACGACGCCACATGCCTGCGGTGCCGTTGAAGTTGAAAAACACGCCGGCACGTGAGCGGCCTCCGTGTTCCAGCACAAAATGGCCGTCCAGCAGAATGGCTTCAACCTGCGTGAGAAAGCTGTAATTGCGGTTTAAATGCGTCCAACGGGTTTGCACCATGCCGATGCCGGGTTCGGCGAAGTGGTGCACGACGCGCAGCAGCCAGTCGGGCGAGGGCACAAAATCCGCATCGAAGATGGCGATCAGCTCGCCTTTCGCGGACTTCAGCCCTTCTTCGAGCGCCCCGGCCTTGTAACCGTGGCGGTTGGTGCGATGCAGGTAATAGATCGGCTGTGGTCCCAAAGTGCGAATACCGGCGGCATAGCGGTCGACCACGCCGGCCGCGACCTCCCGGGTTTCGTCGGTGGAATCGTCGAGCACCTGGATTTCAAAACGGTCGCGCGGATAGTCTATGCGGCAGCAAGCGTCGATTAAGCGATCGACCACGAACTGTTCATTGAAGATCGGCAGCTGAATCGTGACAAACGGCAATTCCGCTTCTGCAAAGTGTGCCGGTGGTGCGCTGGAATGGGCTGCGCGACGGCGATTGCGATAGTACAGCCACACCAGTTGGTAGCGATGAATGCCGTAAAAGGCAAGAATGATCATCACAACGAAGTAAGGAACGAGCAGCGCGACGTCGAAGCTGTTCCAGCGGTACGCGCCGCGAAAGGTGTGGTCGGCGTAGTGGGTCTTCCAGTAGTGGCCCAGGCCATGCGAGACGAGCAAGGCAAGCGCATTGGTGTGGCTAAGCAGGGCGCAACTCTCCAGAACGACGGGTGATGTCGGAACAGATTTATTCTACGGCCAGCGTTCCGCTCCCTCGCTCCGTTGTGCCTCGGGAATAACGGTTGCTTGCGTGGCCGGGGGGACCGTCGCAGGAAAGTAGGGAAGTTTTGAATATGCTTTCGGCGGGCGTTACCATGAACGCCAGCCTGGATTTTCAGCAACCGAGGGACGGGGATGCAAAAGAACGACCGACGAGCATTTCTACAGGGCACCGGTGCTTTAGGACTGCTGGCCGCCATGCCTGCCGAGCTCTTCGGCCAGAGCACCGCGACGGGCCTTGCCGCTTCTCAGGAGATTGCCACCTCAGCCCCACCTGCCATCACTAAGCCGAGCCGGCCGGTGCGCTTCGGCGTTTGCGGCATGAGCCACGATCACATCTACGGCATGGTGGATGCCATGCTGCGCGGCGGCGGCGAGTTGGTGAGTGTGTTTGCGGCTGAACCGGAGCGGGGCGCCGCCTTCAGCAAACGCTTTCCGCAGGCGAAGGTCGTCGCCACAGAAGACGCCGTGCTTCACGATGCAACGCTGTCGCTGGTGTTGAGCTCGGCCATGCCGGTGGAGCGTGCAGGGATTGGGGTGCGCGCGATGCGCGCCGGAAAGGACTTCCTCTCCGACAAGCCAGGGATGACGACGCTGGCGCAACTTGCAGAGGTGCGTCGAACCATTGCCGAAACCGGCAGAACCTTCGCCATCATGTACTCCGAGCGGCTGGAAGTGCGGGCGGCTGTGGAAGCGGGGTATCTGGTCAAATCAGGCGCTATCGGCAAAGTCATCCAGACGATCAACATCGCGCCGCACCAGATCACACAACGGCAGGGCGACGCCGGCGGCGGCACTGGCCGGCCGGAGTGGTTCTGGCATCCGGCACAGTATGGCGGCATACTTACCGATATCGGCTCGCATCAGGTCGACCAGTTTCTCTTTTATACCGGTTGCACCGAGGCGGAGGTGGTCGCTTCGCAGGTGTCGAATGTGCGGCATCCGGATCACCCCGAGTTCCAGGATTTCGGCGACATGACCCTGCGCGGCAACCACGGCTTTGGGTATGTGCGACTGGACTGGTTCACGCCCTTTGGGCTCGGTACATGGGGCGACGGACGTCTGTTCATCCTGGGTACGGAGGGTTATATCGAGCTGCGTAAGTACGCCGATATTGCCGGGCGCAAGGGCGGCGACCACCTGTTCCTTGTCGATAAAACCGCCGCGCGCTACATGGATTGCAAGAACGTGGTGTTGCCGTTCGGGCCGCAGTTCATTGCCGATGTGGCCAACCGCACCCACATCGCGCAGGACCAGACGCAATGCCTGCTCGCGGCAGAGCTGGTTCTTCGCGCGCAGGCAGGCGCGACGCATGCCGTGATTTCCTGAGTCTCGCCCAAGCTTGCATGGGTTTCGTGGGATTTCAGCGAGGCCCGGCGGTGCGGATGTTGCGACCCGGGCCAGTCAGGCTATAATCATGGCTGTTGCCGAGCAGGAGAGTTGGCCGAGTGGCTGAAGGCGGCGGTTTGCTAAACCGTTATAGGACCAAAAGTTCTATCGGGGGTTCGAATCCCCCACTCTCCGCCATTCTCGCAAAAGCCCCGTCTATACGGGGCTTTTTACGTTGCGGGAGCGCATGCTACCCGATCGTGCTACCCAATTTGCAGGACATATTCGAGGTTCGACAGCCTGCGTGGGTATTTCCTCCTGAGGGAAAATATGCGCGATCAAGGACCGGCTGCCGCTCGACCTCCTGCGTCCGTTCGAATCGGAAGCCATGGCGATGTACGAGGCCAATCCAAAGGTTGGAAATGTTCGAAACAACGGGCCGGAGCTGATGCGGGTAGCTGCGAAGGCAGCCGAGGGTGGAGAACTACTCCTGTGAAGGCGTTACTGCTGACAATGCGACTTCTCAGGATCTAGGCTGCTGCTCTGGGATCGCACAGGCTCTCCCTGCCGTGTGGTCTGCACATGGCAAAGCAAGAACAGGCTAGTCGTTTTGCCACGCGTGCGGTGCAGCAATCACCAGCCTGGTGTTAACCCGACATCGAAAGCGTGTAGCCCTACTCTAGCGTCCCGAACGCATTTTCCATACTCTTGTGGTGTGGCTCTCGTTGAGCGGAATCCGTTTACGTCGAAGCCTACGTCGCTTGGAGTCGAATTGCTCTATCGCCGGCTCAGGCGTCCCATCCTCCTAATGATCGTTCTTTGCTTTTTGTTGCAGGCCGCTCAGGCGAGCGACCTGCTGGTGCGCAGCTGGACGCCGAGCCAAGACGCCCGTCAGCGCTCGGTGCTGGCTTTGCTGGAGACCAGAGAAGGGTATCTCTGGCTGGGCACGGGTAAGGGACTGCTGCGTTTTGATGGAGTGGGGTTCACCAGCTTTACCGCCCAGAACACACCCGGAATGCTAGGCGATCGCATCAGTTTCGGCACGCTATGGGAGGACACCAAAGGAGTGGTCTGGGCCGGCACCGACTTCACGGGAGTTCTGCGCAACGACCACGGCCACTGGCAGACGTTACAAGAAAAACAGGGGCTTTCTGGCGGCAAGGTGCTGCGTATCGATGGAGACGAGAGCGGAGCCGTTTGGATCTACACAGAAGCCGGAGTCACTCGCTGGATCGATGGTCGTTTGGAACGGGCGAGGCCCGGCGAAAATGACGGACATCCTGGGCTGGTAGTTTCCTACTCCCGGCAAAGAACCGTAGATTTCGCGAAAGCCGGATTGTGGAGACACGACCGGGACGGAATGGAGCGCTTCGCCTATGGTCACTGGTCCAGCTTTCCCATTCCCGTTTCAAAGCGGCCATTTGAGGACGACATCCGGGAGATCTATGAGGACCGTTCACGCAAGGTCTGGTATTCGCTTTTCTCGTATCCTCGGACGGTCTTTTGCGCAGACCAGGGCAGGCTGAGCCGCTTTGAAGGCCTTCCGCCCGATGCTCTCGTCACCTACGAAGATCGGGACGGGTATCTCTGGCTGACGGATCACGACGCACACACATCCATTTGGAAAGATGGGCATCTCTACCCTCTGCCTGAACTGAAGGCACCGTTTCTGTTGCAGGTCCTCGAGGCCCGCAACGGCACGCTGTGGGCTGGCACGGCCGGAACGGATCTCTTTCAGTTTCAGAGGCGCAGCTTCGATATTGTGCCGATGGCTGGAACACCTGAGATCGCCTCAGTGCTCTTTCAACAACGGGATGGCCAGATGTGGGCGGGAGGAACAAGCGTGCTCCGCCGCTCTTCCGGCTCAAGCAAAGCCGTCTTCGATCCTGTTCAGGCGCCCGATGAGCCGGAGCAATGGATACAGATCAAGGCACTGGCCGAGGATCGTCGGGGAGATCTGCTCATTGGTTCACGGGGAGTGGATGGCATAGAAGAGCTCACCCCGCGCGGCTTTGAGCACAGCAGCCTGGTTCCGGGCATGGTCCAGGCGATGCTGTTGACGCGAACGGGTGAGACTTGGATTGGGTCCACGTTAGGGCTGTACTGCAAAACGGGGCAGACTGCTCAACGCATGAGCACGGTCCCCGTCCGAACTTTGCTGGAAACACCGGCTGGTGTGCTCCTGGCCGGGACGGACAGTGGACCTCTTATGTTCCGCGACGGCAAGCAGGACCATGCACTTCCGCTCTGGAGCTACGGCCCCATCGTGGCGATGAGGCAGGACAATGCGGGCGCAGTTTGGATGGCCACACAGGATCACGGCCTGGTGCGCTTCGCTGACAATGCATTCCACGTGCTGGGCACCGTAGATGGGCTGCCGACCAATGTTCTCTACAGTCTGGAGTTCGACGCGGCCGGCGACCTTTGGATGGGCAGCGATCTTGGCCTGATGAGGGTTCGTGGCAGGAGCATCGAGCGTAAGCTGCTCGACGCTACCAGCCGGCTCCAGGTTACCGTCTTCGACGCCGCGGATGGCCTTCCTGCGTCGATCTTCGACCCACTTGGCGACCAGGGAGTTCTGCGCCGCCCAGGCGGAGATCTATGGTTCGGAACGGAACAGGGCGTGGCCGTGATCCGCCCTTCCATGCTCAGGACTGTGTCTCCCGACACGCATCCGGTCATCGAAGAGCATGAGGTCGATCAGTCCGATCCTCTTCCGCAGGACCAGATCGAGCTGCGGCCGGGGCAGACCAACCTGCAGATTCACTACACGGCTCTTGGTTCCAACCACCCGGAGCAACTTGTCTTCCGCTACCGGCTGCAGAACTACGATCGCGACTGGGTCTATGCTCGGAGTCGTCGCGTGGCCTACTACTCCCATCTTGCACCGGGCAGGTACACGTTTCAGGTGCAGGCGGCAGACAACGACGGCGAGGGCTGGATTGACGGCACAGCCACTACTTACGTCAGGGTGCTGACGCCCTTCTATCGGTCGTGGTGGTTTCTGCTGCTGGTGCTTCTGAGTGTCGGCTCTTTTCTCGCATATCAGGTGGTTTTGCGGCGTCGCAGGCAGTTGACTGACCAACACAACCGTCGGATGTTCACACACCGTCTGCTGACGACGCAGGAAGGGGAACGGAAGCGCATCGCTCATGAGCTGCACGACTCCATCGGGCAGCATCTCGTGCTCATTCGCACGCTGGCCATGCTACCACCCGGCTCTTCGACCTCCGCTTCTGGAGGGCACTTAGAATCTATCGCCGAGCAGGCCGCTGTCGCCATCAAGGAGGTCGAAACGATCTCCTATGACCTGCGCCCCTACCAACTCGACCGGCTGGGCCTGACTAAAGCCGTCTTGTCGCTGATCCAAAGCTTTGAGAGAAGCTGCACGGTTCGCGTCGAGTACTCCGTCGACAACATCGATGACTTCTTTTCCAAAGAAACCGAGATCAACTTTTACCGAATCGTGCAGGAGGCTCTCGGGAATATCCTCCGCCATGCCGAAGCCACCTCAGCGAGTCTCACGGTCACGCGCACGGGGCCCATACTCCGACTCGTTCTGCAGGACAACGGCAAAGGTTTTCCGGCCACTGCGGAGGGCAAAGGCTCCGGACTGGGCCTGGTTGGGATCCACGAACGGGCCGAGGCCCTTCACGGGCGCGCGGTTATCGAGTCGCTTTCTGGAGCCGGTACCACCGTCACCGTCGAAGCTACGCAGACCTACCAGGCAAGGGAAACACCATGATCACATCGGAACAGCCCTCGTTCCCCGACCCGGTTGCCGTCCCTATTGCGGTTCTGATTGCCGACGACCACCCCCTCATGCGGCAGGGCATCCGGCTGTCCCTTGCTGGGGAGAGCCACATCTCCATTGTGGGCGAGGCGGCCAACGGCGAGGAGGTTCTTAACTGCGTCACCTTCCTGCAACCCGACATCGTGATCCTCGATCTCGACATGCCCGGACGCGACGGTCTTTCGGTCCTGCGCGAACTGAACCGCCGGGCGATCGCACTTGGAGTCATCATCCTGACCCTGCATACCGGCGCCGATCTGATCACCGAGGCCCTGGAGCTCGGCGTACGCGGCTACCTTATCAAAAGCTCTGCCGTCATCGAGGTGGTCGAAGCCGTACGGCGCGTCGCCGGGGGCGGCAGCTACCTCAGCCAGGAAGCAATCGATGCGTTGCAGGCGGCAAGGTCAAGAGGACACCTGTCCGAGGAATTGCAGCAGTTGACCCCGCTGGAATTGCGTATGGTCCGGAAGATCGCCCAGGGCAAGACCTCCCGTGAGATCGCGGCGGCGCTCGACCTGAGCGGCCGCACCGTTGAAAACTACCGCACACGCATCTGCAGCAAGCTCCGCCTGACAGGGCCGAATGCCCTGCTGCAGTTTGCCCTTCGGGAGCGCGAAACCTTGTTCAGGCCTGCGAAGTAGCGCCGTCTACAACATTTGTTCGGGCCCATGACGATTTCGTGTACCCCTACTCTAGTCAGCCACTCAGGTTTTTCATAGGCTCTCTTCCAGGACCCGCCACCTCTAGCCTGTGCCGCGAATGCGCTGCTTGCACTGCGGTGAGCCGTCCGCAAGGAGTCATTGTGCTGAAAGACTTCACCGACACGCTGCGTAGTGGGATGGACCTGCCCGTTTTATGAACCATCGCTGAGAATCACAGGCCCACGCAGGCATTCCCTTAGAGGCTCCTGCAGATCTCTTCAATCTTTGTCCTTTTCTGTATTTCCAGCCTTGGTAGATCTGGTCGCCCTCGCCGGGACGATATAGCTATCTGCCGTCCATAACCCCGTTTGTTGCCCCGCAGCGCCCATGCGCTCGGGCCCATTGGAGATGCCCATGACGAAAGCTCTTGTAACGAAACTCACTGCTCTGACCGTCGGCCTGGTAGCCGCATGGTTGCCCAACCAGCTCCTTGCGTCCAGCCTCGCACCTGCGATCACGGCGCCGGTAGGCACCGTCTTTGCCGGTCCTTCAATCACCTTTTCCGACGGCGTCACCTTCTCGCGCAAGACGAGCGGGGCCTTTGAGATCGATCAGGCCGGTTACAACTACGGCGACACGGCCTTCAGCAACGGCACACTTCTGGTCGGCGCAGGCGGATTTCAGGGCGCAGGCGACGGAAAGGCTATCACGATCTCCTTTAGCACTCCCGTGACGCAGTTCAGCGTCAACTTCGAGGACTTCGACGCTGGCTCGTACACCGCTAGCTATCAAGTCTTCGATCCGAAAGGGAACTTGCTCCAGACCTATTCTTCAAGTGGGTCGGACCCTCTCGGGGGTGGTTGTACGCTGATGGCTTCCAGCAACTCCGCGCTTCCAGTCTGCACACTCGGGACTGTCAGTCTCATTGCACTCCCTGCGATCCCCATCGGTTCCCTCGTCTTCGACGATGCAGCAACCGGTGGCAGCAATGATCTTCTTTTTGGCAATCTCACCTTTACCTCACTTGGTTCCATAAACGTCGGCTCCGGTGACCCTCCCGCCGCAGTGACGCCGGAGCCCGGCAGTTTTCTCCTGCTTGCAACCGGCCTGTCCGCGCTCGCGTTCTTTGGTCGCCGCCGCTTTGCCGGGCGCGCCACCTCGCTTTGATGTACCCCTAGACGCCCCCCGAAAGGATTCGTCTCTTATGCTTTCCTCTTCACGTCCCTGTCCGACCAGCCAAAGTCTTTGGAAATGTTTTCTCGTTTGCCTGGTTGTCATCCTTAGCGCCGCGCACGCCGCCTTCGGACAAATCAGAATGCGCGGCATCGCCTCCAACCTGGATAGCTCAGCGGATCGCTTCCTCTCGCTGGACCTGAACGGTGATGGGAAATCGGATCTGTTGCAATATCGCCCTGGTGGCGGCTATGCCTCTGCCTATCTTTCCCACGGTGATGGGACCTTCCGGCGGGTCGACTACGTCGATGGCGGAACCAGCTACAACGGGTTTCCCGGCAACCTGTCCAGCAGCAAGGATGCGTTCGTCGCCCTGGATGTGAATGGCGACGGAAAATCGGATTTCATCGAGTACCGTCCCGGCTCTGGGTTCACCTTTCTCTGTCTTTCCCTCGGCGATGGATCCGTAAACTGCCGCTCCCTCAGCACCCCGTCCGGTCCTGCCTACGGCTTTGGCGACAGCATGACACAGGGTAATGAGCAGATCGTTGCGGAGGATCTGAACGGAGACGGCAAGAGTGACTTTATCGTCTACGCGCCCGAAGGCGGCTTCGCTCACGCCTACCTGTCCAACGGCGACGGAACGGTAAATGAAGTCAAGCTCATTGACCAGGGTCTGGGCGTCCCCGCCGCCGGCTTCCCAACGTACGAGGGCATGGCAGCAAACAACGCCGTCATCACACCGCTCGACTATGATGGAGACGGCGCTGCCGATCTGCTGCTCCGCAGCGGGGACGTTCTTCACCTCTATCACAATAACCGTAACAACACCTTCACCCTGTACACGCTGGGAACGCTAAACAGCAGCAGCAACGGGTTTACCGGCCACGCAGGGGAGCAGGATGCTCACTTCATCGTCCTGGATCTCAATGGCGATGGTAGAAGCGATTTCCTGTGGTGGGAGGCCGGCTCCGGTTTTGTTGCGGGCTACCTTTCCAACGGAAACGCCACCTTCCAGGCCTTACCGTACCAGTCCAACGGCACCAATCTGCCGGGCTTCATCTCCAATGCAGGGTCATCCTCTGATACAGCCATCGCCCTGAACCTTGGATCTTCTCGCGGATTTCTGTGGTACACGCCGGGTAAGAACAACGTTGTGTATTACTCCTATTCGCCCGAGTCGGGTGCGCTGGCGCCAAAGGTGCTGGCTTCCAATGGTGCCACCTCCGGCGGTTTTCGGGACAACGACCTTTACCCGAACAGCACGGCTCTCGCTGTGAACTTTCGCGGCTTTTCCGACTCCGGTGGCTTTCTCTGGTACGCACCTGGCACGTCAAGCCTCCTGCAGGCCTACACGGACGTCAACGGCACCGGCTCTGCTCTTGACTTCTACAACTTCACCACGTACCAGGCGACCTACCTCTCGGACCTGAACTGGAGCATCGGCAACATACCGCTGAAGCAAATCAACGCGGCCGGCACACACGACAGCGCGATGTACGGTCTCGTTCTCGGCACAACCGACCCGAGTGAAACGCAGTATGGCGACATACCCTACCAACTCAACCAGGGAGCCCGGTACTTCGACTTCAGGACCAGCTACTTCGTCTTTTCCGGTGCCAGCCCCTACGATGTGAACGGCAACTTCTACCTGATCGATACACCGAATGCCATTGAAAGCAACGACTTCATTATGTTCGGCCACTCAGGGATTATCACCGGTTACGAAACCAAAGACTTCCTGAACCAGATGGAAAGCTGGCTCATCCAGAACCCGAACGAGGTGATTCTGCTGGATCTTGCGAACACCAAGCTGCAGGGCTCACAACGGGATGCCACCACCAAATTTTCCCAACTGCTCTCCAGTACGCAAGAACCGGATCTCATCTACACGCAACCAGCCGCATGCGGTGCGACCCACTGCGTGAACCCGATCAACTTTCCCCAAAACATGACCATCAATCATCTGAAAACCCGCGGCGGACGCTATGGGGCCAGGCTGATCCTCGTAAACGCACCGGGTGAGCTGCAGTCCCTTGGGTGGGGTTGGGGCAGCGTCAACACGCAGGTCGGCTACTGCGATCCTGGAGAGTCCTACGCGGCGGACGAAATTAACTGCATCAACAACGGAGGAGGTGGCGGAGCCGCTCTGGGACAGCTTCGCCCAGCCTATCTGCCAGCCGATGCTGATCCCAACTTCACCCATATCGTCGCTGCCCTTACCCCGGTCTTCGGTAAGCTCCTCAATTCGCCCATCCAATTCGCCGACGGATTTGGCGGAAGCAATGGCTTTAATAACGGTTCTGACCCTAACGATCTGAACCAGCAATTGCAAAACGGGGCATGGAGCGCGAATGCAACGAACATGTGGACGATTGACGGCCTTGGCGGAGACAACGTCCAACAACTGCTGATCCAGCGCAACAACCAAACCTGGCGCAATGCAGGATTCTTCAACAACAGGGCGCCTCAACCCGCTGGGGCCGTGGCGGCAGGCCTGAACGGCACTGTGTGGGCCGCAGGCTCGGGTCACTCCACCTCAATCTTCCAGTTCAACCCCAACAACGGGATCTGGACAGATAAATTCAACTCCGAACCCAATGTCAAAAAGCTCGCAGCCGACAACAAAGGTGGCCTCTGGGTTGTCGAGGGTGGAAGCGACCCCAAAACAGGTCCCCTGGTCTACTACACACCCGCTGGCGCAAAAACAACGACTACCAGCGTGGTGCAGGATGTTGCAGTCGGCGCGGATGGCAGTGTCTGGGCCATCGGCATCAACGGGGCCCTCTTCAACGTGTACTCCGGTTCCACCGTTGTACCCTCCTCCATCCCTGCACAGTCAGGCGTGCGCCTCGCCGTAGATAACCGCGGCTATCCCTGGGTTGTCCAAAGCAACGGTACCCTGCAACGCTTCAATGGCACAACCTGGGTCCAGGTCTCTAACGTCACTGCGGATGAGATCGCTATCAGCGCGGAGGGTTCTGTCTTCATCTCCGGGCACGATCAGGCAGGCGTGGGCCGTCTCAACCGTCTAAGCAACAGCTTCGACTTCTTCCGTATGGACGCCTTCCACATCACGGTCGACGCCACCGGTCACCCGTGGGCCATCAGCCAAACTACGGGCGGCGTCTACGCAGGTGCACTCGACCAGATGTAGTTCATCCAACACGCTGATCTAATCCTTGAGGGTCCAGCGAGATCTCCTGCGATCGCCGGACCCTCAGTGCTTTGACTTGATACACGCGTTCCTCCGCCCCTGAGCGAGCTCTGTCCGCAGCCCAACACCGCTCACCGTGAGATTGAGTGTCTTGCTATTGAACTTGCCTAACCCGGCTCTGAGCAGCATCTGTTGCAACTGTAAAGCGGCAAACGCCACACGCGATTCTTTGTCTTCAAGTTCAATCTGACTCCCTTTGGAAACCTTCTCGCGACGACGAAGGACAGAATCTCCCTCTTACAGTGTGCGAATGAAATAATGACAGTGTGCTCTTCGAGATGGGCGCAGCAGTACTGTGCGAAGGAATCGTCTTTTCTGTTCTGATCCGATGACGGAACCGCTCAGCAGCGTTCGAAACTATGGCGACACACCTCAATCTCAAGTACCTCGGCACCAAGCATCCTGGCGCTCTGGACGGGACGTTCAAGTCACTTTGAGCTAAAACGTGCAGGAGACTGGGTGCTCCTCTTTGAGCCTCGCTCAGCTTCTCTCGTGCTAAAAGGCCTGATGCCTATTTCGGAACTGAACGCATACACATCGAAGGCATCTGACTGCCTCTAGGCGGAGTGCTAAAGATACTTTGGTGCGCTACCAGCCCTCCGGTCGGACATAGTAACGAGAAACGCCCATGTGGGCGGTCGTTCGAACTGAAGCTCTATCAGCAGTTTGGAAAATGAGTTTGGGTGTGACCTCTGCAAGTGAAAAGCCCACGATGACAACATGCACAGGCGCCCTGCCCCGAGCCTCGCTTTCCCATTCGAATGTCTGATACGCGAAGGTGATCCTTATTCCATACCGTGCAACAGTTCGGTCCAGAGTATGCCCGCCTGTTCACCTTGGCAGATGGAGTTTGTAGACACAAGGCGACGCCGCAGGACGTACCAGCTACGTACTCAGCGGCTTTGACGTACCAGTTGCAAACAGAATCCAGTACCCCTCGCGTGGGAATATCACGCATCACGAGCTGTGGGTCGGCTTTCTGCTGCTCGTTCTGGTAGTAGTGGCCGACGAAGGTGGGTTTCCGAGGATGTACGAACACTCAGCGCGAGGGAGCAGCTCATCCCAAGCCATGTGAAGCGCATTGTCGTGAACAATGTGTGGACTGTTCCGCAGCGGAAGTCTTAAGAATGGCTGCCCAAAGGCCTCGTGGATACGGATATTGCTCTGATGATCCAAGTTGCCGCAGCTGCACGCTGGATCAAGAAAACGAAGTGTAGAGAGATGCTGGCGAAGATCACTCAAACGCCTGGTCCGCGTCCGGATCGGTCACTCCTTGCTCCTTCATACCTCATCTCTTAGGCCCTCAAGGATGAGGGGACGCAGCACTTTAATGATGTTGCGCTCGGAGGTGTAGTGAGCACCAATCTGGCGTCGTTCGCCCTTGATGATCTCTTGGAAGAGGGCTCCGAAGATCGCGGCAAAATTCGCGACTAATCAAAGTGAGTGCATGAAACCAGGGCTTCTCTCTGATCCGTATTGGAGTCGGCGAAGGCGAGCTGTTCTGCGAAGAGCTGTCCATTCACGTAGGGTAGCGCTGCGAGCGCCTCATCAAGATTACGCTGACGGCGTTCAGGAGGAGTGTCCAGAACTTGGAACATCTGAGCTAACCTGACACCAAGGTCCGAACCATCCCGCTGAGTCCTGTTCTCGAAGTAAAGTGCGAACGCGCCAGGGTCGAAGATGCCGGTGTCTTCAGCAAAGGCAGAACAGGACGCGGACCAAAAACCGCTCTAAATCGTGGCCTGCGTAGCCGCCTCCTCGGAGTGTGTCACGCAGTCGAGCAATAAGGCCGACAGCTTTCAAGTTAGCGGGATCATGTTCCGTAGTTCGGTGGACCTGGTACCCAGGTATGAAAGCGAAAGCGGTGATGTTGTGACGGAGTTCGGCTAGAGGAAATTCAATCCGTTCGAATCGCACTCCGCGGAAGAGGGGCAAGTCTCTCTGCGGCTCAGTGTTGAACAGAAAAGGGTGAACGCGATGATGTAGGTGCCGCGAAACATCTCCTCTTTTCAACCTGCGCGTGGGTGGCTTGTTTGCGCCGGACGAAGGCTCTATCGCCGAACCGCTGTCGGCACTTGTGACGATGCAGCGCGAGGGTCTCGTTCGGCACATTGGCTTGAGCAATGTGTCACCGGAACAATACGAAGAAGGGCGGAGGCTCGCGAATATTGTCTGTGTGCAGAACCACTACAACATCGCACATCGTGGAGACGACGCCTTCATCGACCAGCTCGAAGCAGAAGGCGTGGCCTACGTTCCATTCTTCCCCTTAGGAGGCTACTCTCCCGTACAGTCTTCAGCGTTGGATCGCGCTGCGGCTTCGCTTCAACGGACGCCCCTCGCCGTCGCCCTGGCCTGGTTGCTACAGCGCGCCTCCAATATCCTGTTGATTCCGGGCACATCGTCCGCACAGCATCTGCGTGAAAACGTCGAAGCCGCCTCACTTGTGCTGCCAGAAGACGTGATAGTTGAGCTCAACGCGATTGGAAGAGCATCCTGAATGATTCAGGAACCAACTGCGGTAACGCTGCAGGGTCTGTAATTGCTGCAGCGTCGCCTGGTTATTTGGTTTCTTGCGCGTCCGTGCACGGGTTGGCGAGAGGCCGTTTTAACGTTCTGTCAAGCCTTTGGCTGAAATGTTGCGATGAACTCCCAGGCTTTGAGCGCCGCTTTGCGGTGCGGTTCCGCCTTCTCGAGGTAGAGCGAACTCTCCGTCACCTTGCGGAGAGCTGAGAAGTCGGGATAGCGAACCACTGCGATCGCATCCCACTTCGGCTCGGCTGGTCCGAGGATCGTCTCCGCCACTGCTCCTACATACACGACTTCTATCCCTTCCACACCAAGTTCTGCCGCAACCTGATTGAAGGCCGGCGCATACCGCTGCATGTAAGCTTCCCGACCAGAACAGGACTTCTGGTTCGGATCGTCATACTTTGCGTTTGGAAAGAATTCCACGAGGTTAACCATCGTTACGGGAACGCCGCTCGGAATCTTTGCTTCAGCGGCAAGGACGTTGTCTAGCTCAAGTTCTACTGTCTTCACGGGCGCTCTCCTTTAAAAATGTCTGCTTGTATGTTTACCGATCCCAGTGGGATTTCAATGCCTTGGCGATTTCTTCACTCTGCTCCACGATGGTCCAATGCCCCGTATCAAGGCGCAGAACCCGCTCCGCATGGGTGTCCGAAGAGAGGGCATCCGCAAAATCGACAGGGCACGCCTCGTCCTTTGCGCCCCAAAATACCAGGCCCGGTGGACACACCTTGTTTAGAAGCGGCTGCCACTCCTTTCCAACTTCCAGCGCAGAACGGTAGAGCCGCAGGATGCAGTCGCCCATGGTGTGATCGATATGACTGACCGCCTGCTGTGCAGCCTTCAAGGGCAGGCCTGCATTTCCCATGAACTCGACAAGAACTTTCGGATCGAGATTCTTGAACCACTCCTCTCCCTTGCCGGGTGTTTGCCAGATCTTTGCGAGCGGATGCCAGACGTAATTGGCGCTGACAGGGCCGCTACCTGCAGCCCAGGAGCGGATCAGGTCGGGACGGAGCGACGCCACACGCATTGTCAGAATGCAGCCCCAATCGTGACCGACAAGGTCTACCGGTTCACCCATCTGTTCCAATTGCTGGATGATCCAGCTCGCGTATTCTTCTTTTGAAGCCTGAAAGCCTGTTGGAAGCGGCGCATCGAAGCCTGGAAGCGCCAGAGCGATTACGTCCGTGCGGGAAAGATGTTCACGCACTGGATCCCACACCCGGAACGTGTCCGGGACTCCATGTACAAAGACAGCCGGCATAGTTTCTTCTCCTCAGAATGCTGATACGCGGATGTCGACAGTCTGACATTTGGATTCAGAATGTCAAAAAAGGATTCCACCAATGCGGCAAACAACACAGGCTGGAGCGAAATCACGGCAAGCGGTGACCGTCACAGCTGCCACAGACGTGTTCCTGCGCTACGGCTACAGTCGAACCACGATGGCTGAGCTCGCGGCCGCAGCAGGCCTGTCACGGCCGACACTCTACGAGGCATTCCCTAGCAAGGATGATCTTTTTGCTGCGGTCATCCAGAACCTGAGCCAACAGACGATCGAGCGGTATCTTGTCATGCTGCGGAAGCCTGGAACTCTGGGAAGGAAGCTTCATCTCTTTTGCGGAGATTGGGCGACGCACGGCCTCAGACTCATTGATCGTCATCCAGACGCGAAAGATTTATTCGATCTCCGATTCCCTGCCGTGCGACAGATGTACGAAGACTTCATCACCTTTCTGGTAGAGGCCCTCTCTGAAGCAGAACATCCAGCAAAGATTTCGACTGAGAAGATAGTGCGAAACCTTGTGTTTTCGCTGCTCGGGCTGAAGCAAGCAGCGACCGACGTGACGCACATGGAAAGCCTCGTAGAGCTGCAGGTTGATATCTTTCTGGCAACACTGGCTCCCGAGGGTAAATAAACTCGCAAGGCCCCCGGGTTTCGGGGCTGATCGGAGGCACAGGCTGTGTTCTCGCAAACGAAGGTTTCAGCGTCGAATTAGCCGGCTGAAGCCGCCGAGTCCATCCTCCGCGCAAAGCAGCTTATTGGGCTGAGGAGGCAAGGCGCCCGTCGGATCACGGCAACCGGATCAGCAATGAGGTGAGCTAGGGATATGCCTAGCTGTGCCGGGCGTCTTATTCCGCTACGGTAGATAGACAGCCCCCGCCAGGTTGAAGGCGAAGCCCCACACTGGTGCTTCTTCCCTCGCAAAGATTGCTCATAAACGAATTCTGCTCAGATGCAAATGCCAGGTTTGTGCCATCGACGACGGACGCGCCTCACACCTACGGTGGAGGATGGATCTGTATGTACCCTTCTGTCATCATGTGCGGCCACAACACCACCCTCCTGTCGACGCGCAAGCTGGTTCTGGAGCAGGCCGGATTTTCTGTTCGAACCGCCATGGAGATTCATGAAATCCAGGACACCGCCGGCGCGGTGCTGGTGCTTTGCTATACCCTGTCCGACATTGAGCGGATCACTGCTATAGAGGGGTACCGCTCACGTTTCCCGGGAGCCAAGGTTCTGATCCTTGGAGGCCATGCACGGGCGTTCCCAGGTAAGTGGTGCAAAACGCTCACTGATTATTCAGGCCCTGAGTTGTTTCTCGAGCGGGTAAGCCAACTCGTGCGAGAATCGCGTCCGAACTGATCCCCTTTTGGCCCGGACTCGCATCGTAAAGACCAGAGCACATGCGAAGCCCTTCTTTTCTCCGAAGGACTGCGAAGCTTTCGCTCCGAGGAGCCTTTATGAGCGACTCAGGGACGAGCGAGCTGCAAAGACGACTGGATGCAGCCACTGAGGCGTTGCGCAGGTCGGAAGAACGGTCGACTGCCGGCTTACTGGCGCTGGAGATGCTCCACGATATTCGAGGACCGCTTGAGGCGCTCGGCAATCTCACCTTCCTGGCCGCTCAGGACGCGAATGGTAATCAGAAAGTCCGCGAATACATGCACCTGGCCGAGGAGCAGTTACAGCATCTTCGAGCTATCGCAGGAGACACGCTTAGCGTCGCTCGCTCTTCGAGTGCACCCACGCTGATGGATGTTGTGGCCTTGATTGAGGCCGCTCTTCGCATCCACCAGCGAGCAGCGCGGGACAAGAATATTCGAGTGGTAAAAAGGTTGCCGGAACAGCTTCTAGCTCCGGTCTTCCGCGGTGAAATGGTCCAGGCGCTTTCAAATTTGATCGCGAACGCAGTTGAAGCACTGCAGCCGGAAGGAACGCTCTACCTTCATGCACATCGGTGCAACGACCAGATCTACCTCACGGTTGCCGACACAGGGCGAGGCATCGACCCTGTGTCCCTGGGCACTATCTTCGAGCCGTTCTTTACGACCAAGGGCGAGCAGGGAAACGGCTTTGGCCTGGCCCTGACCAAGAAGGTGATCGACCATCACCGCGGCAGTATCCGGGTCCGGAGCAGCATCCGACCCACGAGAAGCGGAACAGCATTCAGGATCAGCCTGCCAGCTTCAGGTGCTCCGGCCTGTTGACAACGGATCGATGGTGACAGAAGGCATAGGTGTGCCGTTGGATCGTTGAGTCATCTCCGAAGAAAGCTTCAGCTTTCGCATCGACGTTCATATCCGCTGAGTTGAACTGAGTTGAATTACGCCGCGCCGAGGGCGCATTTTTAGCCGAACATCAGCTTCGTTAAATGCCAACAGCGACTACCCGGCTTCAGGAAGTGATGCGATACAAAAGGTGACCACGAGGCAGGTGGGCGCATCGAACAAGGTTCCGATTGCTCGGGTAAGCAAGGGCGGTCCTTCATCCCATGATCCAACGCAAAAGGAATAATTCATGTTGCACATTCATTTCGGAGCAGGCCGCCTTGGGCTTGGCCTGGTTGCACCTTTTTTTCAGACACCCGAGTCCGAGCTGTTTCTCCTGAATCGGGCTACCTCGGGCACCAACGCCACAGGAAGTACGTCGCTTGCTCCTTCACGACGGAACCACTTGCTCGCGAAGAATCCCACGCAGGAGTACCTTATCGAAGCTCCAGGAGATTATCCGGGGCAGCACACCCAGACGCGGGTGTGGTACGACGGCTTTTTTGAGTACGAAAGCGATGTCACCGATCAAGTACGCGAGATCCTGGAGAAATCAAAGCAAAAGGCGAAGGGCATCATCGTTACCGGCTCCGTGCTTATGGTAGGGAACTACCCGCCGGTGATCGAAGCGCTGAACACCATCTGCAATGCCAAAGAATCACGCGGTTCGGAGATCGGAGACGTTTATCTGGTCGCGTGCGAAAACATGGTCAGCGCCGGGCAGGTGATGGATCTTTCAGATCAGGTTGAGGACGTCACGGGCAAACACGTGCGATGTGTGCCCGCTCTGGTGGATCGAGTATGTGTCGACATCGAGGAATGCGATGCTGACAAGCAGCCCACCGTGCTGGTTCGGGCCGAGCCTTATGGAGCTCTCAAACTGCAGCTATGCGCACGCACGCAAGGCCTGCCTGCTTTGCTTGCCGGCAGCACGATCGGTTTCAGTCGTCATTTGAATACGGAGAAGGACATCAAGAGCTGGATGCTCAACGGATCACATTGGCTGATCGCTTTAACGGCCTTTCAGGAGACAGGGGGTGATATCACGCTTATGCTGAACGAATTTATTGACAGCACGGCTAGTCATCGTCTCTATGCATCGGAGGTCGTCCATGAGATGCGTGATGGCGTCGAAGCCGTGCTGCGGACAAACCCGCAGTATGCAAACTTCGTTCGCGACGTAGATGTGAAAGCGTATCTGGACACCTATGAGACGTCTATTCTTGAACGCTTCCGTGTCAACGCCGATGCGATCACCCGCGTTCTGGCAAGATTTCGTGCCCCCTCGGCGGAGAACATGATCAGCGTCCAAACATTTGTGGACCGGTTTCTTCAGCGGATCGATGTGCCGTTGCTGGCGTACCTCGACAGATACGGTATGCCGCCGAAGTCGGCGACAAAGGCGATCTTCAACCTTTTTCGACTTCAGGCTTCCGGCAAATACGTGGACACTGAAAACACAGGGCTACGGGTCGCCTGAAAAGGAGCCGCGCCAGCAGGGCACCGATCACCGTATCGGCCGTAATCAGGAAGCAGCAACAGGGAGGATAGAAAGAATGGCATGGGATGCGGTGATCTTCGATTGTGACGGAGTGCTGATCGACAGCGAGATTCTGGTCTGCCGTATTGCGGCAGAGGAGCTGACGGCACTTGGCTACTCCATATCTACCGAAGACGTGATCCGGCGTTTCGCGGGTCGGCCTGAGCACGAGATGAGAGCGGAAATCGAGAAGGAGTGGGGTCAGTCCATCCCTGACGCTTATCGAGAAAATGTGAACGCCCGCACTGTGGCTTCCTACGCAAGCGAGTTGAAGATCATGCCGGGGATGCACGAAGCGCTCGATCGGATCACCCTGCCGGTATGCGTGGCTTCGAGCAGCTTTCCAGAGAAGTTGCGTCTCGGTCTGGAAACAGTGGGACTGTACGAACGATTTATGCCCAATGTGATCAGTGCGACCCTTGTCGCGCAAGGAAAGCCGGAGCCCGATGTCTTCTTGTTCGCCGCTGGATGGATGAAGACAAGCCCTATGTCTTGCGTCGTCATCGAGGACAGCGTTCCAGGAGTAAAGGCGGCACGGCGGGCAGGAATCAGTGTTCTCGGATTCACCGGCGGAGCGCACTGCTACGAAAACCATGGGAACGATCTGGTGAAGGCTGGCGCTTCCTCCATCTTCACCAGCATGGCCGAGCTGCCGGCTTTAATCAAAAGCGCCCAGCTCCCCCGACGTGACCGTGATGAAAGCGAAGGCAAACCTGACCGATTGCATTGAGCGAAGAAGCACTGCTACAGGTCTACTTCAGGCGGCTCTAGTTACGAGGCAAGAAGCGAGAGGCAGGAGTGCGGAGGTCCCCACAAACATGCGATGGCTCCGTTGCTCTACACAACGCCGCGATCGATATTTCCGTCCTATCACCAAGACGCCCTGCGCGTTGTTCATTCGCCCACCCTCGCCGAGGATCCGTTTGCAAGCCCGGTCCACTCATCCTGAGTTCGCTAACCCGTGATCGACCTGTTTCGAGCGCCGGTATCGACCGGACCGGGTAGCTGCATTCCGGGCTAAAGGTGCCCCCTCTGGTGCAGGGCACATCTTGCATCGTTATGTCGGTTTTTTCGTGCCATCCACAACCTTTGTCAGCCTGGACAGATCCCAACTGCCGGCTGATCGAGGGCGCACCTCACTGCAAGAACAACAGATCACCTGACAAAACAAGAGGTATTCATGAGTATTTCAACAGCACAAGACCTGTTTCTCGACGAACTCAAAGACATCTACTCGGCCGAAAAGCAGGCAGTGCGCGCTTACCCGCGAATCAGCAAGGCTATTCAGTCCGAGGAGCTCAAACAGGCGCTGCAGGAGCATCTCGAACAAACCAAGCAACAGGTAGAGCGGCTTGATCACGTATTCGAGATTCTTGAAAAGCGCGCCGGCGGAAAGACCTGCGAAGCGATGAAGGGTCTTCTTGAAGAGGCCAAGGAATCGATGGAGGAGATCGAGCAGGGACCTGTGCTCGACGTGGCCATCATCGCCGCAGCACAGCGCATCGAGCATTACGAGATCGCTGCCTATGGCACAGTGGCGGCACTCGCTGAAGCGATGGGACAGAAAGAAATCTATGATCTGCTGTCCCAAACGTTGGAAGAGGAAAAGCAGACCGATGAGCGCTTGACGGGCGTCTCCAAGCAGGTAAATGCTGAGGCACTCAGCGAGAGTGAAGAAGGCGACGAGGACGAAGGCGACGAAGAGGAAGAAGGAAAGAAGCAGCCTGCCAAGAAGAAATCGGCAGCGAAAGGTTCCAAGAAGTAGCTTGTTCGGGCCAACCGGGGCCACGTTCCCCATGGCCCCGGTTGGATCGTGCCTTGCTTGAACCGCCGTTGCCGTGCGCGCCCACATGGATTTGCTGGGCGAAGCGGACGTATGGCGGTGCATCGTACGACGTCAGATCGGCAATCTGCGGAGCGGTAACAAGCCAAATCCGGACGAGTGCCCGTTCTTGATGGCTATGCTTATTTCACAAGCGCACCCACTGTTCTGAGACGTGTTTCGAGCGTTCCCACCAAATCGCTCAAGATTCGGTTTTGCTCGGCGGTAGGGTTCAGGCGTGCAAGAAACGACAGAATGCTTTGGTATGCACGGTAAGCCTCGCCTATCCTGCGCGAAGGGTCTTCGGGAATGTTGGTACTTTCGGCCAGGTCCAGGAAGGTCAGGGCGACCTTGGCATCTGTAATCCACAGATCGACGCCGATCCGGTTGCATTCAGCGAGGTTTTCCGCAGGTGACTTCGATTCCATTCAATAAGTTTATGCCTGCTTCCCGGAGAGCTGCCGGCGAAGCGTAACGATTGGGTGAGGTGAATGGCAGGATTCAAACCGCGAGGCGCGACGGCAACTGCGCAGCATTTCGCTTCAAGACACAGGCTAAAGCGGTCTACCTATAGCTATACGGTGTCATCTCGACCGGAGCGCAGAGCGGGAAGTGGAGAGACCTGCAGTCTTGCGGTCTCCGACAGCAGATCCGCTAAAGCCATACCAAGAACTTCCGTACACCTGCCTTCAATTTGCTCTTCTGAAAGAGAATTTTCATTCACCCGATTCAGTTGAGCGTGCGGCGATTCCGATCAAAGGCGACCCGGGCTTGTTCCGCTTCCCACAATGTGCTTTTCCGCCTACATCCGGACGCCACAGAACGCAGCACTCAGACTCAGGCCGAGCGGAGTCAACCGGTACTCCACCTTGGCTGGAGCCACGAGCGGCATCGGCCTGGAACTCGCGATACAGCTTGTCGCCCAGTGGCAACACAGTCATCATGATGGCGCGACTCGGAAAAGCTCAGTGAGCCAAAGCCGTCGAAGCACCATACAACATCGGGGACAACGCGATCGGCCAGGGTCCTGGACTCATCCTCCGCCAGCTAAACACATCTCTTCGTCACAGCCCTGCATACCAGTCGTAGCCGAGTTCGGTCCAATAATCGTCGGGTTTTTCATGGGTGTAGGCGATCAGGCCGATGCGCTTGATCTGTTTGTAGCCATACTTGGTGGGCATATGGATGCGAAGTGGTGCGCCATGGTTCTGGGTGAGCGGCGCGCCCATCATCTCCGTTACCAACAGGGTTTGCGGGTGACGGCAAACATGCATGTCATACCCGACATAGTAGTCACCGTCCGGGGTTTCCATGTACACATAGCGCGGCTCCTGCCCACTCACCAGAGCCGGCGGGTAAAGCTCAAGGAAATCGGCCATGCGGACGCCCGCCCAGTGCACCACCTGGCTCCAGCCCTCGATACATTTGAACTGGGTCACGAGCTCATGGCGCGGTAGTTTATTCACGATGTCATCGAGGGTGAGCAGCAGGCCGGGCGTCCCCGCAGGCAGCGTCGAAAAACTTTCGCCCGCTTCATCCAACCCCCGCGGCTTGCGACCGGTGTGCTCTTCATCCTGCTGTGCCTTTCCCTGCATGGGCGCGGGCGCCATCTTCACGGAGGATGCCTGTTTGGGATCGAGCTTGGTATCGTGGCCCTGGTCTTCTCCACTTTTTCCAAGGTATTGGTACTCCCACGCGGTGACATCAGGCACATACCGGGGATGGGTTTGCGTAGCAGCGGCCCCAACCAGTTGCAGGCGGTAGCTGTCCAGCTTGAGCTCTTTCTTCAGACCGGACAAGCCGTTGATCCGTAGCGTTTCCGCGCGGCTGAGCGGATAGGTGGGCGCCAGCGCATGTTCGCGAAACATGGTACGTGAAACATCGGCATTAAAGTCGTAGGCGCGGTCGACCAGAGTCGGCAGCATGTCACGGTGCGGGCCGTAGCTGAGCCAATGGTAAAAGCCGTACGCGGCCACGGCAGCTGCGCCGCCCACTAGAAACGTGCGCCGCGTGCGATGCCGCGAGGCTGCGAGGACCGCAGCGTCGGCTGCATCGGCGACATTCGACGCAGCGGGAGGGCCCTGCTTACGACCCTGGGCTGCGCTCTTATGCGTGAGGACGTCATCCGCAGAGGACGGGTCGGCGGGCCGGGCTTCACCGGCTTGTGCGCGGGACGATTCCCCTGCCGGTGCGGCACTCTGCGCCTGTGGCTTTTTCTCTTGCTGCTGCGGATTCGGTTCGGTCATCGCCAGCTCTTTCTTTCCGCTTCGAGCGAAGGCGCTTCGACGCGCTGCACTTCGAAGCCGCTGACCATGGAGCGGAAGTTGTTCCAACCGGCAAGCATGACCTGAACCACATGGATCAGGAAGAAGCCGAGAAAACCCATCGTCGTCCAGAAATGGAGCCAGCGCGCCATCTCATACCCGCCCATCGACGACGTGAGCCAATGCAATTGCGTGGGCTTGTAGATCGCAAAGCCCGTTAACAGCATCACCGCGCCCATGGCGATGCAGGAAGTATAGGCAAGGCGCTGCGCCCCGTTATATTTCGTCTGCTTCGGCAAACCCTTGCGCAGGTGCAGATCGACCAGGGTTACCTGAATGGCATCGCGCAAGCTGCGACGTTCCGGCAGAAGGAATCGCCACTCGCCGGAAAGCCACGTGTACAGGACCCAGGCCACACCGTTCAACGTGAAGATCCACATAAAGAAGAAGTGGTAGCTGAGCCCCTGCGTGACGTGGTACGGCACATGCAACGCTTGGTAGAACCAATCGGGAAAAAAGCGAAACAGGGTGAGCTTCTTCCATCCGATTTGATAGACCCGATGCGGATGCGCGTAGCTATTGTCTGAATCGTTCCAGTAAATCAGAATGCCGCTCCAGATCATGGTGAACAGCACGGGAAAGTTCACCCAATGCATCCAGCGAATCGCGAGCGGGTGCTTGCGTTCCAGCCGAATGGTTGCGCTTCCCGCATCCGTGCGCGTTTCCTTGGCGGAGAAAGCTGCCGAGAGTGTGGGGGCAGCCTTTAATTCTGTAGCGTCCGGCATACGATCACTCCCTTGAAGCAGGATTCACAGCCCGGCGATTCATCTCATCCGCGACAAACGTTCTCAACTGGATGGTAGCCGGTGAGACCTTGCCGGCTCGGCATTCATTCTGCCGTGACCATTGTGCCTCCATCTTATGCCAAGGTGAGGTGCGCGGCACGACGAACGGAACAGGAACAAGCCAAGCGTTGGTGAGGCCAGGAGGGGAGAGCGCAAACAGCGAGGCCTGCCATCACGGCAGGCCTCGCTGTTGCTACAGGGCAGACTATTCCCGGTCGCTCACAAACACAGTGGTCGTAAGTGCCGGCACTGTGGCCACACCGAGTTTGGGATCAAAGGTGCTCTTGCGCACCGTTGGATCCGACGACTCTTCCTGGACGGGATGGAGATGCAGGGGCACTCCCGCGAGGAGCTTTTCGGCATCGGTGATGGTTGCGTTGGTTGCGTTGAAGAAAACCACTACATGGTGATATTTTCCGTAGTTTTTCCCGTGGTCGTCCAGCTTCATCACAATCAGGCCCGGTTTCTGGCTTTGCCCTGTGTTCAGGAAGCTCAGGTTGGCTTGGACCTCGGCGAAGCTGCTCAACCGGAACAGTTCACTGCTGTAACGGATCTTCAGGAAGTCCTGGAAAGCATCCGTGGTCGCAGCGATGTTGGCCGGTGTGGGCTTCAATGCGGTGTTGGCGAGCAACGGCTGTTCGATCGGCCATTGTGCGGCGTTGACGTTGCTGAGCGGAAGTCCAATGCCCCAGTTATCCCCTTGACCGCTCCAGTCGATTTTGTTGAACCAGTCGCCGGAGTTGTAAGCGCCGTTGTCCATATCCTTGGAGCGCAACAGATCGTCTGCGGCGAAGTAAAACGGCACGCCCTGCGCCAGCGTAAGCAGGCTCATGGAGAGCACCTGCCGCCGTGCCCGGGTGGTGATGTCATCCGCCGCTGAAGACTTGAACTGGATCGCATCGAAGAGCGACTGGTTGTCGTGGACCGAGCAGTAGTTCACATCCTCAAGCGGTGTAGCCGCGTACCCGGCCGGCTGGCCGCCATAGGTCAACTGCGCGCCCTTGGTGGGTTGACCTTGCGCATCGGTGAAGGTGTAATCGCGCAAAGCGCCGGCGAGGCTGATGCGGATCAGATCGGCGTCGGCCAACAGCGCGGTGCGCTGGTCGGCGCTGCCGGTCTGCTGACTGGTGAAGGTGCTTGGATCGGTGAACAATCCCGTCGCAAAACCCTGGGATTGCAGGTTCGTCAGATCGCTCGCAAAGATATTGCCGCCACGGATGGAATCGCGGATACGGTCATTGAAGCTACCGATGCCTGTCCCGTACAGATTGATCTGGCTGGCGTTGGGGCCGATCGCGTTGTTTGCGGCTTCCGCAATTTGAAAGCCCTCACCGTAGATGTAAATCTTGCTTCCATCCACGCCGTCTTTTTCAACGGTCAATGCGTTCAGCGCGTTGCGGATATCTGTCATGTTGTAGACAAAGTGCAGGCCCATGGCATCGAAGCGGAAGCCGTCGATCTTGTACTGCTTGGCTTCGAGCACCACGGTATCGATCATCAGCTTTTCCATCATCAGGTGCTCGCTGGCCGTATCGGCACAGCAAGACCCGGTGAGCAGAACACCGTTGCCATCCAAACGGTGGTAGTAGTTCGGAACCAGTTCATCCAGGTTGGCAGCGGGTGTGTTGCCGCTGTTGTAGGTGTGGTTGAACACAACATCCTGGATCACGCGCAAACCGGCTGTGTGCAGCCCAAGCACCATGTCGCGATATTCACGCACGCGTTGGGTAGGATCGACGGCGTACTGACCCGCAGGCGCCATGTAGTGCACCGGATCGTATCCCCAGTTGTACGCGTCGGTGTTTTGTACCGCCATGACCGCGGCTTGCTGTTGCGTACCGTCGGGCGGCGTGGGCGAAAGCGGCCCGGGGTTGGCCCAGGTGGATTTGTCCTCGTTTACGCTGCCGAAGTGAAAGGTCGGCAGCAGATGTACCGCCTTGAGCCCGGAAGCGGCCAGCGTTTCCAAATGACGCATGCCGTCGCTCTTGCGATCGGTAAACGCCTCATAAGTGCCCTGCATCGCCGCAGGAACGGTGGCGTCGCCGACGCTGAAATCGCGCACGTGCAACTCATAAATGCTGATGTCGTTCAGGCTGGCAAGGGCAGGGGAGCCGGTCAGGTCCCATGACGGTGGTTTGGTGGCTTCCGCACGCAGGTTTGTGATGCGAGACATGACGCCGTTCAATGAAAGATCGACCGAGTAAGGGTCCGTGGTGACGTTGGTGTCGATCGCCTGATCCGCAGCAACGTACACCTTCACGGAAATCTGGTAGTACTTGCCGTTCCAGGTCGAGTCGCCCGCGGCAACCCACACGCCGCCGTGCGCATGCATGGCCACTGTCTTTTCGGGCGCGGTGTCGGTTGGGTTATCGAAGAGCAGCAAGGAAGCGCTCTGCGCGGTGGGGGCCCATACCTTTACCTTCACTTCCGCAGAATCATCATCGGCGAATTCCGACCCGCTGCTTTCCGTGGGATCGTGGAAGACGACGCCGAGCTTGCCCTTGTAACTCAGCAGCGCATCAATCGCGCCGAAACTTTGCACACCGGTGGCGTATTTGATGACGCCCGCAGAAACAGCAGAAACCTCCAGCTGTCCTTTTAAAGCCGCTATGGCCGTAGCCGGAGCGAGATCGGCAGGCAGCTTGTAAAGCGCATACCCCGCGAGCTGCGGAAAGCGTGTGAGTTCATCCGTCGTCAACGTGCCGCTGAACGGCGTGAGTGGGATCGCGGTGCCCCCGGTAAGTCCAGACGACGCGATCTGCAAGCTGGCCGTCGGGCTTGCATTGAGGAAGTAGGTCCAGCCCGGCTGCGCATACTCAGACTGCAACGCAACGGTCGTGGCATCGATCCAGTACGCTTGCAACTGGTTGAACGGCCCAGTTAATAACTGTGCGGCGGTCGGCGGCTGGAGAAATACTGTTGGATTTCCGGAAACAACCCAACCTTCCAGCTGTTGGGGGATTTGTAAGGACTGGTCCGGGCCTGGATCCTTTACGCCGGTGATGCAGTTATGAATGATGAATCCGAGATGGCCGGGCGTCACACCGACATCGAAATACGGTCCATAACTGTCGTAGCCGACATAGGTGTCGTTTGTGGAGCAGAAGCTGCTATTGGGATCGGTCGTGGCGCCGTACACATAAAGCAGCCAATTATCGTAGTTACCGTCCGGCCGGTAGTAGTGGATGCGCGCGTGGTTGGGCGGGATCGGCGGGTCTTGTCCATGCGTCGGCAGTGTCGGTTCCGAGGTCAGCAAAACATCGCTTCCCGAAACCTCCCAGAACTCATTGCCCTGGGTCGCGGGGTCGACATACTGGTTCGGGCCTGGGTCCTTCACGTTGCCGTTATGCAGAATCAGACCGACGTTTTGCGCATTTGCCGTAACCCCGACGTCGAAGTACGCGCCAAAGCTGTCTGTTCCCGTCACCGGCACAGGACCGCCGGGAAAATTATTCGGCTCCGTTGTGTCGAAAAACGCGTAAATGGTCCATCCGGCGTAGTTGCCGTCCGGGCGGAAGTAGTGCACACGAATGTCGCCGGCCGGGATGGGTGGGTCGGCCTGCGCGCGCGCCGCAGGTGCGATGCTCGCCAACAGCGCGAACGAGCAAAGGAGGGAAAACCAGTACAAGCGCACCTGTGAACGGGAAAAACTGGAACGCGAAGACCTGGGAAGCGAAGACCTGGAACGGGAAAACATAGGAGTGAATCTCCGGAAAGGTGGAGGCAACATATAAGACAAGGCGAGCGTGGGTGAGCGAGAGAACAAATTACGGTGTGGCGGTTACGTGAGAAGAACGAAAGATACGAACGCCATAGGGACGCAGCGAAAGAGCTGGAAGCGCGGGCGGCCTGGGTGGAGCAGCTGCCGTCCGCTCGCCCTGCGCAGTGATCTGCAGGGGAACGGGTAAAGCGACCTCCTGCCAGGGCCCGGCCTGCACTTCCACCGTGCCGGTGAAGGGGCTGCTGCCGAGATTGATCGCAACGAAAACGGTTTCCTCGGGTGTGCTCCGCAGATAAGTCACCACATGCTCCTCAGCCGAGTTATGCAACCAGATAAGGTCGCCATGGCGCAATGCCGGTGAGCTTTCGCGTAAAGGAACGATGGTGCGATAAAACTCCGGAAAATCGCGCCGCACCGGTGGCCAGAAGATAGGCACCTTTTCAAACAAAGCCGGTCCGGTGGAGGGCGTGGCGTCGCCCACTTCCATGCCGTTGTAGAGCAGCGGCGCGCCGGGCAAGGTGAACACCAGAGCGGAGGCCGCCAGCGCAGCCTCTGCGCCGTACCGCACCGTTGCCCGCTGCGTGTCGTGGTCGTCGCTGATGAGCATGTGCCACGTGCCCGCTGGAAAACGTCGGCTTTGCGCGTCAATTTGTTCCCGGACGAGCGAGGCTGGTTTGCCGTGCACGATGATCTCATCCAGGCCATCCAGCAAGGGCCAGGCGTAATCGACGTCGAAGGCATGCACCATCAGGTCGGGCTTGGACGCCTCGGCGAGCATCAGGGTATCGGGCCGGATCGCGTCAAGGGCCACGCGTGTTTCGTCCCAAAAGCTGGTCGGCACGTCGGCGGCGTCGTCGCAGCGGAAGCCGTCGATGTTGAAGGTCTTCAGCCAGTAGGTAAATACGCCGGTCATGTACCGGCGCAGTCCGGGGTCGTTGTAGTTCAGCCCCGCGACATCATTCCAGCCATGCGGCGAGACGATTTTGCCTGCAGCATCGTGCTGGTAGTACTCCGGATGCGCCATCATCACGCTGTCCCAGGCGGTGTGGTCCGGCACCTCGTCCAGGATCACACGCAGGTGCCGGGCGTGCGCGGCCTCGACCAGGTGTTTCAAATCATCATTGGTGCCCAGGTCGGGATTGATGGCTAAGTAATCGCTCACGGCGTACACACTGCCGTATGAGCCCACCCTTTTCACCTTGCCGATAGGATGAATGGGCATAAGCCAAAGCACATTCACCCCGAGCGCCTGTAGCTGATCGAGCTTGGCCGTGACGCCGTTCAGCGTACCGGCGGGCGAGAAAGCACGCGGAAAAATCTCATAAAAGACCGCCTGATCCATCCAAGCAGGCGCAGCGCGTCTGGCTTCCTGCGCCGTCTTTGGTGCAGGGGCCGCATCCTGAGCGAGAGCAGCTTGAGCGAAAGCCGGCAGCAACGCGCCGCTCAGGAGCCAGAGCGCGCACAGGTGGCGGGCAGTGCGAAAGAAAGGAGCCGGTTGAGACACGCCCACCGGATGTGTAAAAAAGGTACTTGGCATGGGAAAGGGTTCGAAACCTAGGAAGTTCACAAAGTGTAGGACTGATCCAATAACTATTACTCTTGAGCCAGGGAGGAGAGGAAAAGAAAGGCTGGCAGGAACAACAATCTGCCAGCCTCTGAGGCGCAGTTAAAAAACGATGCGGGAAGAAAGCTGAATTTGGCGTGCAGAGTTTCCCCTGGTACCTAGGATTCTTCCAAAGTTGAATAGGTCACTTACATTGCTATTTGGGCTGGTGAACTGTGGTGTGTTAAGTACATTGAATGCATCTCCATGCAGTTCAAGCGAAAGGCGATCGGAAAGGTGCAGGTTTTTCTGTAGACCCAAGTTGATGGTGCGGAAGCCTGGGCCGTAAACCTGATCCCGGCCTAACGAGCCTTCGCGTGTATACACGG
>CAXTRN010000014.1:0-10151 GCA_964246645.1 uncultured Acidobacteriaceae bacterium
CACCTACACCGTGCAGGTAGAAGCTCCCAACTTCGTCCTTTTCGAAAGCCGGCCTTTGGCTCTGAAACCGAAGCTCACCGTACGTCTGCCCGTGCGTCTGGCGGTCGCCGGGCAGGCGGTAGAGATCAGCGTCGACAGCGACGGGAACGCCGCTGACGCCGCCGGGGACGGAAGCGCGCTCGTCTTTGAAGGAGACCGGCTCCGTCTGCTTTCCGATGACAACGCCACGTTGCGACAGCAGCTCAACGCGTTAGCCGGCCCGGGGCTGGGCGTGGGTGGTCCACAGTTCTATATCGACGGCTTTTCCGGCGGTAAACTGCCACCGAAAACATCGATCCGTTCCATTCGGATCAATAACAATCCGTTTTCGGCGTCTTACAGCTCCCGCGGTCTGGGCCGGGTCGAGATCCAAACCAGGCCGGGCACCGACAAGCTGCACGGTGCACTCAATCTTTCAGGTACCGATCAACCCCTCAATGCCAACGACCCCTACACGACGCTGCAGCCGCCGTATCACCAGTTTCAGACCGACGGAAACCTGACCGGCCCCATGGGGAAGAAGACCTCGTTTTTCGTGTCCGAGAATATCCAGTTGCTGGCCAACAATGCGGTCGTCAACGCCGTCGATCCAACCGATACCGCTGCGACATTTTCCGAAGCCCTGCCCGCCCCGCAGCGCACCGACACTTATTCTTTCCGCATGGATCAGCAGTTCGGCCCCAACAACTTCGGCTATGTGCGCAATGAATGGAGCCGCACGCACATCAGCAACAGCGGCATCGCGCCCCTGGTCCTGCCTGACGCCGCGTTCCGCTCGGACATCCTCACCAACACGCTGCAGGGCTCAGACACACAGGTCATCGGCGCCCACGCGGTCGATGAAACCCGCTTTCAATATATCCGTACGCGCAACCGTCAGGACCCCAGCAGTACCGCGCCCTCGCTGCTGGTGGAGGGTTCGTTTCAAGCGGGCGGCAACCCCGCGCAGGCCTTGCGCGACAACCAGGATTTCTACGAGCTGCAGAATCTCTTCGAATGGGTTCACGGCAAACATGCTTTCCACGCGGGTTTTCGCTTCCGCGAGCTCCGCGACGCCAACGTATCCACCGCCAACTTCAACGGCCAATACACCTTTGCATCGCTGGCCGACTACAACGCGGCCCGTGTTGCATTACAAGCCGTGCCGGGAGCCGCGCCGCATGGCAGCGGCGTTTCCGGAGCCTCTCAGTTCAACATCACCGCCGGAAACCCCGCGGCCCGGCTTTTTTCCGACGACATGGGCTTGTATGCGGAAGACGACTGGAAGCTCCTGAAAAATTTCACCTTCAGCTACGGTTTGCGCTTTGAAAGCGAATCGGCTATCCCCGATCATGTCGATCCCGCGCCGCGCCTGGGTTTCGCCTGGGCGGTGCACCGTGGTAAAGCGGCACAACCGTTTGTCACGCTGCACGGCGGCTATGGCATCTTTTACGAACGCTTTCCCGCCGCCAACCTTCTGCAAGCCATCCGGCAGAATGGCGCATCCGAGCTCGCGTACTTCGTGCAAAAGCCGAACTTTTATCCAAATATTCCGCCGATCTCTGCCCTCACCGCCACCGAGCCGACGATTTATCGTGTCAACCCTGCTTTGCGTTCCAGCTATCAGCAGACCGCCAGTGTTTCCGTTGCCCACGCCTTCGGCAATCGCGGCACCACGTCCGTTGGCGTTCTTGTGACGCACGGAACGCACAATTTTCTTTCGCAAAACATGAATGCCCCTTTGCCCGGTACCTACGCCCCGGCCGTTCCCAACAGCGGCATTCGCCCCTTCGGCACCGCGCAAAACATTTACCAGTTCAACTCCGACAGCAACGCAAACGAGCAGATCTTTTTCAACACCACCAATCTGCAGGTTACCAAGCAGATATTTCTCTTCAGCTTTTACGCGATCGACCACGAACGCAACGAAAGCGCGGGATCCACCGCCTTTCCTTCCAACCAATACAACGTCGCTTTGGATTACGCCCGGGCCTCCACAAACCATCTGCACACGCTTTCTGCCGGTTTCATCTGGTCCCTCCCGCACGGCTTCCAATTGCAGCCGTTTTTCAGCGCACATTCGGGCGCGCCCTTTGACATCACCACCGGGGCCGACAGCAACGGCGATACGTTCTACAACGACCGGCCGGCCTTTGCCACGGACATGGCCCGCAGCTCAGTTGCACGCACCCCGTTCGGCAACTTCGACTGCGCGCCGCTCCCCAATCAACGGATCATTCCTCGCAACTACGGCCATGCGCCCGGCTTTGCCTGGCTCGATCTACAGGCCGGCAAAGACTTTCACGTCGGCCCACGTCCCAACGCCGAGGCTACCTCCACGAAAACGGGCGACAGTTCCGCGCCGGTGCAGAAAAAGGCCGAGCGGCCCTGGGATCTCAAGTTCCAGGTGGAAGCCCAGAACCTCCTGAATCACAACAATCCCGGGCTGCCGATCGGTGTGCTCAGCTCTCCCTTTTTCGGCCATTCCTTGTCGCTGGCCAACGACTTCAGCCCACTCACCGCGTCCAACCGCACCATCCTGTTGCAAACCTTCTTTACCTTCTGACGAGAGCTGCCGGTCACCTGCCGATACTGTTTCGGCGATCCGCAACGCTCGGTGAAGCGAATGCAATGTACAGCTTGCTCCGTCGCCGGGGCGCAAATCTTCCCCAATCAACATCTCCGCGAATTTAGTTTGTTCCTGGGTTGACTTCCCTATACGGGCAGCCGTCCAAGCGGCATCGGGCTCCGCAAGTTTTCCCAAAGGTTCCTTTATGCCGCGCATGCACCGCATCGCCACCATGGCCGTGTGTCTTTTCAACACCCCGCACGCAGCCCATGTGGCGGCGCAAACAGCAAACCCGACAGCAACTTCAGCACAAAGTCCCGGCACGGCCGCAAATACCGCCCCTGAGAATCAGCAAGACGCGGCCCGGCAAGGTCTGCTCTCCGGAGTCATTACCGATCCCACCGGCGCGCGCGTTCCCGGAGCCGTCTTGCATCTCGAAGGCAAGGGCGGCCGGCGCGAGGCCACCACCGATGCCGTTGGGCACTTCAGCCTGCGTCTTCCGGCCGGCAAATACGCCCTGAGCGTTTCCGCCTCCGGCTTTGACACCCTGCACCGCGACGTCGTTCAGGTATCGGCCCGCGGCCATACCGATCTGCCGCTCACCCTCGCCATCAATGCGGAGATGACCGAGGTGAACGTGAACTCCGCCGACAGCGATCGTACCGCCGCCGGCAATAACAGCACAGCCATCAGCCTCAGCGGCGACAAACTCGCCACCTTCTCCGACGACGATGCCACCTTTCAACAGCAGATCCAGGCCATTGCCGGCGGCGGTGGGGACAGCGACTCCGGCGGCAACCAGCTCATGGTCGACGGTTTTTCGGGCGGTCGCTTTCCACCCAAAACCGCGATTCGCGAGATCCGCATCAACTCCAACCCCTTTTCGGCCGAATACGAGTGGCTCGGTTACGGCCGTATCGAGGTGTTCACCAAGCCCGGTGCCGATAAATACCATGGCAATTTCAGCGTTGCCGGCAACAACCAAAGCTTCAACGCCCGCAACCCGTTCACCGGTCCACAGCCGCCTTACCACAACCTGTATTTCGACGCTGACCTGAACGGTCCCATCAGCCACAAAACGTCGTTTTTCCTTGCCGGCAACCGCACCGACCAGCAGAACAACGCCGTGATCAATGCCTTCAATCCAGACGGTACGCCGCTCTCACAAGCCGTTCCGAACCCGCAAAATAACAACACCTTTTCAGCACGGCTTGATCGGCAACTCACAGCCAATAACGTCCTCACCGGCCGTTATGAGTGGAACAATGCCGGCTCATCCAACAGCGGCGTCGGCCTACTTGTGCTCGCCTCTGAAGGCATTACCACCAGCACCACGACCCAGACCCTGCAGCTCGGTGATACCGAAACCCGTGGCGCGTCCACCGTCATCGAAACACGCTTTGAGTATGTCCGCACACGAACGCGGCAAACGCCCAACAGCACCGCGCCTACGCTGGTCGTGCAAGGATCGTTTTCCGGCGGTGGCAGCCCTTCGCAGACAGCCGACGACAGTCGCGACCACTACGAACTGCAGGAATACGTTTCCCGTGTCTTCGGACCGCACTTCTTGCGCGCCGGTGGCCGCTTCCGCGCCGACCGCGAAGCAAACACCTCGAGCGGGGGTTATAACGGTTCCTTTACCTTTAGCCCCACCACCGTCAACGGCCAGCAACTTTCCGCGCTGCAGGCCTACCAGATCACCCAGCAGGGACTTGCCCAGGGCCTCAGCCCGGCAGCGATTCGCGCCGCCGGCGGTGGTGCCTCGCAATTCAACCTGACCGCCGGCATTCCTTCCGCCGAGGTCAGCACCGACGAACTCGACGCCTATGCCGAAGATGAGTGGAAGCTCCACAAGGACCTCACCCTCAACTATGGTCTTCGCATCGAAAGTCAGACCGCCATCCCGGATCACTTCGATCCCGCGCCGCGCATCGGCATCGCATATGCGGTCACGCCCGGTAAGCGCAAAGAACCGCTGGTCGTGCTGCGCTCTGGTTTCGGCCTCTTCTACTACCGCTTCGATGTCGACAACCTCCTTACCGCCGTGCGGCAAAGCGGCGCCTCCCAGGTTGCGTACTTTCTGCAGAACCCTGACTTTTATCCGAGCGTCCCCGCCCCCACAGGCCTGCCGTCGATCGAACCGACCACCTATCACGTCAGCCCCACCCTGCGCACACCGTACAACATGATGGCCAGCTTTTCTGTCGAGCACAGCTTCGGCAGCAAGGGCAACGTCGGCGTCACGTACGTCGGCGCGCGCGGCGTGCATCAATACCTTTCCCGCAACATCAACGCTCCGCTACCCGGCACCTACAACCCAGCCGACCCCACCAGCGGCACCCGTCCCCTGGGCGGCACGCAGAACATCTACCAGTTCTCTTCCGACGGCACCCGGCGCTCCCAGGCCCTTTGGATGAACGTCGACCTGAACCCGACCAAACGCCTTTCCGTTTGGGGTTTTGCCAATGTGCAACAGCGCGAAGGGGATACCTCCGGCGCCGGATCATTTCCGTCCAACCAATACAATCTCGCGCAAGACTATGGCCGGGCTGCCAACAACAATATCTTCTTCATTACCGGAGCCTGGTACAACGGTCCGAAGGGCTTTAACGGCGGCTTGTTTCTCCGCAGCCATTCCGCAATCCCGTTCAACATCACCACCGGCACCGACCTGAACGGCGATACCATCTTTAACGACCGCCCCGCCTTTGCCACCGACCTCACGCGTGCCTCTGTCGTTCGCACGCGCTTCGGTAACTTCGATACAGCACCCATCGCCGGGCAGACGATCATCCCCGTCAACTATGGGAGTTCGCCTGCATTTGCCGCGCTGAACCTTTTCCTGGCCAAAGACTTCCGCTTCGGTCCCCGGCCCGCCGCCGAAGCCCCGCCCCCGGGTCAGCACGCCTCATCGCAGAAACCCGATCCGCGCTATAACCTGCGTTTTTCACTGGAAGCCCAGAATGTCACCAACCACACGAACGCCAGCGTGCCGGTCGGCATTCTCAATTCACCCTTCTTCGGCAAATCGCTTTCCCTGGCTGAAACCTACTCCGGCATCACAGCTGCCAATCGCATCCTTACGCTGCGCAGTAACTTCACCTTTTAGGGCCGTTTGCCTGAAGGAATAAAGTGTCACCTCGACCGAAGCGCAAAGCGCGCAGTGGAGAGACCCGCATCTTTTCTCGTTTCCGAAGCCGGGATTTACTGGCGCATCTGCTGAACGGTGCGAGGCGGTAAAGGATTGCATGATCCAACCGCCTATCGACTTGGCAACGGAACGGCGCTTCCATCGGCATCGACCTCATGCGAATCGACCCGGAAGTGCGTCAAGTTCGCCACGCCAAAACTGGTAGTAATTGCCACATCTGCCGCATCCCGGCCTGTCGCGATCAGCACGCGCCCGAAGCGCGGTGTGTTGTGGCGCGCGTCCATATCCAGCCAGCGCCCGTCCAGCCACACCTGGTACCAGGCGGAAAAATCGCCTGGTCCGCCCGCCGGCACCCGAATGTCACCAAGATAGCCGGTCACATAGCGCGCGGGGATGTTCATGCAGCGCGTCATGGTCACGGCGAGGTGCTGAAAATCACGGCAAACCCCTACCCGCTCGGTAAACACGTCCATCGCCGTTTTGGTGGGCCGTGCCGCCTGGTAGTTGAAGGTCACTTTGCTGTGCACCCAATCGCGTATCGCGGCAGCCCGTTCCCATCCCGGAGCGGTGGAGCCGAAAAGGTCTTGTGAAACGCCGACAAATTGATCCACAGGGCAGTACCGGCTTGCGAGCAGGAATTGCAGCGTTTCGGACGGCAATCGCTCCACCGGAGTTTGCCCCAGCCCGACACCCTGCCAATCGGACGCATCGGGAACGCGCAGCACATGCCGTCCAGAAAGCCGAATATTACCGCGCGGCGCCACAAAGCGAGCGCACCGGTTGCCGAAGCTATCGATGTAGTCTTCCACCTCAAGCTGCTGACCGCCTGCGCCCTCTCCTGGAGTCTGTTCCACCTCGAGCCGGTCGGGCGTCGTGAGATGTGGCTCCAGTGATGGGTGCACGTGCAGCAACGCCACCATCGGCGTTGCAAAGGAAAGCTGAAACTGGATGTCGTACTCGGATTGAATCAGCATGGGTGCGTACCGGAAAGCGGGGCTGTGTGCGCGTAGAATACCGCTTTTGTTCGCTACTATGAGAGTTTTGGGTCATTTTGACACAACTTTCCCGCCCCGGTTCTGTACTACACCGTAGGGTGTTACCGGTGGGTCTTGCGGGAAAGCAAACATTCAGCGAAATTAACTCAAGACTTTCGGATTTGTGCCGAGGGACAAACAGCCGGACTCGAAGACTTGCATAAAGTCGTCAGGCCGGCCCTGCACGTGAAAGAACATCATGGATGCCGCACGCCTCATCTTGATTCTCGGAACCGTCGTTCTCGCTTGCGGGAGCGTGTCTCTGGCTATTCTGCGACTGGCCAGCCCCAAACTATGTGGAACGGCGTGGCTCAGCGGCGCTTTCGCCGTGGGTGCTCTCGGCGCCGGTCTGTTAATCATGCAGAATCACCTGCTGTTTTCCATTTTTTTCGCTGACATCTTTTTGCTCTCGTCCTTTGTGCTGCTCCATGTCGCGGTTTTGCAGCTGATCCAGAACAAATCCGTGCCGTTCTGGCATGGGGGCCTTTTATTGGGCACGCAGGCAATGGTCGATGCGCTTCGCCTGAGCGGCGCCATCAGTTTGCGCCCACGTATCGCCGTTTTTGGCCTGCTCGTTGCCGTTCAAAGCTTCACCACTGCCCTGGTTCTTTACAGGCTGGCGCGCCTGCGCATCCGTGCACCGGCGCTTTTCAGCGCGGTTCTGCTGTTTGCCTTCGGGTGCTTCAATCTGCTGCGCAGCGGGGCGGTCATCTTTGCGTTTGGCAATCATTTGCTGAATCAGCAGCTGGGTCTTTTGACCTTTCTGCTCTTTGTCGCCATTGCGCTCGGGCTGGCTTTCGGCTTCTTCTGGATGACCACTTCCATGATTACCGACGAACTTGAGCACATGGCCAGCACGGACCCCCTGACGCGCTTGTACAACCGCCGCGTCTTTCTCAAATGGTGTGAAAAGGAGCTTTTGCGGAGCCAGCGCTCCGGGGTACCCTTTTCGCTGCTCATGGTCGATCTCGATCATTTCAAGCGTGTGAACGATAACTTCGGTCACCAAACCGGCGACGAGGTACTTTGCGCAGCGGTCGAGCAGATGCAGGATTCCGTTCGCGGCATCGATGTGTTGTGCCGGTGGGGTGGGGAAGAGTTTGCCGTCCTTTTGCCCTCTGCCTCCCCCGAAGCCACGTTGTTGGTGGCCGAACGCATACGCGAGAACATTCAAAAAGTAACCCTTTCGGCCGGGCGCACCACAGCACAGGTCACAGAAGGATTTTCCCTGAGCGTCAGTATCGGAACATCGACGTACCGCGATCTGGACGACGGGCTCACGGCGATGCTGCAACGTGCGGACAGAGCGCTGTACAGCGCCAAAAGAGCAGGGAGGAATCGGGTACTTGTGGCTTCCTAGCAAGCCGCGAACGAAGCTACGGAAGCATTGACCCCTTGTGCTTGCCGATCCTGGCCGATTTTTGCCGATGTAAATCGGTGTTTTCATGGAAGGACATTTCTGGATGGGAACTCACTGAGTAGACCACCGGACCCCATGCACTGCGGTGAAGAGCGCAGGGCCATTTCATTCAGCAAGGGACTATCAAGGGATTTGAAGCTGCGGCTCGTGTCAGCGATACAGCCAGCCATCGATCCACGCAAAAAGGGAGCCCCCAGGGGGGCGCTCCCTTTTTGCTGGCGCCGTTAAAGCGTGCCGAACGATTACTTCGCGGCGAGTTCCATTGCCTGGGCTCCGGCCTTCAGCGCTTCCGCTTTATCGGTCTGCTCCCATGTAAAGGTATCTCCGCTACGGCCGAAGTGACCGTGGGCTGCCGTTTTTTGAAAGACCGGACGGCGCAGATTCAGGCTTTCGATGATGCCCTTGGGTGTGAGCTTGAAGTGCTCGCGCACGAGCTCGACCAGCCGCGACTCAGCAACAGCTCCGGTACCAAAGGTGTCCACGCGCACGCTCACCGGTTCGGCAACCCCGATGGCGTATGCCAACTGAACCTCGCACCGCTCCGCAAGCCCCGCAGCCACGATATTTTTCGCCACATAACGCGCCATGTAAGCAGCTGAGCGATCGACTTTGGTCGCATCTTTTCCTGAAAACGCTCCACCCCCATGTCGCCCCATGCCGCCATAGGTATCTACGATGATCTTGCGGCCGGTGAGGCCGGTATCGCCCATGGGGCCGCCGATGACGAAACGTCCCGTTGGGTTGATGTGATATTTCGTATTCTCGTCCAGCAGTTCAGGCGGAATCACGGCTTCGATGACATGTTCCTGGATCTCGGCGCGCAACTGGTCATTGCCCACCTCATCCGCATGTTGGCTCGAGATGACGACCGCGTCCACGCGCACCGGCTTGCCTTCGGCCGAATATTCCACCGTCACCTGCGTCTTTCCATCAGGACGGAGGTAGGGCAGCTTGCCGTTTTTGCGGACCTCGGTCAATTTTTCGCTTAGCCGGTGCGCCAACGAGATCGGTGTCGGCATGTACTGCGGTGTTTCATTGGTCGCATAGCCAAACATCATGCCCTGATCACCGGCGCCTCCGGTATCCACGCCCTGAGCGATATCCGGCGATTGCTTATTGATGGCTGAAATGACCGAGCAGGTATTGCAATCGAAACCCTTCAGCGCATCGTCATAGCCGATCTCGCGGATCGTGTTACGAACCAGCGTTTGCACATCGAGATGCGCGTTGCTGGTGATCTCGCCGGCGACCACAACCAGGCCCGTGCAGGTCAGCGTTTCACACGCGACGCGGCTCATGGGGTCTTCCGCCAGACAAGCATCCAGAATGGCGTCGGAAATCTGGTCGGCGATCTTATCGGGGTGGCCTTCGGTGACGCTTTCGCTTGTAAACAGGTAGCGATCAGGAGCGGTAGGCAAAGCGGGAATCCTCCAATTATTTGCAGCAAGTCGTGTTGCGGCAAAGTCGTACAGCGGGGCGAATCGATGCAGGCGCACCGCCCCAGATGCGTCGAATACAGCTCCGGCAACGGAACGACGGGACAATGCAACACACGCCGCTTCTAGTCGGGCGCACCCGTATTCTACCGTTCACCTGAGGTATCTACCAAGGCCAAGCACTACGCGAACCAGAACAGGCCGAACAAAAAGGGTCGTCGACACCGATCTTCCGGGGAACAGATGCCAAACACCCACGCGCCGCTGCACAACGTAATGCCAAAGCACGTAGCCAAGCGCAGCCAGCACGCACAAAAGGACAGCAACCCCCCACCATCGTCGCCGTACCGGAGCCATCGCCTCCAGCCGCGCGCGATGAACATTTTCGGCAAACTTGGCAAGATCCTGCTCCGGCTCTTCAAAACCGCCATGGTCGGCGAAGCGTTGCAGCCACGCTTCTTCATTCAAGCCGAGGTGCTGGCAATAGCTGCGCACAATGCCCTTGCGAAGGATGCCGCCGGGA
>CAXTRN010000014.1:10161-29612 GCA_964246645.1 uncultured Acidobacteriaceae bacterium
TTCATCGAAAAGATCGGCTTCGAGTGATTGCAAATAGCGCAGGGAAACGCGTGTCGCGCGGGCGACCTCTTCGACCGTGGCCCCACGCCGTTCGCGCTCCTGTCGAAGCTCTCTTCCGATTCGGACTTGATCTTCTGCAGAAATCTGCACCGCTTGCCGACCCTCCGGGTGATGCCACAGCCAGTACTTCCTTCCAAAACCAATCCTTCAACGACTGCTCGGCTGATGCTCACGGTCGGATGCCAACACCAGAATAAGTGTGTGCTCAGCCGGCAGGGCAAGGGAGCGGACCGCTCCCAACCGCTGCGCCAGCGTTTCAGGGGTTGCCGGCAAATCCACGGTATCCAGCATGACATGCGTCGCTTTGAAAGCATGGGCTGCCTGGATGATGGCATTCAGGCCGTTACTGGGCAGCGCCACCGCCGCAAGGCCGGTCGTCACAGAAAATTGCACAGGATCGCCGGTGAGAATAAGCGCAGACTGCGAACTGGCGCCCGCGGCCAGGATTGCCCGAGCTTCCGCGCGGTCCGCATCAGCAATGCGGTTCGCTGCTGACACCGCGCGGCCATCATCCATGCAGCCGCTTACCGCATTCGCGGTGATGACGGCGGTTGCCAAGGCCGCAGCGATCCACGGGGTCCGTGCCACGCGCCCGATGGCTACCATGGTCAATACGGCCACAAGCGGCAGTACCGCCGTGGCCGATCGCAAAGCGGAAAATCCGCCGATCGCCGGCAAAACAGCCGAGTAAACAAACAGAATCGTCACGAAAAAGGCGCAGCTCCCGGTCAGCTCCGGCAGTGGCTGCCCCGCGCCGCTGATGCGCTCCAGGGCCACGGCGACACGGTTTTCTCCCGCCGTCTTCACCGTGACCGGTGCCTCGAAAAACAGGCCAGGCAAAAATACCAGGGCGGCGTAGCCGATCATCAGAGCCGCAACCCGGTACAGCACCGTCACCAGGGTCGCGATACGGAGGAGCAGCAGATGTTTCCATCCAAACGCCAGCAGGGAATGGAGAGTCGCGGGGTCGCCGTATCGCCCGAAGTCACTTAGATCATTTAGAAAAAAAGCCTGGGCAGTGCCTGAAGGCAGGGCCGTGCCAAGCACTGCGCGGTACAGCAGGTGCATGGGCAGCAAGGCAAGCACGAACCCCACCAGCACGGCCAAGGCATACGCGGGCGAACTGCCGTCGGCGAAGGTCGCCGACCCGGCTGCGCTTGCCGTTTCCGAAGCCGCCGCTTGCGAAGCCGCCCTTGCCCTTGCTGAAGCCTGGTACCGTCGCCAAAGCACGACCAGCAGCGGCACAAGCAGCAGCGCCGCATCATTCCGTATCAGATAGGCGAGGGAAACACAGCCGAGTGCGATGAGGTCGGCAAGCCATCCCTGGCGTCGGACTGTGAACAGGGCCAAAAACCAGCCCACCGCCGCTCCATAGTACAGGCCGGAGTCGGGCGAAAGGGAGCCGATCCAGGCCGGGGAAGAAAGCAGGCAAAGCGCAAAGCTGCCGAGGGCCAACCGTTTGTCGCCGGTGGCGCGCCAAGCAATGTGCCACGCCGTCATCGCGTACACGATGCCGACAAGAATGGTGAGCGCGATGCTGCTGTGCAGCGTTACGCCCCCGAACGGCTTCATAAGCAGCAAAAAAAAGCTGACGCCGGGTCGCCAATACTCGATGCCGGTGTTGGGCAGGGAAAGGTGGGCTTGCTGAAAGTCATACAGGAAGCGGGCATGAAATCCACCTCCGCTACTTAGGGTTTGTGCCATGCCCAGGTAATAGCAAGCATCCGGCGTGCCGCAAAAGGTGAGCGGCCGGGCGAGCAGGTAGCGCACTGCCGCAACGAAGAAGGCAAGCGCAGCGGCGGCACGCGCCTCCCGTGTGCGCCATACCGCGCCCTCCCCTGCCACCACCCCAGATCCCCCGCGTTCCGACAATCACGCCATGCTATCAGGCTGCCGTGCTTTGTTTTGTCAACGCGGAAGACACTGTGCCGCTTTCTCGACGTCGTTACGAGTCTCGACGTGGCGACGCATGTAGAGGCTACGCAAGCAAACAAACGAACGCGTTGACCCATTCGGTGTATTCCTGCAGGACCAAGGCCATGCTACTGTGAACGGACCGATGTTGAGCCGTCCCGGAGATGAACTGGCGCATGTGGAGGCAAGCCCTTACGGTCGCCATATCCCGGCCCTGGACGGTCTGCGGGGGATCGCCTTTTGCGGGGTGGCGGGCTCTCACTTGTTTCCAGGAACCCCACGATCGGAGATGGCGAAACTGGTTGCGGCCGTTCTCTCGTTCGGGGCGACAGGCGTAGACCTCTTCTTCGTTCTTTCGGGATTTCTGATTACCGGCATCCTGTACGATTCACGCACTGACGCCCACTTCTTCAGAAAGTTCTATGCACGTCGTGCGCTACGCATTTTTCCTTTGTATTACGGCGTTCTCGCATCATTTCTCTTACTTACCCTGTTCTTTGGCGTTCACTATAACCGGGAACTTCTTTCTCTGGCACTGTACTTACAAAACACCGGATTCGTTGCACCCCCGATTTATGCCTATATCGGGCCGCATCTACCTTTGGCGCATTTCTGGTCCCTGGCGGTAGAGGAGCAGTTTTATCTTATCTGGCCCTTGCTTGTGTTCTGGCTCCGTGCACGTGAACGCATTCTTTTCTGCTGCCTTGCCAGCCTTGTTTTCTGTCCGTTGCTGCGCTTCGGTCTGTCGCTGCACGGCGCCGGCTATTTCTCGATTCACACAAATACCCTTTGCCGCGCGGATTCCTTGTTAGCCGGAGGTGCTTTGGCGATCCTGCTGCGTGGACCGCACCACGATCTTGCTTTGCGCTGGGGACCCGGCTTGTTCATGGGCGGCCTTTTGGGGGTCATCGCGTTACGGTATGGCCTGCCTGCTCAGCCGGCAGCTTCCTTTCGCCAGGCGATCTCCATAGGATGGAGTTACACCGCTATCGCGGCAGCGTCGGTTGGTCTGCTCGCTTTGGCGCTGCGTCACGCTCTCACACGAAGCATCCTGAGTACAGCCTTACTGCGTTGGCTTGGCCGGTACAGTTATGGCTTGTATGTTTTTCACCTGATCCTGTTCGCCTTTTTGCAAGAGCCACTCAAAACCTGGGCGGCAGGCATAGGTTTCTCGAAAGGCGCGGCTATTTTCTTTGCCGGTGTGGTCGCTTTTCTTTGTTCCTGTCTAGGTGCCTACATTTCTTACAATCTGTATGAGCGCCATTTTCTGCGTCTGAAGCGGTTGTTCGCTTACCCACAGACCGTACCGGCTCGCGATGCGCTTGCCGCGAAGAGTTAGGAACGCTTTGTATGAATGGGGACGCTGAGCGGGAGCAACGCTTCTGGTGGGCAACGATCCCCCTGCTCACTGCTATCTCGATGGGAAAGGCCATCCGGCTTCCCAATTACAAATCGGCGACGCAGGCCCAAATCGACTACCGTCTTGGCTTCATCAAGCGGGGCATGTTCGGTGCGGTTTTTGCGCGACCTTTGCACCTCGAACACTACCAACGCTATGCCGTGTTTTCCTGGGTCGCTTTGCTGGCGACCGTTCTTTTGCTGTGGCTCTTCACCTGGAAGAGCGGGCTCCGGCGGCGAGTGCTTACCGGCGAGGTCGCTGCACTGTTTTTTACCGGCTACGCGCTGACCTATATGGCGCATATGGTCGGCTATTTCGAGGTGGTGCTGCTCGCACTCACGCTCGCTTTGTTGATGATCAAACCTTTTTGGATACGGCTGCTTGCCGGCATCCCGGTGACGATCTTCGCGCTTGCGATCCATGAACTATTTCTGATCGTCTTCGTTCCTGTGCTTTTGTTCAGCTTTCTCGTGCAGGCCTCCGCGCAAACTCTCGTTCAAACCTCCGCGCCGCCGACTCGGGACGCGCTCGACGGACCTACCCATAGCAGCATCAGCAGGAAAATCCGCACCTTCGTTCCTGGCAAGGCCGCGGCATGGGTCGCCTGTACCGTTCTACTTGCTGTCAGCCTCGGGGTCACGGTGCGGCTTGCGCTGCGACCGCCTCTCACGGGACCTCAGCTGAGCTCCATGCGCTCGGCCACCTCGGAGCTCGCCGATTTCCCCACGGACGAGGCCATGTACGAGGTGCTGGTCCGCTCCACCGCGGACAATCTGGTCATCATGCGGGACGCCGTCACGCATGCGCCCTGGTGGCGGCAGCAGCTCGTGAGCTTGATCACCATGGGGCCGACAGTTGCGTTACTCCTTGTCACGACAGGGTTGGTGCTCCGCTCTGGGCGTCAAGCGCCTCGGTGGCTTTTCGGCGCCGCGATCGGTGCCGGTTTATCGCCGCTGGGCATGCATCTGCTCGGGTTCGATGTCGCGCGCTTCAATGCTATGGTCATCCTTACCAGCTTTCTTGTTCTGCTGACGGCCTGTTTCTACACGGCCGGTCCGCCCGTCGCGCTTCCGCCGCGCTGGCGGCATGCCGTGCTTCTGGTCATGCTGCTGAATATGGCCAGCGGCGACCTCTTGATGGATGGGCGCGTGGTGCGGCCATTTCCGTTTATTCGTGAACTGCCGCAGGTGTTGACGCTGCGCCACCGCCCCTGGACGCCACGGGACCCGCGCTACAAGCCCCAGTACTGACCCTCGGTACGTTTCCGGACACGTTCGGCAGAAGCTTGGAGCCTGCCTGTGTCCCGTATCTATGTCCCGTATCTGTGTCCCGTATCTGTGTCCCGTATCTGTGTCCCGTATCTGGGTCCCGTATCTGGACAAGTACGCCCTTCCGGGTACACAGGATGTCGTAGCTGGTAAGGCAAGCGGAAACGCTACACTGAAGCGGTGATTCTGCCGCTTCCAACCCGTGTTCCTCTTTTTTACGCGGTAGTCTGCACCAGTCTTCTGGTTTTGGTGCAGCTGTTGGAAGGAACCGATCCCCGGTACAGCGCGCTTACCTTCGCGTTTTTCATGTTGAGCACGTTCGCTTTCAACATCGCCAAAGGCCTTTCGCGGCCTTCCGGAGCGTACATCTTCTTTTTCTCTGTGCTGGTCGTTGATGTCGGCACGGTGTACAAGGCGCTTCTCGGCCAGCCGGCGCAGACAGGCCTGCAGCAGCCCTTGCTGACGATGGGCGCCTATGTCGGCACGATGGCCGCCATGCTGCTTGCGGCCTTCGCTACGCGGAAGATTGCTACCAGCGAGGATGGCATGGCAGCCCTGCTTAACGTGCGCCGTATCAACTTCACGGAATCTTCCCTGGGTTGTTTGTTGATCTACGCTCTGCTCACGGGGGCGCAGCAGGTGCTGCCGGGCGGTGGCGGCCAGGTCCTTCACGCGATTGCCATCATCAACCCATTTCTGCCGCTCGGCTTGCTTTTGGCCACCATTGCGGCCGTGCGTAACAGTGGCGGCGTGCGCAGCACCAATGCGATCAGCCTCGTGGCGCTCGGTTATAGCCAATACGCCGGTCTGCTCAGCTTCAGCAAGCAGGGTATGTTCACCCCTTTTGTCTGCTGGTTGCTTGGCTGCGCGTGGGCACGTTTCCGGCTGCGCCTGGTGCACTTCGTGGTGATCGGCGTCTTTGCGGTGCTGGCGCAAAAGGTATTTTTCCCGCTTTCCTCGCTACGAAACGACGTGGTGACAGGCACGCAGGACGAACGTCACGCCCTTATCGAGCACTACATGACCCATCCTGCGGAGTTTCAACGCAGAACGCACGAATGGGAACCGCCGTCCGACTTTGAGTGGCGCACCCTGTACTACGGCCAGCCGCAGGGTCTGTGGGACCGGCTCACCATGATGCCCAACGATTCCATGTTGATTTCGTTTTCCGACCAGGGTCACTATTTTGGGTACCGGGCCATGCAGTTTTACTTCGAGAACTGGGTGCCCCACGTGATTGATCGTCATAAGCTCGAAGGCATTTCGGTGGGCGGTAATGCGTATTCACACGAAATGGGCGGTCTTGCGGAAGCCGATACGACCACCGGCATCTCTTTCAGCCCGACCGCGGAAGCCTTTCACATCGATGGTTGGCGTGGCGTTCTTCTTTTGCAGCCCGCCATCTTTCTGCTGCTTTTCGTCACCGTGGATGCCGTGTGCGGCGATGTGCGCCGGCAACCGTGGGGCTTGTTTCCGCTGCTTGCCTTTTCACACCTCGCGCCCGAAGCGCTGCTCGGCGGCGCGGTCACTGCGACCTGGTACGGTAACCTGTCGATTCTGCTCGCCATCTTTGTTTGCGGCTACATTACGCCCGTGCTCGGCATGCTGTTAAGCGGAAACAAAACAAGCCGCGATGCTCCTGCACGTCCCATGATGGTCCGCCGGTTACCTTCGGGCGCGCTTCAACCCTCATAGCCGGATGGACTCAGGACTCGGGCCGGCTTCGGTAGCCGTGCTCCGGAGCAGGCAGGGTAAACTGATCTCGTTCGATTCGCGTTCTTTCGTGGTGAAGGGTTTTCTTTGAATACGCTGGTATTAGGCAATCTTGTGTATCGCCCCTTGCGCTCTGTGATCAGCGCGCTTGCTGTCGCCATTGAAGTGATCATGATTTTGTCGATCGTCGGCATCATGTACGGCATGCTCAACGGCAGCCGCGAGCAGCAAATGGGCACCGGGTATGACATGATCGCCCGTCCCGCCACCGGCAGCGCCATTCTCGCCACCAGCAGCGCTTCTGCCAGCGTCAAGGTGGCCGACGTGCTGCGGTCGATGCCGCATGTGGCCGTGGTCTCCCCCATGTCGATCAAAATTCAGATCGGCTCTTCCGTGCAAAACCTCCTCGGCATCGACTTTCCGAGCTACAACGCCCTGCGCCCCTTTGTCTTTAAGGAGGGCGGCCCCTTCCAGGGCCCCTTTGACATCCTCATCGACGATATCGAAGCCGCCAACCACAAGGGCCTCCGGGTCGGCCAAACCGTCAAGGCGTTGAACCATAACTTCCGCATCTGCGGCATCGTCGAGCACGGCAAGGGCGGTCGCCAGTTCATCCCGCTCACCACCATGGACGACCTCGACGGCAACCCCGGCAAGGCCTCCTCCTTTATGCTCCGCACCGACGATCCCCCGCGCTTCCAGGAGGACGTCCGCCGCGAAATCCTCGCTACCGAGGGCCTCAACGACTGGAGCGTCCAAACCCGCGACGAACTCCTATCCCAGCTCACCCCGGAGCACATTCCCGCCTTCAATATCGGCATCCGTGTGGTAATCGGCATTGCCGCTGTGATTGGATTTCTGGTGATCTTTCAATCCATGTACACGGCTGTTATGGAGCGCACGCGCGAGATCGGCATCCTTAAAAGCATGGGCGCGGGGCAGGGAACCATTGTTTCCGTCGTGCTTCGCGAAACGGGCTTATTGGCCGTGGCGGGTGTGGTGCTGGGCATCGCCCTCACCTATCTTCTGCGCGCCGTGCTGCTGGCCCGCAACCCGGCGTTGCCCTTCCACTTCACCCTTGGCTGGGTAGGCATCGCTACCGCCATCACACTGGTTGGAGCGCTCCTGGGAGCCATGTATCCGGCGCTGAAAGCCGCCCGAAAAGATCCCATCGACGCTTTGGCGTACGAATAATCTCCGCGGCTCATCTCCGTGGCTTCGATGGACGCCACATCGACCGACGTCCTCATGGCACCGCCATCCCCAACTCCGCTCTCCCTAGCTTCGCCCTCCCCAGCTTCGTCATCGTCTGTATCGCCGAGGTCTGCGCAAACAGCGCTGCGCTGGAGCTTGCTGGGTGTCAGCGCGGTGCTTTTCGCGTTGCATTTTGTGCACCTCACGGCCGACTTTCCCAACAACTCACCCTGGAACGATTGGTCGAAGTACACCGATGAGGGTTGGTACAGCGATGCGGCCATCCGGCACTTCCTGCTCGGCCACTGGTTTCTACCCGGGGACTTTAATCCTGGCATCGTGATGCCGGTGTGGCCGTTGTTGGAGGTCATGGTTTTCCGCTTTACCGGCGTTTCCCTTTCCGCCGCGCGCGGTCTCACCGTAGTGGTCTTCGGCATTCTGCTGCTGGCTGCGACCAGGCTGATCCACCACTACGAAGTCCGCGACGAAACCGACCTGAAGCCCGCAGTCCGGCAGCGCCTCGCCGCACCTCTCGCCGTGCTGTTCTTCTGCGCGAGCTCATTTTTCTATGCATTTGACCGCCTGGCCATTGTGGAGCCGCTGGTGGGGACCCTCGCCGTGCTCGCATTGTGGACAGCCTCCTGCCAGCGGCCCGAGCGCACACTTCTGGCCTCGGCCGGGCAGAGCGCTGCCTTGGGGATCGTGGCAACCGCCACGGTCCTCGCCAAGCCGACCGCCGTCACGCTCTTGCCGGCGATCGGCTTCCTGCTCTGGCATCGCGCCGGCTTTCGTGTGCGGCCCGCTTTGCAGCTAGTGCTGCCCCCGCTGGGCTTCGGCGTGCTGTTGTGGGCCGGTTATTACCTGCTGCTCGTCCGCCCGCATTTCCGCGAAGATTACGCCTACTTCTTCGCCGCCAATGCCTACACAGGCTTCCAGTTGCAGCCCTTAACTGAGGTTCTGGGCAACACGCTGCGAGGCGGCCTTTGGATGGGTGCTGTGCTGTACCCGCTGTGCTTTGTTCTTTTGTGCTGGCTTTTGATCACGCGACCGCTTTTTTTCCGCAATCCGCTGGTGCCGGCCTTGCTGCTCTGGATCGTCGGATACTTCGCGTTTTTGGCTTATCACAACAACCCCCAGCCGCGGTATTACCTTGTGCTGGCTGTGCCGGTCACCCTGCTCGTTGCCCTGGAACTCGACGCCATTTTGCAGCACGCGCCGCAAAAATTACAGTGGATCGAATCGCTTCCCCGCTCCCGCGAAGGACCGGCGCTGCTTGTAGCGGCATGTGTGGTCGCGATTGTTATTCCGGATATCGCCCGTCAACTGCACTTCATCCGGCACCCCACCTACACCTATGTGGATGCGGCGGCAGCCATTGCCGGAATCGTGCGCGCGGACCGAAACCAATCGCCGTTGCTGCTTTCCGTTTCAGGTTCGGACCTGACGCTGATGACCGGGCTGCCGTCCATCAACGACGATTTTGGCACCCTGGATCTTGATGAACGCGTGCAGCGGTACAAACCCGGCTGGTATGTCGCCTGGAACCAGATCGATGACGACAAGATGGACGCCTTGCAACCGTTGTACCGCCCTGTGCGTGTGGCAGCGTTTCCTGCCATGGATGATCCCGATCGCGACCTTTTAATTCTGTACCGCCTCGATCCGGCCCTCGAACTTGTGCCCCACGTACGGGCCGGGCATCACGTGCTCAAACACGTGCGTTCGCGCCTGGGGCAGCAACTGGTGACGACGCAATCGCAACGGTAACAAGCCTCGTGCCTGCCCGATATGGCCGGCACAGCTGGCGGGCAGCGACGTCCATGGCGACTTCAACGGTGGGTTCTGCCCGAAAAGCGGAAGCCCCGCCACTGCCCGTATGCTGAAAGAACGCATGGATGCCGCTCTGCCTCGCAGCAAGAACGAAACGCAACGCCTCACGCCGATTTTTGTGGGCCTGCTGCTCGTTTCTACGGCGTGGGTGGCCGTCTGGTTTCTACATGCGCTCGGCGCTTGGAACGACACTGCGTTTCTGCACCTTGTTTTCGCGCGTTCCCTTGCCCAGCACAGGGGATTTCTGCTCAACGGCCGTGCCATTTATGCCGACACCGCGCCGCTCTGGCTTTGGCTGCTGGTTGCGCTCCATGCCGTTCTTCCGCGCTGGTTGCTGGCCGGAAAATTGCTTAGCGCGCTGGCTGCCGCTTGCTTTCTCACCGGTTTGTTTGCCTTCGCCCGCAGCCTCACGGCATCGCTCGGGCCGGCCCGCAGCCGCGTGTTTGCGGCGGCAATGCTTCTGCTCACCGTGAGCAGTCCCGCGTTCTGCGCCGGTGCCTTCACCGGCACGGAAGCACTTTTGGCCGCCAGCCTGCTCTGTTGGGGGCTGGTTGTCGTCCAAGACTCGCTCAAACAGCCCATCGAGCCTCGGCAGCTGCTTGGGGGCGGTGTGTGCGCGGGGTTCATGCCACTGTTGCGTCCGGAACTGGCGATTTTTACGGCGTTGCTGGGGCTGGTTTTGTTTCTCCGTTGGGTGAATACACCGTTGCGGTTGCGCCCCAAACTGCTGTTATTTCTCGCGACCTTCGCGCTCGTTGCGGGGCCCTTTGTCGGCTGGCTGTTTTATACGATCCGCGTCTTCGGCACCCTGTTGCCGGACAGCATGGCCGCCTATGGTGCAGCACCGCACGCCTCGGTGACCGCTCTTCTGTTCCATGTATGTGCCACCGCCTTTCCTTTGGTGCTCGTAGGTGCGAGCGGCCTGGCGGGCGTGTTGCTTCAGGGGCGTCTTCGCAAGTCTTCCCAGCCCATAGTGACGATTGCGGACGCTTTTGGGACCGGTGGTTGGCTGCTCATCGCACTTGCGGCGTTCGAATGCCTGTTTTATCCCGCAATCCATCGCAACGTCACCATGGACGACCTGCTTGTGACGGCACCCGTGCTGACCGTTGTTCTGTTTGCCGTGGTTCGGCTCGTGTCGCCGCGCCTGTACCAGGCGTATTTTGCCCTCGGCTTGGCGCTCGGCATCGGTACGAGCGTCCTGGCGAGCTGGCCGCTGCTCCGCAATCAGGCCATTCTGAACCAAGAGGAGCAGGCGCTTGCGCAAACACTGCGGGGGCTGCCCGCCGGGGAAGCCGTCGCCCTCCGTCCCGCTAACGAGGTCACCTTTTTCGCGGAGCGCCCCATCATCGACATGGGCGGCATGACCCGTCCAGGCGTCATCCCGTTTTTATGGGATGGCCCTGAAAATCGACGCCTTTGGTGGGCGCACGAGCAGGGCGCGCGTTTTTTCGTGCTTGACCATGCGCCCGAACCCGGCAGCACGCTTTTGTGGTCGCGCGCGGTGCCCAGCACTCAGTTCTCGCTTGATCCCCACCGGTACGCTTCTTCCACTGCGCTGAGCCTTTGGAAGCTGCCCCCGTCCCCCACGCTGCCGCTGCCGCCCACCCTGCCGAACAGCGATTAGGCTGAGTGGGTCGGCGCGGGGTGAAAGCAGCCCGGGCACGCAGGTGTAGCGCTTAGCCGCGCTTTCGCTTGCGTGCTTTTGCCTTGCCGGCCGGCTTCGCCTTGCGCTTCTCCGTCGCTCGCAGCTTCTTTGCCTCGCTTTTTCCGCCGCGGGACGAGCGTACACCCGCAACCGCTGCGGGCTCCGTACCGGGCAGTAAGGCGAACTGCAAGCGGCGCTGCTGCCGGTCGATGCGGTCCAGCAGCACCGCAACACGGTCCCCGGCACGAAAGCAATGGCCGGTGTGCATGCCGCAGATCGAACGGTCTGCATCGCGAAAGCTGTACAGATCGCCCACAAGGGAGCCGAGCGGCACCAATCCTTCAATGAAGATGTCGTCCAGCTCGACGAAAAACCCAAACTTCGTTACCGAAAGAATGATGCCGCGGAAATCGTCGCCCACCTTGTCGGCCATGAACTTTATCTTTTTCCACTCAATCAGTTCACGCTCGGCATCCGCCGCCCGCCGCTCTGCCTGGGAGCTTTCGACGGCGATGTCAGACAGTTCTTCCGCTGAAATCGGTTCGGCGCTTCGCACATTCAGTTCCTGCAACGCATCCGGTTCATTCAGCGCATGCTGTTGCTGCAACGCAGACGTTTCTGTTTTTTCTGCCGGCAGCGGGGCGTCGCTGCTCCTGTCGGCGCTGTTCTCGGCGGCGCTGTTCTCGTCGACAAAGACTGGCGTTTCGCCACCGCTCCATCCAATGCGTCCCGCACGGTTCGCTTTTTGTCGCTTACCGACAAAGGCAACCGGCTCGCTCCCGCCCCGCTGCCGCAGTTCCGCCGTCGGTGATGGGGACCGCGTAGCCTCTGCCGTTCGCCCCAACGCTGCGGCGGCGTGGCTACCCTGCGCCTGGGCCAGGGCCACCGCCCAGGGTTGGGGGTCACCGGAGTGCAGGGCGCCTCCTTTGGGGTTCGCGCCGCGCCGCAGCATCGTCCGCAACAGCCGGTGCACAATCAGATCCGGGTAGCGCCGAATAGGCGAGGTGAAGTGCGTGTAACAGGGGCTCGCCAAGGCAAAATGCCCTTCGTTCTTTTCCGCATATCGCGCTTGTTTCAACGAACGCAGCATCAGGTACGCCAAGATGCGCTCTTCCGGCTTGCCTTGGATCCGCCGCACGAGGCGCTGGTACATTTGCGGCGTTACTGGAATGCTGGCCGGGATCTCGTGACTTTGTGGTGCACGCGCATCGCGTCTTTTGGACGCCTGTCGTTGTGCCTCGCGGCGATCGCTTTTCATCGTCACGCGCCGCACCGGCAGCGTTCCAATGCCGAGTGTTTGCCCAAAACCTGCTGCCGTCTCTTCGAATTCGACGATACGTTTGGGGTCGGGCATCTCATGGATGCGGTAGAGCGACGGAATCCCTTGCGCCGTGAGCCAGGTTGCGACGCACTCATTCGCACTCAGCATGAATTCCTCGATCAGCCGGTGCGCCCATCCCCGTTCCGATCGCACAATCGCCTTCATGTTGCTGTCCGCATCGAATTCCACCACAGGCTCCGGCAGGTCGAAGTCAATGGACCCCCGGCGTACACGCTTGCGGTTCAGCCGCAACGCCAATTCCAGCATGCGATCGAAGGCTTCGGGGAGCTCCGGTTGTTCGAGGCCGATCCGTTCCCGTTCCAGCTCATCCTCCGTCGTCGCCTGCGGCGTCACAGGCGTTTTGCCTTTGCTCTTCCTTTGGTCACTCCCGACGGAATCTTGCAGCCCATGTTCCGAGGGCGAAAGTTCCACATCCTCGGTATCTTTCGTCTTTTTATCGTTCTTGCGGATATGACTGCCGTCGTCGCTTTGGTGCAGCATCTCGGCGTCGTGGCGGGGACTCCGCCCTGTCGCTGCCTCATTCCACTCTGCAGCCTCTGGCGACGCGTTCAGGCACTGTTGCACGCTGGTATAGGTCATCCGTCGCGCACTGCGAATGATCCCTTCCGCAACCCGGTAGTCGACGATCTCCCCTTCTGTATCGATTTTCATGATGCAGCTGAGCACCAGACGATCCTGGTGCGGCAGCAGGGAACAGATCCCGCTCGAAAGCGCATGCGGCAACATGGGTACCGCGCGGTCCGGAAAGTACACACTCGTTCCGCGCACCCGCGCTTCGGTGTCCAGCGCCGAGCCGTCACGCACGTACCAGCCCACATCGGCGATATGCACCTGCAACTCGGTATGCCCACTCGGCAAGGAGCGCACCAGAACGGCATCGTCAAAGTCGCGCGCCGTTTCGCCGTCGATGGTCACAATGGCCAGCCCGCGAAAATCCTCACGGTACGCCAGCTCGTCCGGCGGTAGCGCGGCCGCCGTTTCTTCCGCACGCTCTTCGGCCTCGGCGAGCACATGGGCCGGAAAGGTGTGTGGAATCGCATGCTTGCGAATCACGATCTCGACATCGACGCCGAAGGCATCCGGCGGCCCCAAGACTTCGATCACCCGCCCCTGCGCCGGGCGTCCAGGCTGCGCAAAGCTGGTTACCTCTACCTCGACAGCCATGCCTTCGAGCGGCCGGGGATCGAGCGGCTGGGAATCGTTTTCCGCTCGATCCGGCTTTGCGGAAGCCGCAGCCACCGCGTCCAACGCCGATCCGGATTGCCTCGTGACGGGTTGCCTTGGTGCTGTGTCGGCGGTAGGCTGCACCTTCGCACCGAGTGTGCGATGCAAAACCAGTCCCTGGGTTGGAATCTCCGCCCCTTGAGCAATCAGGATTGGGCCGCCCAGGCGCTCGTCGAGCGGCTGCACCAGATTGCTTTGCGCATCGCCGGCGTGATCTGTAAAGGCAAAGCTGCGTCGGCCACCCATGGGCCGCGCATAGTGAAAGATGCCGACGATGGTGGGATTACGCCGCGTCAACACACGCGCGATGCGTCCGGAGCGTCGACCGTCACGGGCCGGCGGGTCCTCATCCACGAGCACGAGATCGCCGTGCATGGCGCCGTGCAGCGCATTGGGCGGAATGAAGATGTCCTGCTCCCCGGGGCGACCGGGGGATGCTTGGGCCTTCGGTCCTTCTTTTGCTCCCGGCGCGGTGATCGCCTGTGGACGCACGAAGCCGAAACCGTCCCGATGCAGATCGAGACGCCCTCCTTGCAAACGCTCCCGTCCACCCCGGGCAGGGCCATTTTGCTGCTCAAGCGACTGCGTTGCGCGGGAACGACCTGTTGCGGCTTGCGTCGAACGGGTGTTGGAGTGACCGGCGCTTTCGGCGGAACGCTTTGGCACAGCCCAAAGCTCGTCTTCCAAGCGCTGCAGATCGCCGCGTGCCACCATGCGCGTCAACTGTTCCAGCAGCAAACGGCGTTCCCGTCCGCCTCCAAGCCCAAGCTCGCGAACTAATTGCTTGTATCCCGCTTTGCCGCCGGCTGCGCGGCCAATGCGCGTCAAGAGCTCGCGATCAGAGTGCGGATAAGGGGAACGCGACACAGCTTGAGCATACGCCGGAACCGCCATGGGCTGCTCGAACGCATGGCATGTGATTACGGCTGAAGTGGTGGTTTGCTATTGAAGTGCGCAGAAGGCGTAATCAGCAGCTGCCAGCTTTCATGAGATGAAACAAAAGTTACTCAGCTGTTACCTCAGTAACAGTACTGAATCTTTCCGATGTCATGAAGCAAGGGACGCTGGCGCTTTGCCCCTATCGACTTTAGTTTGATCTCAGCCGGTAACCAATACCACTGAAGTGGTAGCCGGAAGAACAAATTGGAGTACAAAATGAAGACTTTCGCCGTTCGCCTTTCTGTCCTCGCCTTGGCCGCCGTTGGTTTCTCCGCTTCCTCGATCGTATCGCATGTGAATGGAACATCACAAGCATCGGCCCGCGCTCATGTTGTAGCCAGTGTTCCTATGTGTTTGCCGAGCGATCCACGACGCTGCGGCATGGACTAAGCCCTCCCCGAATTAGCCAAACTTCCGCCAGTGTGGTATCACGAGAGTTAAGGTTGCCTAGTGAACGATCGTCAGCTTCTCGAATATGCCACGATTGCGCAGATCGTCATGTGTGCGGCGGTACCGCTTCTGATGCGGTACCGCCGAGTCGTCGTTGTGTTTCCAGCTCTCGTGGTATTTGTAACGATGTCTGCGGTCTCCGCCGCGGCAAAGCTTCCCCTTATGTTCTTCCGGAAAAGTTTTGGCATACCTCCCCAAGCTGCCTGGAGGGCCTATTTCTTTCTAGGATGGTTCACGCAGATCAGCGGGCTCTGTTTGCTCGTGCTCATTATCTATGGACTCTTCTCGGAAGCGATGCGTCCCTTTCCCGGGCTCCAGCGCATCGGTAGGATCATCTTCAGATGGGTCGGAGCGGTGTCACTCTTAGTGGCGATCGCTTTGGCCGTCGGCCCCGAGATGTTCGCGAAGGATGCCACGCTGGCGATGATCTACGGGGAGCTAGCCAGCCGGTTCCAGCAGGGAATCAATGTGCTTGTCCTTTGCCTGCTTGTTTTTGTTTGCTTTTGCATTCGTCCCCTAGGATTGACGTTTAGAAGTCACATCTTCGGCGTCGTCCTCGGACTTGGCCTATGCTCTACTGTTCAGCTGGTCCAGGCGGCATGGCTTGTTACCTCTGGGGCGGGTTCCATCTACTCGGGTGTTTATGTTCTCGACTCAGTGGCTTTGTGTCTGCCCGCCCTCGTGTGGGCTGTCTACTTTGGTTTGCCTGAGCCAAAGCGTCGTATGATTCTCCTTCCCACAACGTCACCCTTCTTTCTTTGGAACCGGATCTCGGAGATCCTTGGCGATGAGCCCGGCCAGGTCGCCGTTGCCGGTTTCCACCCCGACATGTTGGCGCCCGCCGAGATTCAAATGCTCACCGCTGCCACCTCCCGCGAAGCGGCAGCGGCGCGGGAGCGGGAAGTGTCGGCTTTGGATGAGCTCGGCGATTCAGCTGCCCATCATCCCGCGCTGGCGGAAACCCCCCGCGGTTCCTTCGCCCTCACCCGCTAGCTTTCCATGGAGCCGGTCACCCACGTTCTGACCGGGGCCTGTTTGGCACGGACCGGCCTAAACCGCCGGGCTGCGTACACCACGGCTGCCATGGCGATTGCGGCAGAGTTCCCGGACATCGACACCTTGTGGAGTCTGCGCGGCCCTGTTTCCGGCTTTGAACACCATCGCGGCATCACCCACACCCTGGTCGGCCTGCCTTTCGAGGCAGCCCTCATTTTGCTTGGCTTTTTCCTGCTGCATCGCATGCGAGCCGGCCGGCGTACACCTGACAGGCCCGCGCGTTCAGCATCGCGCCTCGAAACTGGACAAACGGCTCCACCGCGATGGGGCTGGCTCTTCGGCTTCATCCTGCTTGGGCTCTTGAGCCATCTTTGGCTGGACTACACCAACAATTACGGTCTGCGACCATTTTTCCCATTCAGTAACCACTGGTACGCGGGATCCATCGTCTTCATCTTCGACCCGTGGATTTTTTTCTTTCTGCTGTGTGGCCTTTGTTTGCCCTGGCTCTTCGGGCTGATCGGCCGCGAAGTCGGGGCCGTCCCCGAATCCTTTCGCGGTCGCGGGTGGGCGCGGGCCGCGCTTGTGGCCGTCATGCTGTTCTGGTCGGTGCGTTGGTACGAGCACCGCGAGGCGCTCTCCGTGGCCCACGACCAGACACTTCGCGCCCCGGGCTCGAACATCCCGGGTCCCCGCACGCCGGAAATCGCAAGCGGCAACGTCGCGGCATCTCCGGACGCCAATATATCGGATACGCAAACCGATGCCGGCGGCGCCATGCGTCCACTGCCCACGGAGCCGCCGCGAGCACTTTTACTGCCCATGCAATCGCTGGCCAGCCCGGACCCGCTCAGTATTTTTCGCTGGTATACCGCCACGGATTTCGGTCCGGCCTACCGGCTCGGGGTTGCCGATACCCGCTTCGCCACGTGGACGGCAGGGCCCATCCTCAACAAGACGCCTCCGAGCGACGCCCTCCAGGCCGCAGAACACAGCCGTCTCGGCAAGATTTATAAAGACTGGTCCACCATGCCGCTTTGTATGCCATTCGCCGGCACTTCGGACGACCCGGTCGAGTTCACCCTGTGGGCCACAGAAAGGCCCGGCACTGCGTTCGTTCGCTGCAGTGATCTTCGGTTCATGGGTGACCTTTCTTGGCTCCGCGGAAACGGCATACCGCCCCTTACGGCGGAGTTCCTTCTGGATACACAGGATCACATCATCGCGCAAGGAATAGACGGTCGTTTCGAAAGGCCGTGACCGATTCCAATCAGGACGAAAACGCCGGTCGAGGCTCGCTTACAATAAGGGAGCGGATCGCCCGAGGGCGAAGAACGAGCTCAAGATTTCAAAGCACATCCGCCAAGGTTGACCATGCTCCCGTACTTTGTCCTGTTACTCGCTGCTTTGAGCCGATTCGTGCCGCACGCGTTCGCAGGCGTAGGGCTTAACTTCACCGCGGTCGGTGGCGGGCTGCTTTTCTTTGGCGCGCGCCGGTCTCGTCCGGAGGCGATCGTAGGCCTTGGGACCATGGCGCTGACCGATGTCGTTCTCACGCACTTCGTCTACGGCTACCCCTTCCATCTCAGTGGCTATCTTGTTACCTGGATGTGGTATGGCGCGGTTTGTCTGTTGGCTAGCAGCTTTCTGCGGCACATCAGCCCTTTGCGCGTGGCATCGGCAGTTTTCTGTTCGGCAACGAGTTTTTTTGCCCTAAGTAACTTCATTGTCTGGTGCGACAGTCGCTTGTATGCGCACACCCTTGCCGGGCTGGTGTCGTGCTATACGCTCGCCTTGCCGTTTTATGCGAACGATCTGGTATCGACCGGGCTCACCGCAACCGGGCTTTTCGGCTTGCCCGTGGTGGCCGCGCAGATAGTCGAGACCTGGCGGCGCACGATGGATGGGCAGCACCCGCTGGTTTAAGGTTTGCCTCGTACCTACCCCAAGCATCGGTTTTCGCGTCAATTTGCTCCCTATGGCTCTGCCTGGAGATCCTGAGTCTCTTCCAAAGGGAGCGGTAAACCACGACGCCGGTCGAAGATGCGGCGAATGACGAAGAACACGATCAAGAGCAAAGCAAACAGTGCCGCCCCGAGCACAACGCTGAGATGCTCGTGCATGGCGCGCTGTGCGCTATGCAGAATCGTTGGGCCGAACCAGATCGTCAGCAGGGAGCACACCAAAAACTGGATCAGTTTGCCGCAAAAGATCGCAAAAGCGAACGGAACGGCCTTCATTTCGAAGACGCCTGCGGCAAACTCAAAGAGTTTCAATGGCGTTGGAGGCGGAAGCATCGCCGGAATCAGGATCGCAAAGAACTCCTGCCGTTCGAAGCGGTCGCGCATGCGTTCATAGCGTTGCCGGTTGATTCGTTTCAACAAGAACAGCTCGCCGCCGGCACGCCCGATCAGGAAGGGTACCAGCGCGCCCAGCGCTGACGCGGCTGCCGCGATCATGCTGTAGGCAAGGAAACGCTGATGATTGTTCGCGACATAGCCGATCACGATGCCGTCCATGGAAACCGGAATCGGAATCAGGGCGGAGTCGATCAACGCCAGGCCGCCCACCCCCCAAACGCCGAGTGGCTTCATGACGGCCAGCATCACAGCGGAGAACTTGTGCACCAGGGCAATAGGACCGATCTTCACAACGTCCCATTCTACGACGTTCCGTCTTCGCGCCGGCTCCGTACGCAGGCAACGGACCAGATTTAGAGCACCTGCCCGTACGGCATCGAGGAAGAAGTCAGGAAATCGAGCGCTGGTCCGGTGTCGTTTCGGGGTTTCTTGCCGGGGTCGCCGCATGGTCCGTCTGCCCGGCAAGCAGGTCGAGCGCATGGGGCAGCAAGGGCAAGACCGAGCGCAGGGAACTGACGGCGCCGCCTGGGCTGCCCGGCAGATTCAGCACCAAAGCCCGGTCGGCGATGCCGCAAACGCCGCGCCCCAGCGCCGCAAAGGGCGTTTCCGTGGCGCCATGTTGCCGAATCTTTTCCGCAAGGCCCGGAACCAGCCGTGTGCAAACGGCCAGGGTCGCTTCCGGCGTGTTATCGCGAACGGAAAGGCCGGTGCCGCCGGTGGTTACCACCAGGGCGGCGCGCCCCGTTGCTGTGCGAAGCGCCGCGGTCAGCATAGATAGATCGTCGGAGGAGAGGGTCAGGTCGAGAATGTTTGCTCCCGCTTCTGCGAGCAGCGCCGCAACGGCAGGTCCCGATCGATCGATCTGGGTGCCGGCAAAGCAGCGGTCACTCGCCGTGATCACAATCGCCGATCGACCATGAAGCGAGGAAGTCACTCACGCCAGCATAACGGAGTGACGCCAAGCGCGCGGTCCGGCGATGCGTGCTCACCCGTCTGCCTTTTGCGGTCTGATTCTGGTAAGGAGTGAGCCGGCACCCTTTCATGAGCAGGATGCAGAGAACAGCTACAATGGTGATGCGTCAGATCCAGGAATCCGAGTCCTGAACTCCGAGTC
>CAXTRN010000015.1:0-29278 GCA_964246645.1 uncultured Acidobacteriaceae bacterium
GTGGGTGAGCGCGCCGGGCTCAGCGCCGGGTATCGTTGCCGACCTTTGGGTGGAGGTTTGGTGGCTGGCCCTCCTCGCACTGGCGGCGTTGGGCGCCCTATATGGTTTCGTGTGGAAGCGGGCTGTATTGCGCGGCGGCCCATGGGCGACACAGTACACCATTCTCAGCTGCCTTTCGATTTACCTTGTGATGCAAACCATGGAGGCCGTCATCTTTCGATCGCTCATGCTCTCGATTCCTGCGTGGCTGGTGTGGCGTTGGGCGCAAAAGCCGGAGCGTGCCCGCGTGCGCGCGCGGCTCATCGGCGGGCGTTTACAGCGGCAGTCCCGTCCGCGCGTCCGACTGGAACCGAGCGTTGCCTCGGCGGTGAAGGTGAGCCATGTCTAAACTCCGCACACCGAAAAGCTGTGATGTAGCCGTTATTTGGATCGATTGGTATGCGTACCATGTTGCGCGTTTTCTGGGGCTGGAGGAGACACCCTCCCTGATGGGCAGGGTAGTCGGTTTGGAGTTGGTGAGCGGCGTGGGCGTGCACCCGGGGCTACGCTTTCGTGAGGCTGTACCGGAAGGGCTCGCAGTAGAAACCCTTATGCCGGGCGTGAGCTGGCGCGAGGCAAGCAAGGTGCATTTGGCTATGGCGCTTTGGCGACGGCTCACGTTTCTGCAGCCGCGGGTCGTTCTTGTGCCGGGGTATTACACTTTGCCCGCCATTGCGGCTGCGCTTTGGGCGCGTCTGCATCGGCGTGAAAGCGTGCTGATGACGGAAAGTACGGCATTTGACCACCGACGGAACTTTTTGCGGGAACTGCTGAAAAAAACAATGCTGCGCGTTCTATTCGGGTGGGCCGTTACCGGGGGCCGCGCCCATGTTCGTTACCTGAAACAGCTTGGTTTTCCTGTTGAGCGCATTTTGGGTTCCTATGACGTCGTGAACAACGAAGCGATCAGCGGAGGAACCGCGGCGCTTCGGGCGTCCACGCCGCCAACCGACGCCTGTGATCCATACTTCCTGTTTGTCGGTCGCTTGGCTCCGGAAAAGAATCTGCACACCTTGTTGCGGAGCTGGCTCAAATATCGCGCCGCCGGGGGCGCGTGGCCGCTGGTGCTAGCGGGGGACGGGCCGGAACGCGTCGCCTTGCGTCAGCAACTGCAAGACTCGCCCTACGCTGCCGATGTGCACTTCACGGGCCTCTTGAGCCTGGAGGAACTGCTGCCGCAGTACGCAGGTGCGGGCTGTTTTGTGCTTCCGAGCTCAAGGGAACCGTGGGGTCTGGTGGTAAATGAGGCGATGGCTGCGCATCTGCCCGTCCTGGTTTCCACGCATTGCGGCTGCTGTGAGGATCTCGTTCAGGATGGAAAGAATGGCTTTGCTTTTGCTCCGCATGACGAAGAAGCGCTCACAGCTTTGCTTGGACGCATGGCCGCGATGCCGGCGGCGCAAAGAAGTGTGTTCGGGCAGCGTTCAGGCGAGATTATTGCGGGGTACACACCGCGCGATTTTGGCCGCACGATCGCATCCATCGTGCACAAGACGGATCGGACAAGCCGATTGCACCTTTTACCGGAGGTCACCCTGTGACGGCTACCGTTCTCACAAAGGGCAACCCTGTTGCAGCGGAAGCGCCAACTGCCGGCGCGCGATGGCTCACCGTGGTAAGCCACACCGACCCGCGCTATGGCGGCCTCAGCGCTGCTGTCCCGGCGGCAGCGCAGGCCGTGGCGTCACAAAATCATCTTCACATGTCGCTTGCCGCATTTTGTGCGCCAACCGAACACGTCGTACCCGAAGGCTACGAGGACGCGCGCCTGAGTTTCTGGCCGACCGGTCGACGCGCCTGGTTACAATCGCGCAGCTTGCGTCGCGGGTTCGACGCACTCGTGCATGCCGTCGACGGGGTGCACATCCATGGTCTGTGGGAAGCAAGTACCGCGGTCGCGAGCCGGACGGCCAGCGCCGAGAAGAAACCCTACGTACTCTCCGCACACGGCATGCTGGAACCGTGGGCCCTGGCCCAGAAGCGGTGGAAGAAGCTGGCCTATGCCGCTCTTTTTGAGCGAGGCATCACAAAGAAAGCCGCCTGCCTGCACGCGCTGACAAAAGCCGAGGCGCGGCAATATCGCGACTTTGGTGCGAAAGGGCCGATTGCCGTCATTCCGAATGCGGTGGCAGTGCCTGCCCAGCTTTCTCCCCAACTCTTTTTCGACACTTATCCTCACCTGGAGGGCAAGCGCGTCGTGCTTTTTCTCGGCCGACTTCATCCGAAGAAAGGGTTGTCTCTGCTGCTTGACGCTTGGGCTGCAGAAGCGCAGAAGTTCCCGGAAGCACACCTGGTGTTGGCGGGTCCGAACGACGCAGATACGGCGCAACGGCTGCAAGGAAAGATCGCGTCCGCAAATATCGCAAATGCTGTCACATTCACAGGCATGCTGCGGCAAGAGATGAAGTGGAGCGCCTTGGCGGCAGCTGAAGCGTTTGTGCTGCCTTCCTTTTCCGAGGGCCTGAGTATGAGTGTGCTGGAAGCGCTTGGGGCCGGCCTTCCCGTCATTGTGACGAGAAACTGCAACATGCCGGAGGTGCAGGAGCAGGGCGCGGGGTGGGAGATAGCTGCCGAGCCGTTTGCTCTTCAAGCGGCGCTCCGCGCGATGCTGTCGCAAACGCCCGAACAAAATCGTGCGATGGGCCGGCGCGGTGCCGATCTGGTCGCGCAGCGCTACTCATCAGATAGAGTCGCCATGGCTATGGGCGAGGTGTACCGCTATGTGCTCGATGGCACGCAGCCGTTCACGATCGAGCTTTGGAAGGCAGGTGCACGATGAGTCTCGTCCGACTCAGGGACTATGACAACTCCTGGTACAACCCGGGCGGCTCGTTTTTTAAACGGGCTTTGTGGATGCTTATTGGGCAACCGGTCTTTGCTTCAAGCTGGCTACCCTCTTCCAATCTGCGCGTCAAGCTGCTGCGTACCTTCGGTGCAAGCGTCGGCCAGGGTGTTGTGATCAAGCCGTCGGTCCGGGTGAAATATCCCTGGCACCTTCAGCTCGGGAACGACTGCTGGATCGGCGAGGAGGCTTGGATCGACAATCTCACCACGGTGCGCATCGGGGGCAACGCTTGTATTTCGCAGGGTGTTTATCTTTGCACGGGCAATCATGATTGGAGCGATCCGCGCTTCGGGTTGCGCCTCGAGCCGATCGAACTCGGGGAGGGTGCATGGGCCGGTGCCAAATCGATCTTGATGCCTGGAACCTTTCTGGGCGCGTATGCGGTGGCTGCAGCTGGTGCCGTGGTGAAGGGCATCGTTCCGGCCTATGAGATTTATGCGGGAAATCCGGCTAAACGCGTCAAAACACGCCATATTCAAAGCGCGGCGAGCGGTAGGCCTGAGGAGATACGCGTATGAGGATGTTGTTCATCAATCAATTTTTCTGGCCGGACTCATCGGCAACCAGTCAGCAACTCACCGATCTTGTGTCGGCACTGGCAGCTCGCGGGGTAAAGGTTGCCGTGCTTTGTGGGGATGGAGGGTATGCCGCAGCTGCCGGGGCGGTACCGCCACCCGCTGAAGTCCATCGTGTTCGCGCGATGCCGTTTACACGTGGTCGGATGGGCAGAATGTTGTCGTATCTGTCGTTTTATGCGACAGCCTTCGCGAAAGGGCTTGCACTCCGCAAGGCCGATGTGGTGGTGTCCATGACCACACCGCCCTTGATCTCCCTGCTTGGCGCGGCGATCAAGCTGCTACGCGGATCGCGCCACTTCATCTGGGAGCAGGATTTATATCCCGAAATCGCCGTTGACCTGCAGTATCTGAAGGCGGGCGGGTGGACGCACCGCATCACGGGCTGGCTGGCCGACTGGGTGCGGCGACAGGCGGACGGCATTATCGCGCTTGGGCCATGCATGAAGGAGCGCCTCGTTGCGCGGGGCGTCCATCCGGAAAAGATCGTCATCGCCGAACATTGGGCGTCCAGCACGGCGATCACGCCAATGGCCAGGCCTGGCAATCCTGCGGAACTCGTTCTGCTCTACTCGGGTAATTTCGGAATGGCGCACGATCTGGAAACCATCCAGGGCACCATCTATGCGTTGCGCGATGATGCGCGCTTCCGCTTTATCTTCGCGGGCACCGGCGATAAGCGAAAAGTACTTGCGGCCTTTTGTGAGGCCAACGACATTCATTCGGTAGAGCTTCGACCCTTTGTAGCGCGAGACAAGCTGAGTGAAGGGCTGGCCGCAGGCGACATCGGTCTGGTGACACAGCAGGATGCGTCCTGTGGAGCCGTGGTCCCGAGCAAGGTTTACGGCATTCTAGCGGCAGGACGGCCGCTGCTGTATATCGGACCTCCGAACGCCACACCTGCGCGTTTGATTGATCGTCACCAGTGTGGATGGGTTGTGAACAGCGGGGACGTTGCTGGAGCAACAAAGCTGTTGCAGCATCTGGCAGATCACCCGGAGCTTGTGCAAGCGGCGGGGCAGCGTGCGCGGCAGGCGTTGGTGCAATGGTATGACCTGCCGCAGAGTGTAGAACGTATCGGAAACATCTTAGGGGCAGCACCTTCGCCCTCTGCTTCATCGGCCAGGCTGGATCTGCAAACGTCTTTCTAAACTTCCGACTTCTTTCGGCCGCAGTTGTTGTGCGACGAGGTTCACCATGTATGTTCTTCTAGTCCTCGGCTTGTCTTCTTTTCTCCTCTGCCTGGTGTTGACACCGGTTTGCCGGAATCTTTTCGTACGTGCCGGGTTGGTCGATCTGCCGGATGAGGATCGCAAGTTCCACGTCACCCCTGTACCGCGGGTGGGTGGTATCCCCATCGTGATCTCCTGTGCCGGCTCTTTTGCGCTTTTGTATTGGCTTTTCGGGGACAAGGGAAGGTTATATATCCAGCACGGGCAGATACTGCACGCGGTGTTGCCGGCAACCAGTGTCATCTTTGCGGTAGGTCTTCTGGACGATCTTGTCGGCTTGAAACCTTGGCAGAAGCTTGGTGGCCAGATGATCGCGGCCGGGCTGGCGATTCACTTTGGCGTTCAGCTTTCCACAATGCACTTGCCGCAGTTCGTGGGTGTGCTGGCCAGCTTCGTTTGGCTCATCTGCTGCACGAACGCGGTCAATCTGATCGACGGTATGGATGGCTTGGCCACGGGTGTGAGTTTATTGAGCACGTTGACGACGCTGGTTGTTGCTTTGCTCTTTGGCCGCTATGGTCTTGCCCTCGCCACGGCACCGCTCGCCGGTGCCTTGCTTGCCTTTCTGCGGTACAACTTCAGTCCCGCTTCTGTCTTCCTCGGCGATTGTGGCAGCTTGACGATTGGTTTCATGCTTGGCTGTTTTGGTTTGGTCTGGAGTCAGCACACCGTTACGCTGGTCGGCCTGGCCGCGCCGTTGATGGCTTTGGCGTTGCCGCTGACCGATGTCGGCCTTGCGATTGTGCGTCGTTTCTTGCGCAACACACCCATCTTTCAGGGTGATCGTGGACACATCCACCATCGGGTCCTGGCCTTGGGATTTTCTACCTCGCGCGCGGCGCTCATCCTTTATGCTGCCTGCTGCACAAGTGCCATGCTGGCCTTGTTGGTGACTTTGAATCAGCGCCGGCTTGGGTGGCCGATGTTGGGTGTATTCTTTGTGCTGCTTGCCCTCGGCATCAAACGCCTTGGGTATGTTGAGTTCAGTGCCGCACGCCGTATGCTTTCGCAGGTCTCCCTTCGTCGCGCGGTGCAGGAAGAAATTCACCTGCAGGAACTGCGGACCGCACTGGCGGATGCGCATTCCGTTGAGGGATGCTGGCATGTGGTGCGCATCGCCTGCCGTGAACTTCGCTTCACTTCTGCTCAACTGAAGGTCGGCAACCTCAGTTACTTCGAGGAATTTGAGGAGGTAAACGATGCGTCGTCCTGCGATATCGAACTGACTCTCGGGTATGAGAGTTGGTTGATCTTGCGACATTCGACAGGCGATGCCTCGTCCAAGACGTCGATGGCTGTACTGAATCAGCTGCAGTCAGTGATGCGCAAAAAACTGCAGGAACTGAAATCCGTTCCGATGCAGGCAAGGGTTTCGAGCACAGCAGCATAACGGACCATGGCGGACACGCGTCTTAACGGGAGAACGCGCGCTGCCTCCCGTTAAAGAAATTCATTCACTGTGGTGACGGCTCTTCATCGGTTCTGTCATTCTGAGCGCAGTGCAAACTCGATCTACGGGGATTACACACGGGGGGAAGGGCTCCGAACTTCATCTTCGGTATGCTCGGCCGGTGTCTGCTGCAATCACTTCCAAGTAAGTGCGCGTTAAAACGAAGCCAGATGCGCGCTCACGATGAATCGTTTCGGTGCAGCACCGATGTAGTGAAACGGGTAGCAGGTAATCAGGGTCATCTGGGGCGTATCGCCTACGTCCAACACATCTACATCTTCCGGAAGCACAATTTTCGTCGAGTCCACCAGGTAGAGGAAGGTCTCCTCCGGGGTGACTACGCGCATCGTCATACCCGCTTTGATCCCGGCGAGTGGCCGAAAATACGTGTCACGATGGGCGGCAATGACGAAATTGCCGAGTCCACCGGGGAAAGCCGTTCCGCGAATGTGACCTGCTCCGAGAAGCAAGGAAGCGGTGTCGTCATCGTCCAGAATGGGCGTAGAAAGATGAAGCGAGGGGATTTCCAGTCGGCCAAGCAGTTGGCTAGACTTCGGTGCGGATCGTGAACTCGGGCCAGGCCCCGGTGCGGCAACAGAGCTAGCCGAGACAGCGACCGGAGCGATCCCTATGAAAGCAGCGGCGGCCTGTCGGGCGGCGGCAATCTCCATTCGTTGCGAGAAAAGAACGCCGGCGCACAACAGGCCGCTACACCATGCAGCGATCTCCATGGATCGCAGCAACCTACGACGCATCGATTAACCTTTCGCAGCCACCAAACGGCGACGAACACTCAAAATTCCTGCGGTTCCGAAGGAAAGCAGCGTTGCGAGATACAACAGCGGTGCATTGCCCGCAGTGTGTGGCAACTGCTTAACGGCGGGACGGATGTGGGGACGCTCCAAACGAGCAACCTGAACCGGGGCGCTGGTCCGTTGCGTCGCTGTCGTAGAAGCGGGAACGGACGCGGCATCGGTCTGAGTGGCCTGCTGGGCAGGCGGGGGAGGAACCGTAGCCTCCGCTTGCTGATTCACCGGCGCTGAAGCCTGTGCGGGTACTTGGTAACGCGCGGCCTGAATGCCGGGTCCTGTTTCTCCCGGCTGCACGGGCGTAGGCGTAAGCATCCACAACGTGACCTCGTTCATGTCGGTCTGCGTGAGTTGCGGCAGTTTGGGCCGACCCTCGGAAGCAGGGTCTACCGCCATCACGCGAACGTTATTATCTTTCGCGAGAGCCACGGCGTCTTTCTTGGGATAAACGAACTCCACGGTGAGTCCACCGGGAAAAGCATATCCCCGCAGCGTTGGTTTGCTCTTCAAGCCCGCATTGAAAATGATGGGTCCGCTGCCAGCGCTCGCCGAAAGACTGCTGGCGGGGTAAGCCAGCAAAGTTGCCAGGATGGCGCCTTCCTTTGTACCTGGACGATAATGCGGTCGTTGAGGTGATCGGCGATGCGCACGACGTAAGAACCGGGCGAAAGGGAAAGACCGGGTGCTTCGGTTTTTTGTGCAATCTGCAACGACCCAGCCTGGGAGGCGACAGCGGCAGTGGAGGCAGTCTGCCCATAAAAAACGTTGGGGGAAAGCAGCAATACCGCCGATATCGCCAGATGAGCGTGAAACCTCATGGAGAACTCCTAAGACCAGATGATGACGCAAACAATGGGATGACGAAAGCGTGAACTACGTCGTATTCTTGTCGGGTTATAAGCAAAATTCTTGTAATTCTAAAATGACGCATTGAAATCAAGAGATGCATTCCGGAGCGGATCGCGTGGAACGCTCGGCGGTACGTCGGTTTAGATGTCTTGTAATAATTCGGACAAGCTCAGTTCGAAGCCTAGCGCAAGCACTTCGAGCATGAGCAGAGAGATCGATTTGCGGCCACGCTCCACATCGGAGATAAAGGTTCGATCGATGCCGAACTCTGTAGCTAAACGTAACTGGGTCATATGGTGATCGCGACGCAACTGGCGCAGACGGCGACCGAAGCGAATGCTGACATCGAGCGGCAACGTGTCCCGAGAAGAGCGAGAAGCGTAAAGGCCGTCCTGTGAGATGCCGGTGGAAGTGATCTCAATCTGCTGCATGCAACCTCCTCCGCATCGGACCGCACGACCGACTGCCGGAGGCGAATCAATGCGGAACGTACACAGCGAGCCCGAGTGGAAAGACTATCCAAGCTTCCCACATTCCCTCGCGTCTAAGTACAGCAAAAAAGTAACAATTACGAGCGCTGGGGTGAGCTCTCGATACTTCAGTTACCGAAACAGGTCACTCAGGTCACGTATTTAGGGCGACTACAACTATTGTTCGCACATTCGACGCTTGTGCGTTCTCGAACGCGTGGTACGTTCAAAGTGAGCTTTTGTATATCGGAGTTGATGGTTTTGAAGAGGGCGTTGGTAACAGGAATCACAGGTCAGGACGGCGCATATCTTGCGGAGTTTCTTCTGGCCAAAGGCTACGAAGTGCATGGCATCAAGCGGCGTACCTCGCTTTTAAATACGGCGCGCGTCGACCACCTCTATGAAGACCCTCATGATGCCGGACGACGCTTCATTCTGCATTATGGCGACATGACGGACTCTTCGAGCCTTCTGCACATTATGGAGAAGGTACAGCCGGACGAGGTGTATAACCTCGCCGCACAAAGTCACGTGAAGGTGAGCTTCGAGGAGCCGGAATACACTGCGAACTCTGACGCGTTAGGCGTTTTGCGGCTGTTGGAAGCGATGCGGACGCTGCATCTGACCAAAACGCGGTTTTACCAGGCATCAACTTCGGAGTTGTATGGCTTGGTGCAGCAGGTGCCGCAAACGGAACGAACGCCCTTTTATCCGCGTTCGCCCTACGCAGTTGCGAAGCTGTATGGCTACTGGATCGTGGTGAACTACCGTGAAGCGTATGGACTTTACGCCTGCAATGGAGTGCTGTTCAATCACGAATCGCCGCTACGTGGGGAAACCTTTGTTACCCGCAAGATCACGCGCGGTTTAGCGAGGATCAAGGTGGGTTTGCAGGACAAGCTGTATCTCGGCAACCTGGATGCGAAACGGGACTGGGGGCATGCGCGCGATTACGTGGAGATGCAATGGCTCATGTTGCAACAGGAGCAGCCCGAAGACTACGTGATTGCCACCGGAGAACAGTACAGCGTTCGTGAGTTCATCATGCGGTGTGCCGAGCAGCTTGGCATGGATCTGCGGTGGTCGGGGCAGGGCATTGAGGAAACAGCGGTTGACGGCGATGGAAATGTGATTGTGGCTGTGGATCCGGCCTATTTCCGACCGACCGAGGTCGAAACACTTCTCGGAGACGCCACAAAGGCGCGCGTTCAACTCGGATGGCAGCCCCGTACGACCTTCAACGAGCTTGTGCGCGAGATGGTCGAGTCCGATCTGGCCGCGGCAGAGCGCGATGCCCTGGTGCGCCGGCACGGATATGCCACGTACAACGTGCGGGAGACCTAGTGTGCACATGACCCCAGAAAGCCGTGTTTACGTCGCAGGTCATCGTGGCCTGGTCGGGTCCGCCATCGCCGGTGGACTTGCGGAGCGTGGGTACACGCGGCTGTTAAGTCGTACGCGGGCTGAACTCGACCTTAGAGATGCTTCGGCGGTACGCACCTTTTTTGAGCAGGAGCGGCCGGAGTATGTATTTCTAGCCGCTGCCAAGGTAGGCGGTATCCTCGCCAACGACAGCTATCCGGGTGATTTTTTACGGGACAACCTAGAAATTCAACTGAACGTCATTGAGGCAAGCCGGCAAGCCGAGGTGAAGCGTTTGCTTTTTCTGGGTTCCAGCTGCATTTACCCCAAATTTTGCCCGCAGCCGATCAAGGAAGAGTACCTGCTCACGGGGCCTCTTGAGCCGACAAACCGGGCTTACGCTTTGGCGAAAATCGCCGGAGTAGAGATGTGCTGGTCGTACAACCGGCAGTATGGGACGCGATATGTGGCGGCGATGCCTTGCAATCTTTACGGCACGGAAGACAACTTCGATCTGCAAACTTCGCATGTTTTGCCTGCCTTGATACGGAAAGCAATCGAAGCAAAGCGGGATGGTGCTCAGGAGATAACGGTGTGGGGTACGGGGACGCCACGCCGGGAGTTGTTACACGCACAGGATCTCGCGGCCGGAGCAATCTACTTACTGGAACTGGATGACAAACGGTACGGCGACCTACTGGGTACAGAGCATCCGCCGTTGGTGAATCTCGGTACAGGGGAGGATGTCAGCATTCGGGAGCTCGCTGAAATGGTTTGTCGCGTGGTTGGCTTTACGGGCAATCTGGTCTTCGATCCGACGAAACCGGACGGCACGCCTCGCAAGCTCATGGATGTTTCTCGGGTTCACGCACTCGGTTGGCGCCATGAAATTGGTTTGGAAGCGGGCATCCAGCGGGTATACGACGCTGTACAGGAACGGCTCGCATGAGCGCTTGATGACGAAGCAATATGGGCAGGGAACGCAGAGGAAGAACTTCGTTCCCTGCGAAGTCCGTGTCTGACTTAGTGTGCCGAAGCGGTCGATAAGGTTCCGCTAAGGGCGAGGTGCTGTAAAAGCAGCACCGTCCTGGCGTCCCGGATGGTGCCATTCCGTATCGAGGTCAAAGCATCGGGAAGGCACAGCTCGCATACCTCGATGTCTTCCCCTTCGGCGCGCAAACCGCCACCCGGGGCACGGCTCTCGCCGGTTACTTCTGCGGTGAAAAGGTGAATAAGCTCGAGACTGGCGCCGGGGCTGGCGTATAAGGAAGCCACTTGTGTCAGGTTTTCGACAAGGTAGCCCGTTTCTTCGAGAACTTCGCGCCGCGCACAAGTTTCCGGTGTGTCGCTTTCGAGCAAACCGCTGCATGCCTCCAGTGTTTCCCCGCTGCGCTCGCCGCGTAGTGTGGCAACGATTCGCGGCTGACGAAGAAGCAGCACCGTGCCGCGTTCTTGAGAAAAAAGCAGAACGGTGACACCATCGCCACGCGCGTTCAGATCACGATCGTGCACTTCGACACTGCCGTCGCGAAAGCGCTGCTCGTAATACACGCGATCCACCGGGGACCAGCCCTCAAGAATACGCTCTCGCGAAAGGAGGCGATGCCGTGTGCTCACGACCGGCGGATCAGCTGCAAAGACCATTCCTCCCATCCTATCGGCTGATCCATAGAAAAGCTTCAGGCAGATTGGCGAAGAAAGGCCGCTTGGCTGCAGATTCGGAGTGAGCCTATAATGAAACTCTGAGCGGGAGTAGTTCAGTGGCAGAACGTCAGCTTCCCAAGCTGAATGTCGCCGGTTCGATCCCGGTCTCCCGCTCCAGCTTGTCTTCGACAAAATGCTCTGCGTAACCGCTTTAGCTCCGGCATAAGGTATTGCATGGTGCACCGCGTTCGCACCGGCGCGAAGCTGCCGTGTAGGGGCGAAGCTTTCTGCAAACCCGTGGAAATAGCGATTACTTCTGCGCCGTTTGTGTTTTTGGTTGAGGCGGAAGCTCGTGTTTTTCCAGGGCCAGTGCTTCCGGCATAAAGGTAAGCGCCTTCTGGAGTTGCGGGTCCCATCCTGCGAGAACTTTCATCTTCTCGGTTTGCCCAAACTGAGAGTTCAGCAACTCGGCCTTGATCGAAACCTTGATCCAGTCGAGGTTGTCGTTGAAGTCCTTGTCAGCGATGTCGACCTTTTGCTCGTGCAGGAACCCCTTGAAATCGCTCAGCAAGACATCGTCGACCACCATGTCTTTTGAGACGGTGTGGGTGGCGAGGTAGTGTTTGGTGAAATTAAAGAAGGCATAGTGCTGAAGCAAGGTTTCTTCGGTGCGATTGCCCTTGATGTCGGGAATTTTCTCGTCCGGCGTGATGCCGCCGCCGCCATATACAGGCCGGCCGGAGTCGGTCAGCTTGACTTCTTTATTCGTGGTATCGGCCGGCGCGGCGTCATTGCGGACGTAGTAGTAATCGTAAAGCGAAACGCCGTTATAGTTGCGCTGAATGAGCCGACCCGACGGTGTGTAGTAGTGATAGGTTGTTAGAGCCAGGCCGGTGTTGTCAGAGATGGGGAAGACCGTCTGCACCAGGCCCTTGCCGAAGGTTGTTTCGCCCACGATGAGCGCGCGGTCATGATCCTGCAGGGCTCCCGAGACGATCTCTGCCGCTGACGCCGTATTGCGGTTTACCAGCACAACAATGGGATATTTGGCTTCCGAACCCTTCGGCGCACGATAAATCTGGTCTTGAAAGGCGCGACCGTGCTGGGAAACGACGATCTGGCCTTTTTGCAGAAATTTATCGGAAACGGCGACTGCCTCATTTAACAGACCGCCGGGATTGCCGCGCAGGTCGATCAACAAACCCTGGAGGCTGGGGCCGAACTTGTCAATCGCATCCTGCACCTCGCGAGAGGTCGTTTCCATGAAGTTGGTGACGTGAATGTACCCCACACCCGGCTTGATCATGAAGGCGAGATCGACCGAAAAACGGGGGATTTCGTCGCGCACCAGATCGAAGGTCAACGGCTTCGCGGCACCTTCGCGGCTCATGACGACGCTGACGTGGGTGCCGCGGGGGCCTTTCAGCATGGAGGCAACAGCGGCAGAATCTTGGCCTTCAGTCGATTTTCCATCCACGGAAAGGATCACATCGCCCGGGCGGATACCCGCCTTGTATGAGGGCGTGCCTTCCATGGGAGCGACGACGACAATCTTGTTGCTCTGCGGCTGGATCGTCATGCCGACGCCGTAATATTTGCCGCTCTGGTCTTCGCGCATCTGCGCGTAGGCCTTCGGATCGTAAAAATTTGAGTGGGGATCGAGAACATGCAACATGCCCGGAATGGCGCCGTCGTAGATTGCTTTGTCGGCGTGTTCCGTGTCCATTTTGTCCGCGTAATTGGCTTCCACGAGGGCGTATACATCCGTGAAAGAACGCATGGAATCGCGGAGATTGGATTCATCCGAAGCGGATTGCGCAGCGACCTTGCCGCCGACCACCGACCCGGTGACGCCGCAAACTGCCAGAAAAACGGTTGCCGAAAAGAGGGCGCGGCGCGTGGATGTGTGCATGGAGCGGGGTGTACCTCGGGAAACAGCCATGGTTGCCGCACAACCGGCGACATGGTAGTTGGACGGAGTATAGCATCACCGGTGAGCCGCTTTGGTTGTCGTGGCCGGTCACTTTCGTACCGTTTGCCACGCGGTAACATAAGAAGGTGTGGTGACCTGAACGCCGGTAGCCGGTCTAAAAGCCAAGGTGCTGCGAAAAGCTTTGCGCTGCGCAGCTGGATGCTGTTCCCGGAGCACGGGTCAGGTTGCAGGTTCAGAACGGGTGGAATGGTGATCGGATCGATGGAATCTTTCGGGCGCAGACGTTCGCTGGTAATAACGGTGCTGCTGGCAGCCGCAGCGACGCCGTTGGTGTGGGCGCCACACGTTCAGGCGCAAGCGGCAGCAGCGGTGCAGGGCAGTTTTCCCATTCCTGGCGGCGGGTTTACCAGCGCGCCCTCATTTCAGGCGGCTCCCTTGCCGCCTGCGGCACCGATTACGCCCAACGGCGCGGTGGTGGAGTACACTATCGCGCGAGTGAACGATCGCATCATCACCCGCACGGAATACGAGCGCGCTCAAGAAGGGTTGGTTTCGGAGGCGAAACAGGAGAACTGGACGCCGCAGGAGTTTGATGAAAAGCAGCACGACCTGTTACGCGACATGATTGACCAGCAATTGTTGCTTTCCAAGGGCAAAGAGCTCGGCATCAGCGGCGATGCCGAGACAATCCGTCAGCTGGACGAGATTCGCAAGCGCGCGAACCTGCCGGACATGGAAGCGCTGCAAAAAGCGGCCGAGCAGCAGGGCGTTTCGTACGAGGATTTCAAGCAGAACATTCGCAATCAGGCCATTACGCAGCAGGTGGTGCGTGAGGACGTCGGCCGTCGCATCAACATCACGCCCAACGAAGAGCAGGCTTTCTACGCCGAGCACGCGAAGGAGTTCGAACAGCCTGAGCAGGTGCATCTGAGCGAAATCCTGATCTCGACTCCGGACAATGCGACTGACGCCCAGATTGCCCAGGCGCAGACAAAGGCGGACGCACTGGCGGCGAAGTTAAAGAGTGGTGCCGATTTTGCAGCGACGGCGCGTACGGCCTCAGACGGACCGACGAAGTCCGCCGGGGGTGACCTGGGCGACTTCAAACGGGGAGCATTGGGCGATGTGCTCGAAAAAGCCACATTCCCACTGGCACAGGGGCAGTTTACCGAGCCGATCCGAACGCGGCAGGGCTTTGTGATTCTAAAGGTAGACAGCCACCAAGCCGCCGGGACTCCGCCGCTGCAACAGGTAGAAGGCCAGGTGCAGGAAGGCATCTACATGAGCCAGCTGCAGCCAGCGCTGCGGAAGTATCTGTCCCAGGCGCGTGAAGACGCCTTTGTGGAGATAAAGCCCGGCTTCACGGATTCGGGCGCAACCCGCACGGAAAACCACACCACGTTTACCAGCTACACCGCACCGCCATTGAAGAAGAAAGTAGTTAAAAAGCAGCAAGCGGAGCAGGTAAAAGCCACGCAGGCGGAGCAGCACCTGGCGGAGGCACGGGCCAAACTGGCCGCCAAGCAGGGCAAGGGCGGAGCCACAAACGGGGGCGGTTTGCGCAATGTTGCGGCCCCGGCCAAGGCGGGAAAGATTCGCCGCGAAAAGGTGCGCTATGGGCAGGCCCCGCGCAATGCGCTGCCCGCGGGCACTACGGAGATGGCCGCGGTGCCGTCGCTTGGCGCAGCGCCCGAGGACCCGAATAAGGCGCTTGGCGGCGAAGCGCCGGGGGCGGCCATGGGCTCGCCGACGCAGTCAGCGACCAGCATCAGCACCGGAACCGGAACCGGAACCGGCGTCGATGCGCAGGAGAATGGCGAGAATCCGCTGAGTGCTCAACCCGCTACGGACCATAAAACCCGTTTCAGCTCACGGCAGGTGGAGTCGCAGGATAAAAAAGCAGAAGTGCGGCTGGCGTCAGCTGAGGTGAAGGTCAGTAAGCGGCCGATCGCGGCGACGGCGGAGCAGAGCGCAGACGAGAAAACGCAGGCCGCTCCGCTTGGTTTGAACGATAAAACCGTCGCGAAAAAGCAAAAGCACAAGCGTGAGAAGGATGAGCCCAAGGAACGTCTACAGGAAAAGGTAAAGCCCGTGGAGGCCACGCCTGCCGTGAGCCCGACGGTGAACCCCACCCTGGGCACCAGTGCCACTGGGACCGGTGGGTCAACTGCGCGGAGCGCAGACCGCACGACCCTGCCGCCTGCAACGCCCACGCCGGCCAACCCGGCGGCTCCGGGGATGCCGATTCCGGCGACGACTTCTGCTTCGCCCAGTGCCCCGCCCACCACGGCGCAGCCACCGCAATAGCGCGATGAAAGAATTTTTTATAGCGGATGCCCCGCGGTTTGAAAATCAAACAGTCACCACGTTTTTCAGCCTCGCCTCGCTGAGCGTGCGCGAACGCAAGGGCAGTGGCGGGCAGTACCTTGCACTGGTGCTCTCGGATAAGACCGGGCAGCTGGAAGCACGCATGTGGGAGGAGTTTGCGGAAGCGCTCACCAGCTGCACGGAAGGTTGCTACGTCAAGGTGCAAGGGCAGATCGCGAAATATCAGGGCAAGTTCCAAATCACGCTGACCCGGATGCGCTCGGCATGCGTGCCCGAGGTGGATCCTGCGGATTTCGTGCCGTCCAGCCGGTTTGACGTATCCGCGATGGATGCTGAGTTGCGGGGCTATGTCGACGAGTTTCGCTCCACCTGGCTGCAAAGGCTGGTGCTGGGTTTTCTGAATGATCCCGAGATAGGCCCTGCCTTCCGCATCGCGCCGGCCGCTAAACGCTTACACCATGCCTGGCTGGGTGGGCTGCTGGAACATGTGCTGCATCTGGTGCGCCTTTGCCGGGCGGCAGCGCCGTTTTATCCGGAGGTGGACGGGGATCTGCTGATCGCGGGAGCAATCCTGCATGATATCGGCAAGGTGCGGGAGCTTGCCTGGAGCAGCACATTCCAATACACCTTGGAAGGCCAGTTGATCGGACATATTTCGATCGCGCAGCGCATGCTTAGTGAGCAGATCGAGGCATTGAACACCGAAGCTCGACGTTGTGCTGCGGAGAAGGGTGTGCCAGCGGAAACATTTCCGGAGCCTTTACGGTTGCTGCTCGAGCACATGCTGTTGGCGCACCACGGCAAACTCGAGTTTGGTTCGCCCAAGCTGCCGATGACCCCCGAAGCGCTTTTGTTAAGCACCTTTGATGACCTTGAAGCAAAGTTCGAGACGCTACGGGGTGAGTTTGCGGCCGGTGTGGCGGCCGGTCGTGCGCCGGATCAGCCCACCGATTGGGTGCGTTCCATGGATCGCGCCCTGTTCGACTCGCGCCGATACTTGGACCATTTGGGCGTACGTGAACTGGAGCCCGAGCGCCCAACCCCGCCCGCGAACGAGCCGACCCTGGATGAGGTGCCTGTCTTCACCTTGCGGGTGATGGAGTGAGCCGAGCCGTGTGCCTGGTGTTCCGCCGCGGGAGCAAGTCGGTAAGAACAACGGTGCTGGTGCGATGAAACGCTTGTTATGATGGAGGGCTATGCTGAGGTTTTCCACGGCTGGCGAAAGCCATGGCGAAGCGCTGGTGGCGCTCGTCAGCGGCCTGCCGGCCGGTATTCCGTTTGATCAGGCGTTTCTGGACCGTGAGCTTTGGCGGCGGCAGCAGGGCTACGGCCGTGGTGGTCGCATGCGCATCGAGCAGGACACGGCGCACGTGCTTTCGGGAGTTCGCCACGGCAAAACGATCGGTTCGCCGGTGGCGATGACGCTGAGCAACCGCGATTGGAAGAACTGGGAAGAACTGCTGCCCGTGGGTGCAGGAGATCCTGAAAAACACAAGGCCGTGGCGAGCCCGCGACCAGGCCACGCCGACTTGGCCGGAGCGCTGAAATATGATTTTGCGGACGCCCGCTACGTGCTGGAGCGGGCCAGCGCGCGGGAATCAGCCGCGCGGGTGGCCTGTGGCGCGTTTGCGAAGATGCTGCTCGGCGAACTGGGCGTGCGTGTGGCCAGCCATGTGGTGCGTGTAGGTACGGCTGAACTTGAGCGCACGGTGAGTTGGGCAGAGATCGCCGCAGTCGAAAAAAGAACTGAAGTTTTCCTGGCTTGTGCCGATAAGGATACCGAGGGGCGAATGAAGGCCGAGGTGGATAAGGCGCTGCGGTCGGGCGACACCGTGGGCGGGGTATTTGAGGTAGTGGTACATGGGTTGCCACCGGGGATTGGCACGCATGTGAACTGGGATGAACGGCTGGATGGCCTGCTGGCGCAGGCGTTGATGAGTCTGCAGGCGGTGAAGGCGGTGGAACTGGGCCGCGGAGTGACCGCGGCCGGTGCTTCCGGTTCAACGGTGCACGATGCAATCGGGTATGCCGGTGTGGACGGCGGGGCGACGAAGACCACGACAAACAGTGCAACGCCGAGCGGTGAGGCGCATGACGGCGGGGACGATGGCGCGAACGAAGGGTTTACCCGATTCACGCGTGAGGGCAACAACGCCGGCGGTGTGGAAGGCGGGATTTCAAACGGCGAAGAGGTGGTGGTTCGCGGCTATTTGAAGCCCATTTCGACACTGCGACGACCGCTGCCGTCGGTTTCGTTTGCGACGCGCGAGGGCACAAAAGCATCGTATGAGCGGTCCGATGTGTGCGTGGTACCGGCCGCCGGTGTGGCCGGCGAGGCGATGGTCGCGCTGACGGTCGCGCGACTGGTATTAGAAAAGTTTGGCGGAGATTCACTCGGGGAACTGCAGCGAAATTTTGCGGGCTACCGGGAGCAGATTCGGGCCTATTGAAAAGGTGAAATGCATGACAGCGACGATGGTGGAAACGCCGCACAAAATTTACGAGGTGCTGAAGTACCCGGACCCGGTTTTGACGCAGCCTGCCGCCGCTGTGACTGCTTTCGACGAGCGGTTGGCTGTTTTCGTCGCTGACATGTTTGAGAGCATGTACGCAGCACAGGGCATCGGTCTGGCTGCGCCGCAAATTGGTGTGCTGCAGCAGATTACCGTGATCGATACGAGCTTCCAAAAGGAGCCGAACGACAAAATCGTGCTGATCAATCCCGTGATTGTGGATCGTGAAGGGGAGCAGTACGAGGAGGAGGGCTGCTTGAGCCTTCCGGAGATCCGGGAAAAGGTGAAGCGTTCCGCGTGGGTCAACGTGCGGGCGCAAAACGTGCGCGGCGAGTTCTTCGAGGTGGATGGGGAAGAGCTGTTGGCGAGGGCCATGCAGCATGAGATCGATCACCTGCATGGAACCTTGTTTCTGGACCATTTGAGCCGCTTGAAGCGCGATCTGGTACGGCGGCGCATTCGCAAATTACAGAAAAACGGCGAATGGTAGGTAAGGGGCGGTGAAGCTGGTTTTTTGTGGAACGCCCGCGTTTGCCGTGCCGACGCTACGCGCCGTGTTGGAGGCTGGGCATGAGGTCGCGCTGGTACTGACGCAACCGGACCGGCCAGCCGGGCGCAAAATGGAGGTGCATGCGCCGCCGGTGAAGCAACTGGCCCTGGAGCATGGACTGGCTGTGCTGCAACCGGAGCGCTTGAAGCGCAACGAGGCGTTGCGGGCGACGCTTGAAGCGATCCGGCCGGAGGCCATTCTGGTAGTGGCCTATGGGCGAATCATCCCAGACTGGATGTTGGCGCTGCCGCGTTTCGGCAATTTGAATTTGCATGGGTCGCTTTTGCCGAAGTATCGTGGGGCGGCTCCGGTGCAATGGGCGGTAGCCAACGGCGAAACGGAGACCGGCATTACCACCATGCGCCTCGATGCGGGGCTCGATACCGGGGATATGCTGCTTAGGAAACGGGTGCCGGTCGGCCCTGACGCGACCGCGACGGAGTTACTCCTTACGTTGGCCGAATTGGGTGCGGCTTTGGTGCTGGAAACCCTGGAGGGCTTGCAGCGTGGAACCCTGCCGCCTACGCCGCAGGCGCACGGGGAAGCGACGCTGGCCCCGATCCTGACACGCGATGACGGCCATATGGACTTCAATCGAAACGTGGCGCAACAAATCTATGATCGCTGGCGCGGATTTTACCCCTGGCCCGGTGCCTGGAGCACGTTTCGTGGCAAGCGCTTTCTGGTACACGCTCTCGGTCCACAACCGGCCGGGGAAGTTGCGGTGCTGAGTCCGGGTTCGCTGGCCATAGAGGATGGGCAGTTGCTCGTCGGTGCGGCGCAGGGGACGAGTTTGCGTCTGCTCGAAGTACAGATAGAGGGCAAACCCCGGATGACGGGCGCTGCGCTTGCGCTCGCATTTCAGGTGCAAGCGGGGGAACAGCTTGGCTAAACTGCGGACACATGCCGCCCCAACTCGAAAGCCGGACGGGGGTCCACATCGGAGTCCAGGCGGAAATCCGGCTCGGAATACAAATCCGGCGCTGTTTGCCCGGATCAGCCCCGCACGGGCTGCGGCGTTTGAGGTGCTCGAACAGGTTGCCATAAGTTCGGCCCACAGCGACGATCTGCTGCATGGTCCACGGTTGGCCGGGCTGTCGCAGGTAGACCGTGACCTCACGATGACGCTGGTGCTGGGCGTGCTGCGCTGGCAGATCGCGCTCGATGCGCGACTGCGCCCTTTACTGAGCCGCCCGGACCTGCAAGTAGCCGAGCCGGTAGCGTTTGCGCTGCGTTTGGGTGCCTTTCAGCTGCTGCACCTCGAGCGCATTCCTCCACATGCGGCGCTGAATGAAAGCGTGGAACTGGTGCGAGCGGCGGGGCATCCGCACGCGGCGGGTATGGTCAATGCCTTGCTGCGCAAGCTTTCCGGCGCCTCTGCTCTGCGCAAGCCGTTGGTGGAATCGGCTGAGGCGATGGCTGACCGGGTAGGCCATCCCTTGTGGCTGGTGCAGCGTTGGCTCAAGAACTACGGGCGAGCTGCTGCCGCGGACATTTGCGCGTTCGATCAAGAGCCGCCCAGCGGCGATTCCTTGTTTGCAGCGAATGAGGGTGAGCCGTCGATGCCGCGGATAGATGCGGGTTCCCGTTTGGTGGCTGAGCTCGCAGCGGCGAGCCGGCCTGATGCGCAGCGGGTGTGGGATTGTTGTGCCGCGCCGGGTGGCAAAACGATGGTTTTGGCGCAGCGTTTGCCCGAAGCGGCATTGCTGGCGACGGATACGAACCCGGAGCGGCTGCGGCGCTTGGAACAGCGACTTGCCCGAGAGTTGCCGACTCGCCCTGTGGAAGTGATGGCGATGAATGCGGCAGCACCGCCGGAGTCGGCAGGGCTCTTCGACCTGATACTTTGTGATGTGCCCTGCAGCGGGACGGGCACGCTGGCCCGAAACCCGGAGATCCGGCACCGGCTGCAACCCGCTGATCTGCGCCGACAGGCCGAGCGGCAAGAAAGCATCCTTCACGGGGCGATGCGCCGGCTCGCCCCGGGGGGACGCTTGCTGTACTCGACCTGCTCGTTGGAACCGGAGGAAAACCAGGCTGTGGTGGACGCGGTACTTGCTGGGGGCACCGCCGCCGTGTACCGGCGCGTTCCTGTGGATGCCGGGTTGGACCGGTTGCGTTCGCTGGGAGGGCTGACGGCGAACGCAACCGATGCGCAAGCCTGGGTGAAAGACGGTTGCCTGCGAACCCTTCCGGGACATGGGTTCGCCGGGGATGGCTTTTTCGCCGCGCTGGTCGAAAGGGCTCCGTTGTAAGGAAAACTAGTGCAGCGAGGCTGTCTTTGCTTCAGACCTTCAGGAGAACTGCTTTAATGAGGCGGGGTTGCGTGGGAGGCGGGTGCTTCTGCTGGTGAGGTGGTAGGTATAGTGGGAGGCTTTGGGATGATGGCCGTGGTCGTGGTGCCGGTGGCGCTGGGCGTGGCGGTGCCTGATGCGGAGTTTGGCCGGTTGAAATACAGCCGCAAGACGGCATTGCGAACGGCGCGCGCGCCAGCCTCGGGCGACTGCGAAAGCACCGGGCCGGCGGGGGTGGATGGGGGCGCCGGTGCGGTCACCGGTTGTCCACTAGCGTCGAGTTGCCCCGTGCTGCTCGCCGCAGTGGAAGAAATGCCGCCGATGGCGGCGACTCGCAGGCCAAGCGCGATGGCGGCGTGGTTTGCTGTGGAGTACGCCATGCCCACAAACGATGGCATGACAAAGGCTGCCGTGGCATCAGATGCCGCAGCGCTGAGTAGCAGATTGACGCGAGGCTGATCGACGCCCGCATCGGGCGGGGGTGTTTGCGCGAGCACCAGATCAGCATCGCCGGGAGCATCGAGGTGCGCCACGGTACCGAGATCGAGCTGCATGCGACGCATGTCCATCGTGGCCTGGTGCATGGGTTCACCGACGACATTGGGAATCGTGACCTGCTGCGGTCCCAGGCTTTCGGTGACGCGGACCTGCCAGCCCTTGCGGACCTCGGAACCGGCAGCGGGCGCCTGGGACAGGATGCGTCCGGCGGGGATGGTAGTCGAATAAAACTTGTTTTCGATGTTTAGATCGAGCCCGCTGTGCAGGGCGGCGTCCGACGCTTGCGCCACGGTAAGCCCGGACAGGTCCGGGATGGGAACCTCGCCCGCATGGAGGGCCAGGCGCAGGGTTGTACCGGCCGTCAACGCCATCACGAAGAGCATGGCCGCGGCTGCAGAAGCGATCTTGATGAAGCGGAGCATACGATTTTCAGCATACAGGGGTGGCGGACGGGGTTTAATGTCTTCTTGCCTTTGGAGCGGTGAAGGGTTTGCTGTTCCGCAGGGATAGCCCAGGCGGCGGTTGCCTGCGGGTGGACGTATAAGGCGGAAGCGTGTGATGGTGGGAACGATCCTGTTAGAGCCTGCTACCGCCGGTTGTCGGTCGCGGGTTCAGGGTGGATCAGCACGCGGGAAATGTGTGGGTGTTGTAGCCGGAATTCGCTTTCGAGATCCGTGATGACCTCATGGACGCGCGCCATGGAAAGCTCATCCGGCAGGGTGCAATGGCAGTTCACTTGCACGGTGAGCGCGGTGCCGCCCTGGCTGCGAGTGACGGTGATCTCATGCACGTCAAGGATTTCGGGAAAATTTCCGGCTGTTTCGCGCAGCTGCGCTACTATCCCGGCGGCCGTTCCGACCTGTGCGGTGGGAGCAATCGTAATGGGCTCGCTTTCGATGTGGGTGAGCAGGGTGGCGATGCCGGGAATTTCACGGCGGATCGAGCTTTCAAGCTCTGTGGCCAGTTCGTGGGCTGCGCGCAAAGGCATGGTCTCCGGCACTTCCAGATGCTGCTCGACGGCGAGGCGGCCGTCGCGGTCCTGCACACTGACATCGTGCACGGAAAGGTTTGCCTGGGCGGCGACCGCGCGGATGCGTTCAAAGACGCTTTCGCCCAGGCTCGCCGTGGGCACCGTGCGGATGACCACGTCGGCACCGGGCAAGCTGCGCTGCACGGTTTCAGTGGCGGCGGCGGTGACCTGCTCCGCCCGTTGGAAGGTCAGGTTGCGCGGCAGACTCATCGAAAGATCGACGAAATAATCCGACCCGGAACGGCGAACGCGGACGCGCTCTGCCTTAAGAACATCCGGGATGGCCTCGATTTCCGGGATAACGTTTTCCTGTAATTGGGTGCGTACCTCGGGCGGCGTGGCGTCGAGCAGCGCGTCAAGCGTGCGGCGGGCGAGTCGCACCGTCACAAAAGCAATGACGGCGGTGACCAGCAGTGCCGCGACCGGGTCAGCCAGCTGCAGGACGGCTATGCCGAAACGCTCGCCGAGGTAGCTGGCCAGCAGACCGAGAAGAACGGCGCCGGAGGACCAAATATCGGTGCCGAAATGGGCGGCGTCCACTTCCAGGGCTTCGCTGCGCTGTTCCTGCGCCACGCGGCGCAGAGCGCGAGAGCGTGTAAGGTCGACGACGATCGAAAGCACGAGTACAAGGAACGGCCAAATGGAGAAGTGAAGGGCGAGATGTTGCCGATGGACGATACGCTCGAGGGCCTCCCAGGCGACCCACAAGGCTGAACCTGCCATGAGCAGGATCTCGATGCCCGCGGAGATGTTTTCGAGCTTGCCGTGACCGTAGGTATGCTCGGCATCGGCGGGCAGGTCGGAGATGCCGACGGTGAACAGGGTGACCATGGCGGCGATCAGGTCGATGCCCGAGTGCGCGGCCTCACCCAGCATGCCGAGCGAGCCGGTAAACACCCCGGTGATGAGCTTCAACAGCGTGATGCCGAAGGCTGCCAGTACGGAGTTCAACGCGGCCGAGCGTTTGGCGGCGATGCGCTCTGTGTGCTCGGAGGTCACGACGCCCGCGTTCATCGGCTTTGAGGATACATGGCCGTGCTGGTGGTTTCCGCGCCGAGGGTGCCGGCAAGGGTGAGCGGGTCCTTTGCCGCCGTCTTTCGACCCTGGTACAGCCCGGCGGCGTCGAAAAGGTAGCCATGCCAGGAGTTGCCGGTAAACCCGGCCTCGGCCATCATGCGGAGCATCTGCGGCGGGCGTGGAAAGCGTGCGACGGATGCGGGCAGGTAGCGGTAGGCCGCCCGGGCGCCGGAAAGCAGGCCTCCCACGATAGGCAGAATGCCGTGAAAGTAGAGGTTATACAAAAAACCTTTGAACCCGGTGGGTTGGTTGCATTCAAGGATGCCCAGGGTGCCGCCGGGTCGCAGAACGCGGGCAATTTCGCGCAGCCCTGCCTCGTAGTTCGCCAGGTTGCGGAAGCCGAAAGCAGCGGTCACCAGATCAAAGCTGCTATCGGCGAAGGGCAGATGCATGGCGTCACCCTCCATCCAGCGCACGTTGGAGGCGGCATACTTTTTACGCGCCCGGCCAAGCATCGCTGCTGAAAAATCCAGACCGGTCAGAGGCTCAGCGGCGGCAGGGCGACGTTTCATCAGGGCGGCGGTCATATCACCGGTGCCGCAGCAGATGTCCAGCACGTGGGCGTGGGGTTGAGCAAGGATATCGGCGAAACGCCGGGCCGTGTCGTGCCACCAGAAACGGTCCAACCCGAAGGAGAGCAGATGGTTGAGGCGGTCGTACGAAGGCGCGATGCCGTCGAAGAGGGAACGGACGTGATTGGCTGCATCCGCTTCGGTGATCTCGGCCAGGGGCCGCGCACCGGGGTTGATGGGTGATTTGATACTCATGCGGGCAGGACCTTCGCGTCAGCGACGATTGTTTGCGCGGCTAGAAGCAGTTCCGCTTCGGTCACATCATGCACGACCACGGCATTGCCGATACCGACCGGCAGCACAAATGAGCGTAGGCCGCCGCGGTTCTTCTTGTCTTTTGCCGTGAGCGAGACCAGGTCGGCGGCGGTGGCGGTGAAGGGTCGTAGCGGGCCGTATCCGACGATGACCGCACGCATATGCTCCGTGTCCTCCATTGTGAGGAGGCGGCGGCGCTCGGCTATCTGCACGGCCGCGAGCATGCCCCAGGCGATCGCTTCGCCATGCAGGAGCTGCGTGTAGCCGGTAGCCGCTTCGATGGCGTGCCCCAGCGTGTGGCCGAGGTTCAAGAGCATGCGCAGGCCGCTTTCGCGCTCATCGGCACCAACCACCTCGGCTTTGATGCGAACACTGGCGGCGACCACGTGTCGGAGCGCCTCCGGATCGCCGCGCAGGACAGCATCGCGTCGTTCGTCGAGGAAGGTGAAAAGCGCGCGGTCGCGAATGATCGCGGCCTTGACTGACTCCTGCAATCCGGCACGGAGCTCGCGTGCCGAAAGTGTGGCGAGGGTATCGGTATCGGCGAAAACAGCGAGTGGATGGTGAAAGGCGCCGATGAGGTTCTTGCCGGTGCGCAGGTTGGCTCCGGTCTTGCCCCCCACGGAGCTGTCGACCTGAGCGAGCAGGGTCGTCGGCACCTGCACATAGCGGATGCCGCGCATATAGATGGCGGCCAGAAAGCCAGTCAAATCGCCGAGCACGCCGCCGCCGAAGGCCAGTAGCACGGCATCCCGGTCGGCACCATGGGTAGCCAGTTCTTCGGCCAGCCGCTCAACGGTGGGGAGACGTTTGTGGGCTTCGCCGGCCGGAACAAAGAGAACCGGCGGCGGCTGCCGGAAGCCGCCGAGTAGAGCTTCGCCCCAAAGGGCGAAAATTTCCGGGGAGGTCACCACAAAGGGCTTCACCTTGCCTGCATGGAGTCCACCGGAGGTAAGTCCGTCGAGGCGGTCGGCAACCTGGGCCAGAAGCGCCGGCCCGATCTCCACGGCGTAGTGGGCGGTGGCGGTGCTGACAGGAATGGAGATGCCGGATGCCGTGATGTCAGATGTCGAGATGTTAGATGCCGGGGCGGCCGGGGCCATAGCTTCAGGATACTCCGCCGTTCACGGCGCCTATTCGAGGGTTGCGGGCTCGTGTTGTGCCGCGTTCGCGCTCGGCAAGAGCAGGGACAATAGCACCGTTCCCCCGAGCAGAAGCAGGATGACGCCGAGAGAAATAAGCGGCCCCACCGTTATCCAGTGTCCCAGCAGCATCTTCAGCCCGGCAAAGGCAAGCACCAGAGCCAGCCCGAAGTGCAAAAAGCGCAGCCGGCCCAGCATGGCCGCCAACAACACATAAAGCGACCGCAGGCCCATGACGGCCATGATGTTGGAGGTGTAGGCGAGAAAGGGTGCCCGGGTAATGCTCAGAACGGCAGGAATGGAGTCGAGAGCGAAGACGATATCGGTCAATTCGATGGCAACCAGTACGAGCAAAAGAACGGTTGGCAATAGGCGGCCGTTTTCGCGAGCGAAAAAGCTTTCCTGGCTCGGGCTGACCGGCGAAACGCGCGTGAGCCAACGGAGCCACCGTGGCGGCTGGTCGGCTTCGCCTGGCGTTTCCGGAATAATCAGCCGGACAGAGGCGGCGAGCAGAAGAAGTCCGAAAGCATAGTCGATCCAACGAAAGCGTGCGAGCAGCGTGAGGCCACCGGCGATGAATATCCCGCGCAGCACGATGGCACCCGCAACTCCCCAGAAGAGCACTTTGCCTTGCCGGCCTTCGGGGATCTTGAAAATGCGGAACAACAGCAGAAACACAAAAAGATTGTCAACAGAAAGCGCTTCTTCCATCGCGTAGCCGGCAAAGTACTGCAGCGCTGCTTCGGCATGGAGCCGGTACCAAATCCAAGCGCCAAGCCCAAGCGAAGCCAGCACCCAAAGCACCGTGGCAAGTACTGCCCGGCGACGGGGCGCACGGATGCGCCGCGCCATGAGCCATTCGGCGGCGAGCAACACGAGCAGGGCGATGTGAAAGCCGATCCAGTCGTGTTTCGGCATCAAGGACACACGCTCCGTGCGTAAACCGGTTCTGGGCGTTGGGTTTTGTGGGGCCGGGCCGGTATGTCGGTCCGGTTTGCTGGGTCGAGCGGCGGGGTGAATCTGTTCGGGGTCAGTGGGTTTGATTCACAAGCCGGATCATGGCCAAAAACACATCGGCGGCGACCTGCAAGCTCGTCGCGCTCAGCTTGTCGACCGTGTCGAGCGCTGTGTGGTGATAGGCTTCGCGGTTTTCCGGGGGACCGTACTCGTAGTCAATGATGTCGAGCACCGGGACGCCGCGCCGCTGAAAGGGCAGATGATCGTCTTCGATGGGCTGTGACGAACGAAACAGGTAACTGGCGTGCCCGGTTTCGCGGCCTGCCTGGCCGAGCAACTCTTCCAGCCAAGGCGTCGAGTTGCCTTCGCGGTCGATGTTTAGTTCTTTCCAGCCGATCATGTCGGCAAGCAAAAAGGCCTTCACGTGGGCGAGCGTACCGTCGCCGGACCACTTGGCGGCAAGATGGCGACTCCCGTAAAGAGAATCAGTCGCCGACCAGTTACCGCTAACGGATTCTTCACCGTCGAAGAAAACCAAATAGACCGAGTACCCTTGCGGCGGATGCGCACGCAGGTATTGGCCGATGGCGGTCAACAGAGCGGAGGTGCAGGCGCCATCGTTGGCACCGACGAAGTTGATATCGCGTAGGTTGTAGTTGGTTTCGTAGTGCGAAGCAAGGACGATGGTGCCGTCGCGCTTACCCGGAAACTTGACGATCAGATTGCGCATCGCCTGCGGGCCGGCTGGGGTGTTCGTAACGAAGCTGTCGACGACGAAGTCACCTTTTGCCGCTTCAGGGGCGAAGTGAGCCTGGATGAACCGCTCGGCGGCGGTGTGGCCGGGCGAGCCGTTGAAGCGCTTGGGGGCGGCGGTGAGCAACTGCTGCGTGAGCGCAAGCACCTGCTGACCGGAGACGCCACCACTTGTTTTGGCGTGGGCTGCGCCGGTGCGGAGCAGGAAAACGCAGAGGATAAGCAGAAAAAGGCGGGCCTGCTTTTGCTGGAAGCACTGGTTCCGAAAGAACACAGACGCGGTTTGGCGTTTGCTCCCGCAAGCAAAGCTCGGCGGGCATTGGGGCAGGCGGGTGATCATGCGGCAGCCTTCAGCTTGCGGTTGCGGCGGTCTGGGTGTACTAGAAATGCGACGCCGACCCCGAGAAAGTACAGGGCGAGCATGGGCGTGGCGAAAAGGCACATGCCGATCGGGTCGGGCGTGGGACAGATAACGGCGGCTACGATGAAGATGGCCAGCACGGCATAACGAAAGTGCTTCAGGAGAAACTTGCCGTCGACGATGCCGAACAAAGCAAGAAAAAAGATAAGGATCGGCAGCTCAAAGGTGACGCCGAGCCCGAGAATGACGGCCAGGAAGAACCCTGTGTAGTCTTCGATCGTCAAGATCGGGTTGAACGCGTGACCAAACTGCAGCACAAGCACTTCAATCGCTTTGGGGAGCACCCAGCGATAGCCGAACCAGGCCCCTGAAAGAAAGAGAACGATCGTGGCGGCCATGAACGGCCACACATACCGCTTTTCGTTGCTATACATGCCCGGCGAGATAAATAGCCAGAGCTGGTACAGGATGAACGGCGAGGCAAGGATGGCGCCCCCGACGAACGAGGTCTTGAGATACAGGTTCAGGCCGTCGGTGGGGTGGGTGAAGTTTAATTTCAGGCCGAGATCGGTGACCGGCTTCTGCACGTAGTTGTACAGCCGAACGTGGAAAAAATACGCCACCGCGAAACCGGCGACCAGAAAACCGACACACCAGAACAGCCGCGTGCGCAGCTCTTCCAGGTGCTCCATCAAGCTCATGCCGGGCAGTTCGACGCGGTCGTGCACAGCGGTGCGGGCGCGGTCGACAAGATCAGTCGGCATGGCGGGCGGTCTCCTGGGTGGCTTCGACGAAGGCCGGTTCGGCCGCGTGTGCCACGGGGGTTGGCTCTTCCGGGATGGCGTCCAGCAAGCCGCCGAGGGGATGGATGTTGCGGGGCCGCGGCGTCGGCAGACCGGTCGCGGGAGGCATCATGCGCAGCTCCCCGGAGGTAGCAATGGGCAGAACGGGACGAACGCCGTCCAGTGTTTCACGCGATGCAGCTTCAGGCGCGACCGCTTCCCGCGAAGCTGTCTCGTGTGATGCAGTGGCGGAGCTCGCGGCTTGGGCCTGTTCGGCATCATGGGCGGCCTGAGCTGCTGAGGCCGCAACGGTCTTGCCGGAGATGTGGATGGTGCGCGCCGGTTCGGCGGCGTCCGCGCTGAAGTCCGCGGCTGCGGGCACGGCGTGCGGCGCGGCGGCTTTAGGGAGGTGCGGGTGCTCAGGTTCCTCGAGCGGTAGCGGCAGCGGGGCCGCGGCTTCCATGGCGGCGATCTGTTTTTGCCGGTCTGCCTGCTCCGACAACCGCAGTTCATCTTCCATCTGCATCTTGAATTCATTGGACGCGCGACGAAATTCACCCACCCATTTGCCGAGTTCACGCGCCAGGACGGGCAGCTTCTTGGGCCCGAAGAGCAGAAGCGCCAGCACAAACAGGAAGATGCTGTCGGCAAAACTTGGCATACGAACTTAAATCATACGGCCTCCGGCGGGGAGCGGGAAATCCCAGCTGCGACGAACAAGGAAAGTCTCGGAGACGGGCAGCAAAGAAAGCGTGTGGAAAACGAAACGCTTTCCCGGCGAAGCCGTCCATTTAGCAACCGTATGCTGTTCATTGCGATGCAACTGAAAAAACGAGGGCTGCAGGCTGGAACGCTGCGTCCATCACTCAAACGACTCGAATCACTCGCGGCATTCGTGGAGGTGCATCGCGTGCGCGCGACCGTTGGCCCGCAAAATCGTCACGGACGTCAGGCTTGG
>CAXTRN010000016.1:0-28883 GCA_964246645.1 uncultured Acidobacteriaceae bacterium
TACATCTGCTTGGCCGTAATGGGCTTCCATTCGCCGCCACTCTGCCACTGAGCTACCTGATTTTCTCCACGTGCCGCGACTCGCGCAAAAACGTCGTTGAGCGTCGTTAACTCCAGCATTCTCGATCCACCTTCCGCTTATTGTCTTTCTTTCAGATGCAGAACGCCGGCGCATCCGTCATCTGTCCGAAACGATGACATCCCAAACGCGTGCGACCCATTCAGCGCCCCGGCGATCCGGTTTGCCCACTGCCTGCGGACGCCACCCGCGGGAAATAACCGGCGCGCGTTCGTACCTGTAAACCCCGTACCCCTTTTTCTTTGGCTTCCACATGGATTTGCCGGTACCCACCGACCGTGGGCGATTTTGTGCTGCGGTACGCGATCGTGTACTGCTGCCGGATATCCTGCGCGACCTCACGGGCCAACCCGTCGACATCTTTCAAGGCATGTGGGAAATACGCGGCGCCGCCGGTCTGCTCGGCAAGTTCGGACAGCACCTCACGGGAGTGCCGCGACTCACTGCGCGTGACATCCTCGCCGAAAAGCAGGCCGATACAGTAGATCGCCGGACCGTCGAGTTCCTGCACGCGGCGGATGGCCTGCTCGAGCGTTGCGCTTGAAGCGTTGTCGTCTCCATCGGTCACGATAAGCAAAACCTGCTTGGGTCTTTTGCCGTTCTTGGCAAGGTAATCCGCCGATGCGATCACAGCGTCATACAGCGCTGTGCCGCCGCTGGATTTGATGTAACTCAGGCCCTGTTGCAGCTTTGAAATGTTGTCGGTGAAATCCTGGTCGATATAGGCCTCCGAACTGAAATCCACGAGAAACGCCTCATCCTGTGGGTTGGATAACCGCACAAGGTCGAGTGAGGCTGCATCCACGGCAGCGCGCTTGTCATACATCGACCCTGAGCTGTCGATGATGATGCCCAGCGATACTGGCAAATCTTCATGCCGGAAGCCAAGGATGGTCTGCGGCACGCCGTCCTCATACACATGGAAGGCATTTTCTGGCAGGTCCCCGATCATGCGCCCTGCATTATCGACCACAGACGCATTTAATCGCACCTCATAGGCATCCGCCTTGAGGGTAAAGCGTCCATTCTGCTCTGTGACCACACCGGCCTGACCACCTTGGCCTTGTCTCGCATTTCCTGTTGCGGGCGCAGTCACCGCCGGCACCGGCAAGACCGGATCGGGGGAGGGCACGGGATCGGTGTCCACCGACGGCGGCAGCTGTGGGTTCGCAGCGGCGGGCGTGGCGGTCGTCGGCAACGGCGCGTTTTGACCGAACGTGGTCGCCGGCAGCGAGATCGATAGAAAAACTGCGGCGAGTGCTGTCCAAAGCCAGTCCGCCTTACTGCGATGGTGCATAGTACCCCTCGCGGTTGTGCACCGTAAGCTCCGGCAAACCCGGCGGCGGCAACAATCGCACACTCACTTTACGCCACACCCCGTTATGCCTGCGATCCGTGGGCGTATACCCGATCACATATTCGTTGCGCAACTCTTCGCTGATTCGCTCCGCGATGTCGGTAAGGTCCTGGATGTCGCGTACCTGGAAGAGCCGTCCGCCGGTCGCGTCCGATAAAGCATGCAGCAGTTGCGGTCCATTCTGCTCTTCCACCGTCGGTGCGTAAGCGTCGAAGATGCCGACCGAATAGATTTGCACCTCACTTTCCCGCACTGCCCGCGTCAGCTCCCCTTCGGTGTAGCGGCTCCGGTTGTCGCCGCCGTCAGACACCACCAGCAGGGCTTTTCGCGTGTATTTCGCCACGCGTAACTTGTTCACCCCCAGGTAAATCGCATCGATCAGCGCGGTCCGGTTTTCCGGCTTCAGCATCACCATGCGTGCTTCCACATCTTCCACATCCGAGGTGTAATCCACCAACACCGCCGGCCGGTCATTGAACCCAACAACAAAGAACTCATCCTGCGGATTGCACGTGCGCAGAAATTCGCTCAATGCCTTACGCGCACGCACAAACTTCGATTGCATGCTGCCGCTCAAGTCGAAAATGATGCCGATCGATAGGGGCGCATCTTCTGTAGCAAAGCTTTTGATCGTTTGTTGCGTATTGTTGTCGAACAGCTGGAAATTCGTCCGCTCCAGCCCCGTGACGAGCCGGTTTTGCGGATCGGTTACCGTCATCGGCACCAGCACCAGATCGGCATTTACCAGAATCGACGAGCCCCGGTTCGAAGTCGCTTTGGTGGTGACATCGTTGCCGGAGATGACGGGCGCTGCTGCCTTCGGCGCAGGGGGTGCAGGGGTGGCCGTGTGCACCGTATCCAATGGACTCTCCTGTGCATGGAGAGCTCCGCCATCCGCGAAACACAGCAGCGCGGCAAATACATGGGAAAGCATGATTCCGTTGCGTAATGTTCGGCGGAGGAAGAGAAGGAACTGTTCACTGCACATGAGCAACCTCCGCAACAGGCGCGCCGAGCCATCTATCACGTGCGCATAGACTATCCCACCCGGCCTTCGCCGTCTATTCCCCATCTTTCCCATCGGCTGCCTTCTTCACGCACCCTTCCGCGGTTCACCTTCTTGGCATCCAATACATAAACACATGGCCCGCCTGTACCCTTTCTGCGCCCTCCGTTACGACCCCGCCCGCGTCAACATGGCCGATGTGGTGACGCAGCCCTACGACAAAATCACGCCGGAGATGCAGGAGCGGTACTACAACAAAAGCCCGTACAACCTGATTCGCCTCGTGTTGGGCAAACGCGATCCGCAGGACACCGATTCCACCAACGTCTACACTCGTGCGGCCGACACCCTGCAGGCCTGGCGAGCCGAAGGCATCCTGCACGAGGAATCCGAGCCCGCGCTGTATGGGTACGCGCAAACCTACACCGTCCCGGGCACCGGAGATACCGGACCCGCGGAAGTCCAGCAACGACGTGGTTTCATTGCGCTCGGCCAGCTTTACGACTATGCCGAGCACGTGGTTTTCCGTCATGAGCAAACATTTCCCAAGCACAAGTCCGACCGCCTCGCACTTTTCAAAGCCCTTCGCGCCTATCCCGAGCAGATTTATATGCTCTATGCCGACCCGACCTTTACCGCCGAAAATCTCCTTTTCGATACCGCCGACCAGCAGCCACGCCCGGCCGATCTCGAGATCACCGACGAGTACGGCGTCGAGCACCAGGTTTGGAAACTGACCGACCCTTCCCTTATCGGCAAAATTTTGGAAAACATGAGCGACAAGCCGCTTATTATTGCGGACGGCCATCACCGCTACGAAACCTCAGTGGCTTACATGCACGAACGCGCCTCAGAACTGGGTTTGAACAGCGATACCGATGTGCTATCCGAGCCGCAGACCCAGCGCAGCGCAACTTCGGGGGCGGCATCTGGCACTCCGTTCCATACGCAAGCACCCGCCCTGCCTAAGCCGCCCTTTCCTGAAGCCGCCATGATGATGACCTTCGTCAATATGGACGCGCCCGGCATCACGATCCTTCCTACCCACCGCGTCATCTCCGGCCTGTCGCACTTCAACGGCATCACCTTCGCCGCCAAGGCTGAACGGCTTTTTACCGTTGAGGAGATTCCCCACACGCCGGAAGGCCATGATCCCGGTGCGCCGTTGCTACTCAAACGCCTCCACGATACTTCCGGCGTGGCTTTTGTCGCCGCGACGCGCGACGGCGACTTCCTGCTCACCCCGAAGTTGGAGGCCGCTCAGGCGGCGCTCGCCGGCCTGAGTCCGCGTCAGGCGGCGCTGGACGTCGTTCAACTGCACACGCTGGTGTTAGAGCAACTGCTTGGCCTGGATGAGGAGGCAGTCCGTGCCGGCAACCACGTTCGCTACGTGCGGGAAGCCGCTGACGCCCTGCAGCAGGTCGGTTGCGGCAACGCCGAAATCGCCTTCCTGATTAAGCCGGTCACCCTGGAGCAAATGAAGGACATCTCGCTCAATCTCGAGGTAATGCCGCAGAAATCAACTGACTTTTATCCAAAACTCCTCAGCGGCCTAGCAATGTACGCGCTGGACTAAGTTCCTGCCCGTTCCCTGCCCCTAACGTGGCAGCTGACAAAGCAAGCGGACGCGGCGCGATCTCTTAGGCGAACGTTCTATACAAGCACCGAACTCCTACCTGAGCCTGAGGTGCATCACCGCGAAATCCCCTCCAGTGGGGAACTCGCGGAGGCGTACAGCTTTTTCGGCATGCGCCCTGCCAGGAACGCCTCGCGTCCCGCTTCTACCCCCTTGCGCATCGCTGAACTCATTAGTACCGGGTCCTTCGCACCCGCCATGGCCGTGTTCAGCAGCACGGCGTCAAACCCCAACTCCATCGCCAGCGCCGCATCGCTGGCAGTCCCGAGCCCCGCGTCGACGACCAGCGGCACCTCGGTGATCAACTCGCGTAGCATGCGCAGGGTGTACGAGTTGGCGATACCCAACCCTGTGCCAATCGGCGCGCCCAGGGGCATGACCGCAGCCGCGCCGGCATCGATCAGCCGCTTCGCAAACACAATGTCATCCGTCGTATACGGCAAAACCGTGAAACCTTCCTTGACCAGCACGCGCGTGGCTTCGACTGTCGCTTGTACGTCGGGGTACAGCGTCGCCTGATCGCCGATCACCTCAATTTTGACCCAATCCGACAATCCCACCTCGCGTGCCAGGCGAGCGGCGCGGATAGCCTCCTCGGCCGTATAGCAGCCGGCAGTATTGGGCAGCAGAAAATAACGGCTCGGGTCGATGAAATCCAGCAGGCTGTCCTGCGAGCGATCCAGGTTGACCCGGCGCACGGCCACGGTCACCATCTCTGCACCGGAGGCCTCAATCGCCGCTTTCGTCTCGAACCCGTCTTTGTACTTGCCAGTCCCCACAATCAACCGCGAACGAAACCGGCGTCCCGCGATCACCAGATCGTCTGTTTGCGCGGTGTTCACGAGCTCGGCTGCTTGATCCAAAACCAGTCCACTCATGCTTTTATCCTAACGCTGCCGCGCCGATACGCAGCTTAAGTCCACAATGACAAACCCAAAGTGACGGCCACAATTTGCTGGAACCGAACCGGTCAAAACACAATCGGCCCGCCCCGAAGAAGGGCGAGCCGATATGCGGTGAACTGGTGGGATTGACTTGAGGGCATCCGTTCTCGGATGGGCCTCGACGGAGAAATTTTCTGTACTGCGAACTACAGACAGACCGTCAGGTCTAGAGCAACGGAGCTCTAAGCCTCAGTCACCTCACGTACCTTAATGCAACAACTAGAACAATCAGATTTCATAGGCTGGACCATCCTCCTTTCCCGTGTATTTCGAAGATATCGCACCCTGCCCATCAAGTCAAGCGCCAGGCACGCGCCGCCAATACGCACGCTGACCCGTGCAGCGGGCCGTTTCTTGCTCATAACGATTTACTCTGGTCTTCTACTTGGAGCCGCACCGCGGCACATCCTTCCCTGCCGAAAGCCAATGACGTTGCGTCTCCTTTTTAGCCTTTTTCTCGCGCTCGCTTTCGCCGCGCGCGGCTTTGCCCAGCACACAGGCAATGCCACCGGCGCGCAGCAACCCGCCTCCAACCCGTCCGAGCCCCAGCCGGCCAACGAGCCCGGCACCCCACCCGTGGTACCCACCACGGTGTTTCCCCACGCCGATACCCGCTGGCTTCTTCTAGGCCAGGCGAACATCGTTTTTCAATCCCACCCAGGCTTTCACTCCCCGTACGCCGGGCAAAACTCCCTGCTCGCCCGAGGCGAGTACAAAACCTCACTGGTTGGCACACTTTTTACCGCATTTCAGGTCAATCCCAAGCCGCGCTATGCCACCGACGCCGTTTTTGATCTCGAAGCGACCGGCGGACGCGGTATCTCCGAGGCCCTCGGCCTGGCTGGTTTCACCAATCTCGATGTTGTCCGCAACCCCAGCCTCGGCTCCAAACCCTACGTCGCCCGCGTCCAGCTTCATCAAATTATCGGCTTCACGGATGAGCTCGTCGACAGCGCACGCACGCCCTTCGCGCTCAGCACCAAGGTGCCTGTTCGCCGCCTCGACCTGCGTGCCGGCCGCATGGGCCTGCCTGACTTTTTCGATCTCAATCAGGTCGGCACCGACTCTCACCTGCAGTTCCTAAACTGGACCGTCGACAACAACGGCGCCTACGACTATGCCGCCGACACCCGCGGCTACACCTACGGGATCATCACCGAATATGACGACCGCCACTGGTCCGCCCGCGCCGCCGTGGCGCTGATGCCCACCGTCGCGAACGGCATCAATCTCGACTGGAACCTGCGCCGTGCACGCGGTGAAAATCTCGAGGTTGAGCTGCGCAACTCGCCCCTGAAGCGGTTGCTCACCCACTTCGGCCAGGGAGACCGCCCCGGAGCTATCCGCGTTCTTTCCTATGCCAACTACGGCGACATGGGCCTTTACCGCAACGCCAATGAAACGGCGCTCCTTACCCGTGCGTCCGGCCTCGCTTCGGCGACCCCCAATATCGCCGCCCATGCCCCTGCCACGACTACCAAATATGGTTTCGGCATCAACACCGACCAGCAACTCACCGCAGACATCCGCGCCTATGGCCGCTGGGGCTGGAATGAAGGCCAGCACGAAAGCTTCTGTTATACCGAGGTCGACGAAACCTTTCAGGCCGGTGCCGACATGGCCGGATCACGATGGGGCCGTACCAACGACCGCTTCGGCGTTGCCGGCGTTACCAACGCCATCAAGCGCGACCACCAAAGCTACCTCGCGCTGGGTGGCTCTGGCTTCCTGATCGGCGACGGTCGCCTGCACTACGGCCGCGAAGACATACTCGAGACCTACTACACGGCTCACAACTGGCGCGGCTTATTTACCGCTTTCGATGCCCAACTCGTCGCCCACCCCGGTTACAACCGGGACCGCGGTCCGGTTGCCGTCTTCACCGTTCGCACCCATGTCGATTTTTAGCCTCGCGTCTTCTACGCTATCCCTGCGCCGCCTCTATTTTGAGCGGGCAAACACCGGCTGCCGCGCGGACCCTATACTTTAGCCATGCCGGGTGCCCCTTGGATCGAGCTTGCCATTTTTCTGCTTGGCCTGCTCTTCGGCAGCTTTCTCAATGTGTGCATCTCGCGCCTGCCGGAAGGGCAAAGCATCGCCACGCCTCGTTCGCGGTGTCCCCGATGCCTTCAAACCATTCGCTGGTATGACAACATTCCCCTGCTGAGTTGGCTGCTGCTCGCGCGCCGCTGCCGGCACTGCGGGGCCGCCATCCCTTGGCGTTACCCCCTGGTGGAGCTTGCCACCGGCGTTTGGTTTGCCTTGAGTTTTGCCATCCTGCAACACGGGGTGGTGGCGGGCAGCGCGGCAACGGCACCCGGCGGCCTGCTGCGCCTTACCCTTGACGGTATCGGCGTCACGCTGCTTGGCTTTTTCCTGATCGGTCTTGCTGTGATCGACTGGCAAACGCATACCCTGCCTGACGCTCTCACCTTTACCGGCACCGCCCTCGGTTTTTTGGTCGTCTGCATACAAGCCGCGCTGCTGGCGCCCGGTGAAGGCGACATCCACCTCACTCCTCGCAACAACATCCGCATGTCGAGCCCGGGCTCCTTTGCCGCCAAAGGCGACGTATTTCTTACCGGCACCGAAGCTCTGGTGCTGGGGCGTCTCGCCGCGATCCTCGCCGCCGCCGGCGTTCTGCTCCTGATTCGCGCCACCTATAAGGCGCTTCGGGGCCGCGATGGCATGGGCCTGGGCGACGCCAAACTGCTCGCCATGATCGCCGGCTTCCTTGGCTTCGGCGACGCCATGCTCAGCTTCTTTCTCGGCATGATTGCCTGCGCCGCGTGGGCCGTGTACCTGCTTGCCCGCGGCCGCGCCAATGCGATGACCAAACTCCCCCTCGGCAGCTTCCTCGCGGCCGGCGGCCTGGTCACCGCCATTGTCGGCGAAGCGATGCTCACCTGGTACAAGGGCCTGTTGTAGTCTTTGCCCTCCCTCCATACCTCACCTTTGTTATTCCGAAGGGACCCCGCCTTAGTTGTCATTCCCGAAGGGAATCCGCGTTTGGCCTTACACTGCGTCGCTCCTTGACTGAAATTCAACCCTCCAACCCAAACCTCTTACCATCCCATAGCAGTCGATCTCCAAGCACGTTTCTCTCCCACAGCACACCCCTTCCGTACCCTTGACACACCTTCACCCCACTTCTAACCTCAAGGTTGACGATGCGTATTCCTTATATCTGGCAGTACCTTCCGCTCGCGTTGCAGATCCTGGTCGCCGTGGGCATGGCGGCCGGCATGGTGTCCGGGTCGTTTTTCATCGGCAAACACCGCCGCTCCAGCATCAAACTCGGTGCCTATGAGTGCGGTATGGACCCCATCGGCGATGCCCGAGGACGCTTCAGCGTTCGTTTCTATATGGTCGCGATGTTGTTCATTCTGTTCGACGTGGAAGCTGTTTTTATGCTTCCGTGGGCGGTGATCTACCGGCAGCTGCCTTCAATCACCGGCTCCCGTTTTTTCGGCTTCTGGGAAATGTTTGTCTACCTCGGCTTCGTCGCCGTCGGCCTTTTTTATGTATGGAAAAAGGGCATTCTGAACTTCGTGAACGATAAGGCCGATCTGTAACCCGCGTTGCAAATCGGCCCTGTAGTGCAAACCCGGGATCCATCCACACCCAGTCACAAGGTTGCCCCCATGCCAGACACCATCGATCCTCCTGAAAACCGCCAGGCCATCTTCGGCAAAGATGCCGTTACGGCAGCTCTCAGCGCCCATGCCGCCGTTCAGGGTCTCGCCGATTTGATCGTGGATGCCAAATGGGATCGTGGGGAGCTCACCCTCACAGTTGCTCCCGAGACCATTGTGGCCGTGGCCCAGGCCGCCCAGCGCGCCGGCTACAACTTCATGGAAGACGTCACCTGCGTCGATTGGTACCCCTCTGAGCCGCGCTTTCAGGTCACCTACCACTTTCTGTCACACCGCTTGAAGCAACGCATCCGGGTCATCGCCCGGGTTTCCGGCGACACCCCCACCATCGACTCCATCACGGGCGTTTGGCCGGCGGCGAACTTCTATGAGCGCGAGGTTTTCGACCTTTTTGGCGTTACCTTTGCCGGCCACCCGCGCCTTACCCGCATCATGATGCCCGATAACTGGAACGGTCACCCGCTCCGCAAGGACTACCCCGTGGAGGGGTACCGCTAATGCCGATCGCCGAAGTTGACATCGAGAAGCCCCGCGAACAGCAGTTCAAAAATTCTGGATCCACCCCCCAGGGCCCCGGCCAGACCGGTGCCAACCTTGCCGGCATGCGCTCTGCGGAGGAATTTCTCCCCTCCGCCCCGGAGATGCCCGTTCCCGGCGTCGAGGACGTCGTCGCCGATGCGGCGCGACGTCAACGCAGCGCCGATCCGGTCGCCGACCAGACCATGGTCCTCAATATGGGCCCGCAGCATCCGTCCACCCACGGCGTGCTCCGGCTCGTGCTTGAAGTGGACGGGGAAACGGTCGTCTCCATGGCGCCCGATATCGGCTATCTGCATACCGGCATCGAGAAAACCTGCGAAGCCAAGTTCTACGCCCAGGTCACGCCGCTCACCGACCGCATCGATTACCTCGCCCCCATGGCCAACAATCTGGCCTACGCGCTTGCGGTCGAAAAGCTTTTACAACTTGAGATTCCTGAGCGTGCTCAATACTTGCGCGTGCTGTTCCAGGAGCTCACCCGCATCCAGTCGCACCTCGTCTGGCTCGGCACCCACGCACTCGACATCGGCGCCATGACTGTTTTTCTGTACTGCTTCCGCGAGCGCGAAAAGCTGCTCCGCATCTTTGAAGCTGTCAGCGGGCAGCGCATGATGACCAGCTACATCCGTATCGGTGGCCTGTCCATGGAGCCGCCGCTCGACCTGTACAAGGCCATTCGCGAGTTCCTCCAGGAGTTCCCTTCCAAGGTCGATGAGTATGAAGGCCTGCTCACCGGCAATCCCATCTGGATGGGGCGCTTGAAGGGCGTCGGCTACCTGTCTCCTGAAGATGCAGTGGCCCTGGGCGTCACCGGCCCACCGATGCGCGCGTCGGGGATCGACTTTGATGTGCGCCGCGACATGCCCTACTCCGGCTACGAAAAATTTGACTTCAAGGTGCCTGTTTCGACCGACGGCGACGTTTGGGCCCGCTACATCCTGCGCATGGAAGAGTTCCGCGAATCCGTCAAAATCGCCCAACAGGCCCTTGATGGGTTGCCCGAGGGCCGCATCACCGCCGATGCCCCCAAGATTATTCTGCCCGACCGCGAACAGATGAAGACGCAGATGGAATCCCTCATCCATCACTTCAAGATCGTGACCGAAGGCTTCGCCGTTCCCGCAGGCGAAGCGACCAGCTCGATCGAGGCTCCACACGGCATGATGAACTACTATGTCGTCTCCGACGGCACCGCCAAACCCTACCGCGTGCACATGCGCAACCCCGATTTCGCCACCCTGCAATCGCTCGAAACCATGTGCAAAGGCCGCCAGCTGGCCGACGTCGTGGCCGTGATTGGGTCGATTGACATCGTTTTGGGCGAGATTGATCGTTGAGTGGGTGAGATAATTTGGCCAGTAGCTTCAGTCGCTCCGGTAAGCTTTCCAGCGATTGGAGGTTCAAAACAAAGGTTGCCAGCCCGCATTTGCTTTGGTGCACAAATAGGCTTCGGAAGCCATGCCGAGCCAGCAGATGAATAACACCCAACTTTATCTAAGTATCGGCATTCCGACCCTGACAGTCATTCTCGCGTGGCTGTCGAACGGATCCGATATCAATCGCCTCAACGATAAGGTCTACCGGCTCGGAGATTCGCTCCGCGCCGAGATGACCACTTTCCGCCGCGAAAAGCACGAGTCCATGCTCGACTTTCGTCGCGAAAGTCACGAAGCCATGATCGGCTTTCGGCGCGCGGTCCATGAAGATCTCCTGATGCTTCACGAGCGCGTGGTAAGGGTCGAGACTCGTCAGGAAAATCTCTGCTAATCCATTTACCCGGCATGCCCTTCCGCACACTAGATCCCCAACTCCACACCGAACTTTGGACCTCCTGGGCTTCGCTGCTCCGTTCCTACGCCGCCGCTCACGGCCTTCATGCGTCACAGCACGCCGTGATCGAAGTTTCCGCCGAAGCGATCACCCTGCGGGTCGGCTCCCGCTGGCTTCGCTGCACGCACACCACCGTGGAAACCAGCGACGGCCCTTCCCAACCCTTTCACCTCAACGAGAACGGCACGGTCACCTTCGCCGACACTCCGGAAGAAGAGATGGATCTGGCCGCGGAACGTTTCGCCCGAGAAATGCTGCTGCACGGCGCAATGTAGCGGCCAACACGCGACACAAGCGGTAAGAGCAGCGCAGGCCGTACACAGGCAGCACTTTTCAGCAATCACAAATTTATCTGAGTCCTTCCTTTTCTTGTGGTATCCATATAGCAAAGCATGTGTGTCGCGACCCATCCCGGCCTTTGTCGACCCATGCCGCTGCCTTGTTGTTGTCGCTGTCGTTTTCCGAGCCTCTAGCTCCAGAGTCTTCGGTTCCTGGAAGTCTCCAGCGCGTTTTTGACATGCAGCCTCGGTCCCAAACAGCCTCCTTTCCTGGGTTTTGGGCTTCCCCGCCTTATCGTTTTCCACAAAAGGAGTTCCCATGCCGGCCCTTTCGCGCCGTCTTTCGCCTGATACCTGGGCCGTTCTGCTGGCCCTCGGGCTTGCCGGGCTTGTCCATAGCCACGTGCTGAAATTTATCCCCTGGTAACCCCGGAGACCCTGCGCCATGTCCCAAGTCAACTCCATCTCGCTCGCCGAGGAAGCTGTCGTTCTGCCGCAGATTGGCGCCTCCGGCCTACAAAACCTTCTCGGTTTTCTGCCCGGGATCGCTCTGCTTGCTATCGTCGGCTGTGCCGGCAAGTTCATAGAGCAATCGATTGCGCGCTACGGAAAAGCGCACCGTCTCATACTGCCCAACATCGAATATGTTCTCTGGGCGATTCTGCTCGGTCTTTTCATATCCAATACCGTCGGTCTACCCGCGATCTTCCGCCGAGGCGTGGCTACCTATGAGTTCTGGCTGAAAACCGGCATCGTGTTGCTCGGCGCCCGCTTCATTCTTGGCGACATTGCCAAGCTCGGCGGACTTTCCCTCGGCCTTGTCTTCATCGAACTCGCCCTGGCTCTCACCTTTATGACCGTTCTGGGCCGCAGCTTCAAGCTTTCACCCAAGCTGGTCACGTTACTGGCGGTGGGCTCGTCTGTGTGTGGCGTTTCGGCCATCATCGCCACCCAGGGCGCTATCGAAGCCGACGAAGAAGACTCCTCGTACGCGATCGCGGCCATTCTTGCGCTTGGGGCCGTTTCGCTCGTGTTTTTCCCGCTGATCGGCCACGCGCTCCACATGACCGATCGCGCTTACGGTTTGTGGACCGGACTGGCGGTCGACAACACCGCCGAAGCCACCGCCGCCGGCGCCATGTTTTCCGACGCCGCCGGGAAAATGGCCGTTCTCGCCAAAACCTGCCGCAATGCGATGATCGGCTTCGTGGTGCTCGGCTATGCGCTGTACTGGGCTTCAAAAGGCCAAGCTGCACGTATCGGCAACAAAGCCGGTTTTCTTTGGCGCAAGTTCCCGAAGTTCATCCTCGGCTTTTTACTTATTTCTGCCCTGGCCACCGCCGGCATTTTCTCCAAGCCCGAACTGCTGGCGCTCGGCAACCTGTCCCGCTGGGCGTTTTTGCTCACCTTCGCCGGCGTCGGTCTTCGTACCAACTTCAAGGACCTCAGCAAACAGGGGGTACGCCCATTCCTTGTCGGCGCCATCGGCGAGGTCGTCATCGCCGCCATCACCCTCGGCCTGGTTTATGGCGCCGATCACCTATACCACCTGTAAACACAAACTGTAGCCGGCTGCCCCGCCCCCTTTGCCGTTCCATCGCGAAGGGGGGTGGGGGGGCGGCATTTTGCACCGCAGCCGGCCATCCAGCTTCCTGATCACAGCAGATAAACGCAGCGCCTCGCCCTTGCCACACCGCCGCAAAGATTGCGATGCCCGTTCTTCTCCCCAACAAGGGGAATGCGCCGCTTGCGAAATTACGGATCAGTTGCCGTAAGATTGAACCAACATGGCTGCAATCGCCAATACGATCTTTTCGCCCGAACTCGCCGCACGCTTTGACCGCCTGCCGACGCTGTATCCTGTCAAGCGCTCCGCCCTTATCCCCATGCTGCTGTACGCGCAGGATGAGATCGGCTATGTTTCCGATCCGGTCGTCGCCGAAATCGCCCAACGGCTCGATCTGCTGGAACTCGATGTGCGCAACGTGCTCAGTTACTACTCGATGCTGCGCACCGTGCCGGCGGGCAAATACAACGTCCAGGTGTGCACCAACATTTCCTGCATGCTGCGGGGCGGGTACGAGCTGCTCGACCATTGCAAAAAAACCCTCGGCATCGAGCACAAGGGCGTGACCCCCGACGGTCTCTTCTCCCTCGAAGAGGTTGAGTGCATTGGCGCATGCTGCTGGGCCCCGGCTGTCCAGGTCAATTACGACTTCCATGACGACCTCACGCCCGCCAAAATGGACGAGGTGTTGACACGTTACGCCGAAGGCCGGCCCTTCAACGAGCCTCCCGCCGCCAACACAAAGGACGTGCAGTAATGCCAACCCTGGTTTCACATCCCGATGAAGTCAAGGTCGTCAGCCGCCGCTTCGGCATGGGTGCCGCCAGCCTCGACCGCTACCTCGAACTCGACGGCTACAAGGCTGTCGAGATGGCGCTCAACAAGGGTCCGGAAGACGGGGCTGCCTGGATCATCACGGAAATGAAGGCTTCCGGGCTGCGCGGTCGCGGCGGCGCGGGCTTTCCTACCGGGATGAAGTGGTCATTCGTCCCCAAACAGTCGGAGAAACCCAAGTACGTCCTCGTCAACGGCGACGAATCCGAGCCCGGCACCTGCAAGGACCACACCATCTTCCTTCATGACCCCCACGCGGTCATCGAAGGCACCATGATTGCGGGCCTCGCCATCGGGGCCAAGATGGGCTTCATCTATCTCCGCGGCGAGTACCGTTACCTGCTCCGCATCATTGAAAAGGCCGTCGCCGACTGTTACGAGCGCGGCATTTTGGGCAAGAACATTCTCGGCCACGAAGGCGTAGATTTCGACATCGTCACGCAAACCGGGGCCGGCGCGTATGAAGTCGGCGAAGAATCAGCGCTGATGGAATCACTCGAAGGAAAGCGTGGCGTTCCACGCATAAAACCTCCCTTCCCGGCAGTCGTCGGCTTGTATGGCGGCCCCACGGTGATCAACAACGTCGAAACCATCGCCAACGCCCCGCACATTCTGCTTATGGGGGGTGAATCCTATGCCAAGCTCGGTTCCGAGCGCAACGGCGGCACACGGCTGTTCGGTATTTCCGGCCACGTTGAACGTCCGGGCGTGTATGAGCTGCCGATGGGCTATTCCATGCGCGATGCCATCTACAAGGTTGCCGGCGGCATCAAGGGCGGCAAAAAACTGAAGGCCGTCGTTCCCGGTGGCTCGTCCTGCCCCGTTCTCAAAGCCGATGAGATCGATGTCGGCCTCGATTTCGACCAGATGGCTAAAGCCGGCACAATGCTTGGCTCCGGGGGCATTGTGGTGCTCGATGAATCGGTTTCCATCGTCGAGTTTGCGCTCCGCACCATCAAGTTTTACCAGCACGAAAGCTGCGGCTGGTGCATCCCTTGTCGCGAAGGCACGGACTGGCTGAAAAAAACACTGACACGTTTCCACGCCGGCGCCGGCACACGCAAAGATATCGACAACATTCAATACCTGGCCGAAAACATGATGGGCCGCACCTTCTGTCCGCTCGGCGACGCCGCCGCCATGCCGACCCTCGGCTTCATCAAAAAATTCCGTGGTGAGTTCGAGGAATATCTCGCCGGCGTCCGCGTCGACAGCCCGCTCATCTCGATCGAACCCATGGGCGAGGTCAAAAACGAGTTGGTCGGCGCCCATTAGTGAGGTCTGAGACGCACTCAAACAAGTACAGAGGAACGGCTGGTACCTGTACACGCAAGGGTAGTCATAGGCAGTTCGTACACGACATCCGGCCGGGCCGGGTCACGGTCCCCGGCCACCCCTCGGACGAACTGAAACCAAAGACGCTCGAAAGCATTCTGAAGCAAGCAGGCCTGAGATGAAACGTAGGTACCTGGTCGTATACGAAAAGGGCAAGCGTAATTATTCAGGATTTTTACCCGACGTCGCCGGTTGTATCTCAACCGGAAAGACTTTGGAACACATGCGAGAGATGATGCTCGAGGCTCTTCAACTACATCTGGACGGCATAGCCGAGGACGGAGATCCCATGCCGGAGGCCACAACGATCTCCTACCCTGTCAGCTTCGAAGGTGAGTTCGAAACGGTTCTCGGGTACATCGTAGAGTGGATCGAGATCAAGCTCCCCAGGGTGAAACCGCAACCCCGCAAACGCGTTCTGCACCAGGCAGCATGACGGAGGTACACCACATGAGGTTCTTCCCGTGCCTTCGCTCAATGGTTGTTGCGACCTTTGTTACCACTCTCATCGGCGGCTGCCGCCAGCCCAATACCGCCGACGGCAGCATGGCCAAACCCGGCGCAGCCGCTTCGGTCGATAACAGCTGGATCAACGCCGCCAGATCCTGCTGGCCCGACCTCGTTAAAAACGGCTACAACACCGACAACATCGGCCGCAATCTGATCCATCATCTCGGCGATGCCTTTCCTGCGTACAGTGCGTTGGGCAACAAGGGTACCGATGCCGATCTGTCGATGCCCATCGCTACCGTGCTGCCGCCCGACGTCACAAAGCTCCAGAACTCCTCAACTCCCGTACTGACGCGCGGCCAGGCCGTCCAGGGCGTCGGCCCACAGGGCGCCATCGTTCAAAGCACTCACGGCAGCGCCCCGCCCGACGCCCTTTGCTCCATCCAGCCCGGCGTGCCGCCAGGCTTCAGCAAGTAAATTTTGTAAGGACCCCCTTATGCCAGACGTTTCGTTCACCGTAGACGGCAAAATTCTCACCGCCCCCATGGGCACTCTGCTCATCGACGCCTGCAAGGCCGCCGGCATTGAGATTCCCGCCTTTTGTTACTACCCCGGCCTTTCGCTCCAGGCAGCCTGCCGCATGTGCCTCGTGCGCATCGAAAAGCTGCCCAAGCTGCAGACCGCCTGCACCACGCCTGTCGTTGAAGGCATGGTCGTCACTACCGAATCGCCCGACATCACCCAGGCGCGCAAGTCCACGCTCGAATTGCTGCTTGGCAATCACCCGCTCGATTGCCCGGTCTGCGATGCCGGCGGCCAATGCGAGCTGCAAGATATGACCTATAAGTACGGCGCCGGCGAGAGCCTCTACGCGGAGGCGAAAAATCACCGCGAAGAGCAGCAATGGTCCCCGGTCGTCTTCTTCGATCGCCCACGCTGCATTCTTTGTTATCGCTGTGTGCGCGTGTGCGGCGAAGGTATGGACGTTTTTGCGCTTGGCATCCAGAATCGTGGCTCGGCGGCCGTCATTGCGCCTAATGTTCCCGCCCAACTCTCACCTGACGACCTTCCGCGTGTCGATTGCGAACAGTGCGGCATGTGCATCGATATCTGCCCCGTCGGCGCGCTCACGTCCGGCACGTACCGCTACAAGACCCGCCCCTGGGAGATGAACCACGTTGCGACCATCTGCACGCACTGCGGCGATGGCTGCAAAACCACGCTAGGCGTGCGTTCCAGCAATGAGGGCGCCGAGATCATGCGCGGCGACAACCGCGACAAGAGCGGCATCAATAATGATTTCCTGTGCAACAAGGGCCGCTACGCGTTTGATTTCGCGAACCAGCCCGAACGGCTCACCGAACCCATGATCCGGAAAGGCGGCAAAGGCAGTCCGCTCACCGCCGTCACCTGGGAGGAAGCCTTGGCCTTTGCCGGCAGCCGCCTTCGCGAACTGCGCGATACGCGCGGTCCACAATCGCTCGGCGTCATCGGTTCCAACCGTACCACCAACGAAGAAAGCTATCTTCTGCAGAAGTTCGCCCGCACGGTGCTGCGTACCAACAACATCGACCACCACCGCACTGCCGATTACGTCACGCTCGCCACAGCCTTGCAAGGCACAACCGGCCGTTTCGCCTCGCAGCGCGACATCAAGGCCGCGCCCGCCCTCTTCCTGATCGGCGGCGACCCGACCGAGCGCGCGCCGCTGACCGCCTGGAACATCCGCACCGACGTTCGTCTCAATCGTGCGAAGCTCTTTGTCGCCAATACCGATGAAATCAAGCTGCGCCGCCAGGCCCAGGCCTTTGTGCAGGTTGCGCCATTTGGCTACGGCAGCTTTGTGGGATACCTCGCCGGCGATGACACGGAAGCCTCGGCGGCTTCCGTCCACGCCCAGGCCGATCAGCTTTCCGCCTTCCGCGACGCCGTGCGCACGCAGGCAAATCTGGTGGTGCTCGTGGGCAACGAGCTGCGGGACGGCGAACTCGCCAAATTGATTGCAGCCCTGCCCAACGCGAAGTTTGCCTGCAATGCCGACTATGTGAACTCGCGCGGCGCGTCCGATATGGGCCTGCTGCCTGACATGCTGCCCGGCTACCAGCCGCTTACCGGTTCCGCCATCGCCGCCGAATATTTGAGTCTGTCCTCTCGACCGAAGGCGCAGAGCGCCGAAGTGGAGAGACCTGCAGCTTCAACCCTCGATCAACCCGGCCTCGACCTCCTCGCCATGTTCTCCGCGGCGCAAGCCGGCCAACTCGCCGGACTATATGTGGTCGGTGCCAATCCCATCGCCCGCTTTTCGGTCGATCCTTCGGCGCTCGCCAACACTTTTCTGGTTGTTCAGGACATGTTCCTCACCGAAACCGCGCAACTCGCCGACGTCGTATTGCCTGCGACGAACCTGTACGAAAAGTCGGGCTCTGTCACCAACTCTTACGGCGATCTTCAGCTGGTACAAAAGGCTGCTGACAAATCCGGTGCCCGCTCTGATTTCGAGCTGATTGTGCGGCTCGCCGACCGCATGGATCATCCGGTGAAGTCGCTCGTTCCCTTCGGCCGCGGCGTCCGCGCCGATCTTGGCCAAAGCCGTGGCGCGCAGACCGGTGAGGCCGACCGCCACGCCATCTTTCTCACCGCGAACAACCTGGAACCGAAGCTGTCGCCCTTTGATCCCTTTGCGATCCTCGATGAAATCCAGCGCCTCGTTCCCGGCTACGACAAGCTCCTGCGCCTGCAGCTACTCAGCGGCAATGACCAGCACATCACCCCTGCCGCGTCCGGCCTTGTGCAGATAGAAAACCGCAAAGACCTGATCCTGCCCAGCGCCGATACCCTCTTCACCTCCGGCACCCTCACCAACTACAGCCCCATGCTTCAATCGATCAACCGTCACCAGGAACGCGAGGTCGCCGACCACTTCGCAGAAGCAGCGGGGGACTAACCGGTTAGACTTTTTCTCTACAGAGGTCGAAGTGAGATGAACGGGGTCGGGTCGCGCGAGATATGTCCAAACGGTTGTCACCTGCAGCAGTCGTCGCGGTCAAAGAGGCCCTCTGCTCCATTTATTGGTACAAAAATGACCTGCGGAGCTTTCTGCAACAATGTCTTCAAAATGCAGCGCTCATTGGCTCTATCGATTGGACAAAGTACAAAAGGCAAATCGTATCCGACCTTGTTGATCAGTTAGTTGAGAACCAGGATAAGTACCTGGGAAGCTTGACCCGGGTATGTCACGAGGTCAGCATTGTCACATCTTTCGAACACTTAGAACAGCTGGACGGAGGCTCCGAAAAGGCTGCGCGCGCTCGGGCCTCAGTGCAGCAATTACAGTCTCTGCTTATACCGCACGAGTTAATGAAGAAGGAGTCGGACGAATTAGCTCAACGTCAAAGGAGGGTGGCGGAGAAGCTGAAGACGAACGCTGCGATACGCGAGAAATTGGAACAAATCAAAGTCCAATACATGGCCTTGGTTACTTCAACAAATGCCCAGAGCCGAGGGTTTGAGCTTGAAAAAATTATGTACGATCTGTTCGAGCTTTTTGATCTCGATCCAAAAGCATCCTTTCGGAAACTAGGCGAACAAATTGACGGTGCCTTCTCTCTGGCTGGCACTGATTTTCTGTTCGAGGCAAAATGGCGTCAGGGACAAACGGATGCAAGTGATCTTGACGCCTTTGCTGCGAAAGTTCGACGGAAGCTGGAAAACACCTTGGGCATCTTCCTTTCCATCAACGGATTCACTCCGACAGGAATTAGCGCGCACTCGTCCGCAGGAATTGTGATCGTGCTCATGGACGGAGCTGACCTGATGGCGGTTTTGGAGGAGAGGATTGACTTTGTGACCCTATTATTACGGAAGAAGCGACATGCAGCACAAACGGGAGAAATCTACCTTCCCATCCACCGGGTCCTTTAACGGGTCCAAAGAGATAGTGCATTCAGGCAACGGTACGCAATGAGCTGTACGATGGATTTGCAGCCACATATCCCATGAGCCATCTTTCCGACTTCCAAGTCTTTTTCCTGATCAGCGTCCTCAAGATCGCCGTCGTGCTCGTCATTACCTTGACGGCCGTCGCGTATACCGTGCTGCTGGAGCGCAAGGTGCTCGGGCGCATGCAGAATCGCTGGGGGCCCTCGCGCACCGGCCCGTTCGGCTTGTTGCAGCCCCTTGCCGACGGCATCAAGCTCTTCCTAAAAGAAGACCTGATGCCGCTCGCGGTGCAGCGCCCCTTGTTCATTCTCGCGCCCGTCATCGCCCTTGCCTGCGCGCTGATCTCGATCTCGGTTGTGCCGTTCGGTGCGCCGTTCTATGTACGCGGCGTGAATCTGACCCAAATCTCCGACCTCAACATCGGCCTGCTCGTCATCCTGGGCGTCACCTCCATCGGCGTTTACGGCATCGCGCTCTCCGGTTGGAGCTCCAATAACAAGTTTTCGCTTTTTGGCAGCCTACGCGCTACGGCTCAGGTGATCAGCTACGAGCTCGCCCTCGGCCTGTCGCTGGTGGGCGTTGTTCTGCGTGCGGGCTCGCTGCGCCTGCGCGACATCGTCGGTTCGCAGTCCGCGCACGGGGCGCTGAGCTGGAACATCTTCGGTGGCTTTCAGCTCATTGCTTTTTTCATTTACCTGATGGCCGCCTATGCCGAAACCAACCGGACACCCTTCGATCTGCCCGAAGCCGAATCCGAGCTCGTCGCCGGCTACCACACCGAATATTCATCGATGAAGTTCGCCATGTTTTTCATGGCTGAGTACGCCAACATGATTACGGTTGCGTGCGTAGCCACACTGCTTTTTTTTGGCGGTGCGTCCACACCCTTCGGGCATCTCTTCGACCACATTCTGACCGGCCGAGTCTTTCTTCTGTTCCTACCGATTCTCTGGTTTGTGGCAAAGATCTTCGCCTTCCTTCTGCTCTATATCTGGGTTCGCGGTTCGCTGCCCCGCTTCCGCTACGACCAACTGATGGGCTTCGGCTGGAAGTTCCTGCTGCCTGTCGCGATGCTCAACATTCTGGCCACCTCGCTGGTCCTCGCCTTCCGCAGCTGAGCGCGAAAAGGCCAAGCCCAAAGCAATTGCCGCAACCTTCCTCTGTCATTCCCGAAGGGAATCCGCGTTTTGCTTTTGTCGTAAGCCGCCACCCCCGGCGCACTGCCGTTTGTACCAGCCGAAGAAGAAACTCCGCTTTCCTCCGCACCGGCGGTTAAACGCTTTACAATAGACCAAACCGAACAGAAACTCGCCAAACCGCTTTGGAACAAAGGCCCAGGTTTTACGCCACGATGGAACTTTTTCTCTTCATCCTGTTTGGTCTGCTCGCCGTCGGCGGCGCTCTAAACCTGCTGCTGCAGCGGCATCCGATCAATTCGGCGCTGTCGCTCATTGTGGTTATGATGTCGCTGGCCGTGCTGTACTTTTCGCTCGGGGCAGAGTTTCTCGCCGCTGCGCAGGTGATTGTCTACTCGGGCGCCATCATGGTGCTCTTCGTGTTTGTCATCATGCTGCTCAATGCCGGCGAAGAGGATCGCACCAAACATTCAAAGATCGTCGCCATTGCAGGGTTTCCCGGTGTCACGACCGTTCTCTGCCTGCTCGCCTTTGTGTTTCTTTCTGAAAAGCGGCAACTCGGAACTACCCAACTGGGCGGCTATCTTTCGAACGCAGCCAACAACATCGTGGAGATCTCGCATGTCCTCTTCACCTCGCTCCTGCTTCCCTTTGAGGTCACCTCGATCTTGATCCTGGTCGCCATTCTCGGCGCTGTTGTGCTTGCGCGAAAGGAGCTGTAGGACCGTGGTGCCCATTGCCTTCTACCTCGTCCTTGCCGCCATCCTGTTTTGCATCGGCATCGCCGCCTTTCTGATCAAGCGCAACATCATTACCATTTTCATGTCGATTGAGCTGATGTTGAATGCGGTGAACCTCACCTTTGTCGCGTTTGCGCACATGTGGCATCAGGTTTCCGGTCAGATCTTCGTTTTTTTCGTTATGGTGGTCGCCGCCGCGGAAGCCGCCGTCGGGCTCGCCATCATCATCGCGCTCTTCCGTGCCCGCAAAACCCTGAACGTCGATCAGGTCAACCTGATGAAGAACTGATCCCATGCGCCCTGTTTCCGTGTTCCCCGCCACCCTCCGGTTTGTTCCTCTTGTTGTCATTGCCGAAGGGAATTTGCGTTTGCCTCTTCCCTGTATGAGCGCCCACATCGCATGAATCCCTCCCTGCTCTGGTTTATTCCGGCGTTTCCCTTCGCCGGCTTTTTGCTGAACGGCACCCTTGGCCGCCGCTTGCCCCGCGCCGGGGTGGCCGCCATCGCCTTGCTGTTTACCGCAGCCCCAGCTCTCCTGGTAGCGCGGCTTTGGGCGTTTATGCTCGGTGCCGGCGCTCCGGAAGCCCTCACCGTCATTGGCCGCCCATGGATAGCTGTAACCGGCTTTCAGGTCAATTTCAGCTTCGCGGCCGACCACCTCACTCTCATCATGCTGGCCATCATCACCGGCGTCGGTTTTCTCATTCACATCTACGCCGTCGGGTATATGGCTCATGACGAGGGGTATTGGCGCTTCTTCGCCTACCTCAACCTGTTCATGTTTTTCATGCTGGTGCTTGTGCTTTCGGCCAGTTTTCTGTTGCTGTTTGGTGGCTGGGAAGGCGTCGGGCTGGCCTCCTACCTGCTGATCGGCTTTTACTTCCCGCGGGATTCGGCCGCAAACGCCGGTAAGAAAGCTTTCATCGTCAATCGCATCGGCGATTTCGGCTTTTTGCTCGCCATGTTTCTGCTCATCACCCACTTCGGTTCACTCGACTTCGCGCAAGTCTTTGCCCGCGTCAATGCGCTGCCGCCGGCGGTGAGCGGCGGCTTTTTGACGACCATCTGCCTCCTAATCGTCCTTGGCGCTACCGGCAAATCCGCGCAGATTCCTCTCTACGTCTGGCTTCCCGACGCCATGGAAGGCCCTACGCCGGTATCTGCGTTAATCCACGCGGCGACCATGGTCACTGCCGGCGTTTACCTCGTCGCCCGCTGCCATGCGCTCTTTGACCGCTCGCCCTACGCGCTTGGCGTCATCGCCCTCGTTGGCGCGCTGACTGCCCTCTTCGCCGCCACGATCGGGGCGGTGCAGCATGACATCAAACGCGTGCTTGCCTATTCCACGGTGTCGCAGCTCGGCTATATGTTTTTAGGCTGCGGCGTGGCGGCGTACGGCGCCGGCGTCTTTCATCTTATGACGCACGCCTTCTTCAAAGCCCTGCTCTTTCTGGGCGCCGGTTCTGTCATCCACGCGATGAGCGGTGAGCAGGACATGCGCGTGATGGGCGGCCTCCGCCGACGCATTCCGGTTACCTTCTGGACGATGACCGCCGGGGTCTTCGCCATTGCGGGCATATGGCCTTTTTCCGGGTTTTTCTCCAAGGACGAGATCCTTTATCGCACCTTTTCTTCGCACAACCCGCTCGCCAAGCTGCTCTGGTTCATCGGCCTTGCGACCGCCGGCCTCACCAGCTTCTATATGTTCCGGCTATGGTTCAAGACCTTTTTCGGTCCCGAGCGGTTCGATGAACATGCCCTTGCGCATGGGCAAAGCACGCATCCCCTTCCGAACGCCACTGCGACTCACGCCACCTTTGCCGAAGCGGACGCCGCGGAACACGATGCCGGACAGGTCCCGGCCAACGCGCAGGCCGGCGCGCACGCCACCCCTGCACACGGCGTGCATGAGTCTCCTGCCGTCATGACGATTCCGCTCGCTGCCTTAGCCATCCTTGCCCTGATCGGCGGCTGGATCGGTGTTCCTGCTGCGCTCGGCGGTGCCAATCACCTTGAGCACTTCCTCGAACCCGTTTTCCTCGCCGCCACTCGCACCGAGATTGCCCCCGACCCGGTTTCGCACGCGACCGAGTTCACGCTCGCAGGCATTTCCCTGCTCACCTCGCTTCTGGGCTTGTTCGTGGCATATTTCTTCTACTACCGTCGTCCCGGGACAGCCACCCGCCTCGCCAAGGCCGCGCGCCCACTCTATGCCCTCATCGATCACAAGTACTGGATCGACGAAGCCTACGGCGTCGGCCTCGTCATGCCGCTGCGGATGGCCGCCCGTGTTCTTCTCGGCTATCTCTTTGAAGGCGCCGTGGTGCAGGGTACCGGCTCCGGTCTTGCGGCCGGTACGCAGGGCCTCAGCTGGCTAACGCGTCGCATGCAGACCGGCAACATCCGCTCCTATGCCGGCTGGCTCGCCTTTGGCGCCGCTATCGTCATCGCCGTCGTACTTTTCGGCGTTCCTCCACTCATCTCCCGATAATGCTTCAGTTGGCGTTCCCGAAGGGAATCCGCATTTAGAACCGGCACGAACCCAATACATTCTTCATGAATCCCTAAATGAATCTAGATCACACCATCCTCACGCTGATCCTGCTCACACCCCTCGCCGGTGCCGGCCTCCTTGTGCTTCTTCCTGAACGCGAAGGCGCCAAAACGCACCACCTCGTTGCCCTGGCTGTCACGCTGCTCACCTTTGGGATGACGTTGCACCTGCCGGCCCACTTCACCTACGGCCACCCCGGCTTCCAGTTCGAGCAAAACGCCTCCTGGATTCCGTCGCCCGCTATCCGCTACCACCTCGGCGTCGATGGCCTGTCGATGTGGCTCATTGTGCTCACAGGGTTTCTCGCCCCGATTGGCGTACTCGCCAGCTGGCGCACCGTGGCTGCCCGCACCAAGCTCTTCTTCACCCTCTTTCTTTTGCAACAGGTTGCCATGCTCGGTATCTTCATGGCCCTCGACCTATTCCTGTATTACGGCTTCTGGGAGCTTTCCCTGGTGCCCATGACTCTGCTGATCGCCACCTTCGGACGCACCGAAAACCGCCGCCGCGCCGCAATCAAGTTCTTCCTGTACACCTTTATTCCCTCTGCCATGCTGCTTGTCGGTATGCTTTGGCTTTACGCTCACACCGGCAGCTTTGATCTCACCGTCCTACAGCCGCTCGCCGCGGCCCACCGCATCACGGCAAATAACAGCGCACTTTGGCTCTGCTCGCTCGCCTTCCTGGTGGCCTTTGCCGTGAAGGTTCCCATCTTCCCCCTGCATGGCTGGCTTTCCGACGCCATGCAAGAGGCGCCCACGGCTGCGGTCATGATCCTCGCCGGCAAACTTGGCCTGTATTCCATCCTGCGCTTCTCGTTCAGCCTTTTTCCCGATCAGTCCCGGCACATCGCCCCGCTTCTCATTGCACTTGGCGCCATCGGCATCCTGTATGGATCGCTCCTCGCCCTTGTGCAAAATGACCTGAAAAAGTTGGCGGTATTTTCCACCCTCGGCCACGTTTCGTTCATCGTCCTCGGCATCTTCAGCTTTTCGGTCGCGGGCATCGACGGCGGGATCTTCCAAATCCTCAACGAGTCCCTCATCGGCGCGGCTCTTTTCGTGCTGCTAGGTCTGCTTTACGAGCGCTACGGCACCTACGATATGCGCGACTACGGGGGCCTTGCCTCCAAACACGCCTGGATCGTCACCATGTTCGTCATCACAGCGCTCGCCGCCGTCGGCTTGCCCATGCTGTCGAGCTTCGTTGGCGAGTTCCTCATTCTTTCCGGCACGGGGGTTTCGACCGTTCACCATCAAGCGCTTTGGACCGTTGTCGGCACCAGCGGCGTCATCTTTTCAGCCGCCTACATGCTGGTCATGCTGCAGCGGGTCTTCTATGGCCGCCTCGGTCTGCGTTCAGAGGAGGTCGCCGGTTGGGATCTCAATCTGCGCGAACACGTCGAACTTTGGCCGTTCATCGCCCTTTTTCTCCTGATGGGTGTCGCTTCTCCTCTCTGGATGCACTCCATCGACACCTTCGGCACCGTCCTGGCCGACAAGCCCGCGCACTTTGAAGCGAACCCGGTTCGGCACGTGGAAACCGAAACCTACAACACCGTTTCCTCGCTTGCGGCGCCGCGTGCCTCGATGCTTGACACGAGCCCAAACTCGACGCCTCTCCACTCAAAGCCGAACAAGCTCCGTCCTTCATCCGCCGCACTGACCCTGGACCGCCCGCAGGAGAGCCGATAATGTCCGACAATCTCCTCGCCCTTTTGCCCGAGTTCATCCTCACCCTCACCGGCGTCATCGTCATGATGGTCGAGCCCATGCTTCCACCCGCGCAATCGCGCAAAGGTCTCGGCTGGCTGGCTATCCTCGGCACCATTTCGGCTGCGGCAGCCACCTGGTACCAGCACCGCTGGATCGATGCGGAAGGCGGCGCGCCTCTCATGGCGTTCTACCGCACGGTCCAGGTGGACGAGTTCTCCATCTTCTTTCATCTGCTCATCGCCGCCGTGGTTTTGGCCGTTCTGCTGGCTTCGCTCGACTACTTCGAAGGCCCCACCACACACGCCGGCGAATACTTCGCGCTGGTCATCTTCGGGGCTACCGGCATGATGTTCATGACCTGCTCGGTCGAGCTCCTGATGGTCTTCATCGGCCTGGAAATCTCTTCCATCTCCACCTACATCCTGGCCGGCTTTCGCAAAGGCCAAGCCACCGCGTCTGAATCGTCCATCAAATATTTCCTTCTCGGCTCCTTCGCAACGGCCTTCTTTCTTTACGGCATCGCACTTTGCTTCGGCGCCACCGGCTCCACCTCCATCGGCGCCATTGCAACCGGCCTGGCCACCACGGCAACTCCGCGACTCGGCCTGCTGGCCGTGGCGATGGTCATCATCGGACTGGGCTTCAAAGTTTCTGCCGCGCCCTTTCACGTTTGGACGCCGGACGTGTACCAGGGTGCGCCGGCTCCGGTGGTCGCCCTCATGTCCACTGCACCCAAAGCTGCCGCTTTTGCCGTTCTCCTCCGTTTTCTCTTCAACGCCACGCCCACGCTGCATCGCGAATGGGTGGTGCTGATCTACCTCCTCGCCGTGGCTTCCATGACGATCGGCAATCTCGGCGCCCTGCTGCAGCGCGACGTCAAACGCATGCTCGCTTACTCTTCCATCGCGCATGCCGGATACCTGCTTGTCGCCTTCACCGCCACCGAACCCAACGCCGTCGCCGGCGCTCTTTTCTACACAGCCGCCTATGCGGCCATGAACGTCGGCGCGTTCCTTGTGCTCACCGAGCTTTCCGGCTTCAGCGAGGGCGCACGCACCCTCGACGATTTCACCGGCATTGCGCAGCAGAAGCCCGGTCTCGCGGCCCTGCTCAGCTTTTTTCTGCTTTCCCTGATCGGCATCCCGTTCACGGGCGGCTTTTTCGGCAAGTTCTATGCTTTCTCCGCCGCCATCAATCACGGCTATGTTTGGCTTGCGGTCATCGGCCTCGCCAACTCCGGCATAGCCTGCTTCTACTATCTCCGTCTGCTGGCGGCTCTTTACGCCCGTCCGCTTAGCAATACAGCGGGCAGCTCTCCTGCGCATAAGCTCACCGTTCCCGCCGGTCTTGCCCTCGCCGGCAGCGCGCTTGCAACGCTCGTACTCGGCATCGCCCCCGGCCACATGCTCAACCTCGTTCAACGGGCGACCCCGCCGGTCCTGCCCGCTTACAACACTCCCGCGCTGCACTCGACGCTTCCCGCGACCCTGCCCACGGCCCGTGTCGGGTCACTCCCGTAGGCGTTTTGCCAAGCTGGATGGGGGGCGGAGACAGGCGGCCTGCAGGGTCTTTGCAGGCGAGCAGCCCAACGCTATGCGAAGACACGACGGCAGTGCTTCCGGTGTTGAAATGAGCTAGAACATGCATTGAAACCGGGTTGCGTTACAAACACAAAGGCCTCCGTTAGACGGAGGCCTTTGGTGTTACACGAACAGGGAGTTATGCCTGTACCTTCAGGAAGATAATCACGAACGTAAACAAGGCGAGGGATTCGATAAACGCCAGGCCCAAAATCAGGAAGATGAAAATACCCGGCCTTGCGCCAGGATTGCGCGCCAGCGCTTCCGCGGAAGAGGCCGTCGCCCGGCCCTGCGCCAAACCGCAAAGACCCGCAGCCAAGGCCATGGACAGACCGGCAGCCAGCGGTACCCACTGTGCGGCAGGACTGGCGTTGCCAGCGGCTTGAGCAAAGGCTGGCGATGCAAGCAGCAGCGCAGCCAACGTGGCGAAAATGTACTTCATGGTGCCAAGAATACGCATTCGTGAAACTCCTGCCCCCGTAGATCTCGCCGCCAGTGGGTGGTTGAGGCTCACCGTGCTGGCCCCCTCACGCTGAAGCGGCGGCAGTGCGCACCGCGCAGAGGGAGCGCCCCTGCGTGGGAATGTCAAAGGAAACGCCAACGGCATTGGCCGTTCTTGCTGTCATTTCCGCAGGGAATCTGCGTCTTGACCGCGAACATCTTCATTCCTTTAGTGGTCATGCGCCACAGCCAGGGAAAGATAAATCGCCGCCAGCAACATGAACACATACGCCTGCACGACCGCCACACCAAGGTGCAGCCCCAGAAACACCAGCGGCACGCCGATCGGAATTAGCGAAAAGAAGGCGAGAGTCAGCAGATCGCCGGCAAACATATTGGCGTATAGCCGTACGGTGAGTGACAAAACACGTGCCAAATGCGAAATGATTTCGATCGGAAAGAGCAACGGCGCAATCCACCACACCGGTCCCAGAAACTGCTTGATGTATCCCGGCCCGTTCACGCGAACGCCGTGGTACTGGTAGTACACAAAGGTGAGCAGGGCTAGCCCTAGTGGCACGGAAACATCCGCCGTCGGCGACGAGAGCCCCGGAATCAAGCCTGCCAGATTGCACAGCAGGATGAACAAAAAGAGGGCGGTCAGGTAGCCGGTAACGCGCTCAACTCCATGCCCGATAATCTGCTCTCCCTGGTCGGAGACAAACTCATGCGTCATCTCTGCCAGGTGCTGCACGCCGCCCGGCGTTTCCACACTTAAGGAAGCACGCACCAGAATGAAATAACCCAGAAGCACTAGAAAAACCAGTACCTCCATCGCATTGGCATTCGTGATCGGCGCTTGCGGATAAGCCGGTGCCAGATGCAACGCACTCAGCGACGCGTCAACCGGACGCGCAAACAGGTGATTCAACAATCGGGTAAACAACAACTGTGTCTGCATGATCTCGTTCGAAGCTTCGTTCCGTACCACTGATTTCGAGGGCCTTCGCCGGCCCGAACTGTGGCCAACTCCCTATCCCGTCCACGCCTTGACGAGCCGTAACCCTTCCACGGTGAGCGCGAACACGCCCAGACCCAAACCGATCGCCAGTGCCAGGACAGAGCCTTCGAGAAATCTCAGACTAACATAAAGCACCACGACCACCACTGCCAGGCGTAGGAAAAATCCGGTCAACAGCATAGCCACGGGTCGCGGTTTTTCACCCCCATCCATCCGCGCCATCAGCGCCGTCAAACGCCGCCACCA